>USLX01000007.1 GCA_900555665.1 uncultured Eubacteriales bacterium | reverse complement strand
ATTTGCCCTTCCACTCGCCATGCAGGCGAAGCGATTCTTTTGCGTAATCCATGATTTGTTACTCCTGTTTCATTGCGATCGGGAGCGTTGCACCGCCAAACGGCATGGCAAGCACGGTGGCCTCCGGTCCATATTTTTGGAAAGCTTGCTCCAGCGCGGCCTGTGCACTGGGCTGGGGATTCAGGAAAATGCTGCGGACGAAGTCATCCGGCAGTTCGCTGACGAAATCGATCTGTGCATTTTCCAGCACCATGGCGATGGCGGCTGCCTTGTGGCCGCCGAGTTCGAAATGTGTGTGCACGCGGTCGATCATCGAATGGGCGGTCGGCGCTTCCTTCAGCCACTGTTCAAATTTTACACTGCCGAGGCCTTCCTTGCAAGCACCAATCAGAATGATTGTGCCGCCTTTTTTGACGGCGTGCTTTGCGTTGTCCAGCGCTTTCTGCGTCTGGTAGAGGTTGGCGTCCTTCGGCGCGCCGCCCTGGGAGACCAGCACGATGTCTGCCCGCGCCGGAATCGGCTTGCGGTACATCCGGTCGAGGTAGGCGCAGCCTGCCCGATGCGCCTGGACTGCATCACCGGCCACACCGTAGACGATATGCTTGTGCTCGTCGAGCACGACATTGACGAGATAGTCTACGCCGCAGATACGGCCAGCCTCTTCAATGTCCTGACGAACCGGGTTTGTGTCGAGGTTGCCCGCGCAGGCGGCATCCTGCACCATGAGCTTGTGGTTGGACTGAATGGCCGCCGGGGTGGAGACGCCGGGCATGATGGCCTTGACGCCGCCGGAATAGCCGGCGAAGTAGTGAAATTCAATGTTGCCGGTGCAGATGCGGAAATCGGCCTCCGCAACCGTGCGCGTGACGTCCACGGGCGTGCCGTTTTTCGTGGTTCCGAGGTGGATACAGTTATCCGGGTCGGAGTCGACGCAGCGCACGCGGCGGTAGACAGCTTCCCCTGCGAGGTGCTGCTTTTCCGCTTCTGTATGGTGGCGGTGAGAGCCGAGGGCGAAGACCACGGTGATATCCTCGTCGCGGCAGCCGGCCGCACTCAGTTCATCCAGAATGGCGGGCAGGATCTCATAGCTCGGCACGGGGCGGGAGATGTCGCTGGCGATGATGGCGACTTTCCGGCCCGGTTTTGCCAGCTTGCAGAGGCGTGGGGCGCCGATGGGGTGCAGGAGCGCATAACGGACGGCGTCTTCGCCGCGGCGCTCGTGCTCCATCGGGTTGGCATAGAGCACATCCATCACATTTTTATCCGGCACGTCCACGATCTGCACGCCGGTCCCGTATCCAAATTCCAGTCTCATCGGCGCGCCCTCAAAAGGCCTTGGCCGCGTGTCGCAGCGCTTTGACCACGGGGAGCTCTTCCCCGGTGAGGAAGCGGATGAGCGCGCCACCACCGGTGCAGACGTAGCCGAGCTTGTCCTTGACCTGATATTTGGCTGCGGCCGTCACGCTGTCGCCGCCGCCGACGACAGTATAGCCGGGGCAGGCGCCGAGCGCCTCGAAGACGGTCTTTGTGCCGAGCTCGGTCTCCGGTTTTTCAAAAATGCCCATCGGGCCGTTGACGAAGACAGTCTTCGCGGCCAGAATGATGGACTCGTACTGTTTGGCGGTTTCACTGCCGACATCCACCGCGCAGATCTCCGCGGGAACGGCGCCGATTTTGCATTCCTTCCGCGCGCCGTCTTCGACATAGCCGAGGTCGGCGGGGAGGACGATCTTGTCCGCGTATTTGGCATAGATCGTTTTGGCTTTTTCAATGAATTCGCCGTAGTTGCTCTTGCAGATGAAATCCAGGCTGCCCTGGCCGATGGCCTCGCCCTTGGCGGCGAGCAGGATGTTGCCGACGAGGCCGCCGGTGAGGACGGTATCGGCCACGCCGCTGCCGAGCACGGTTTCCATCATCATAAAGGCGTCAGAGATCTTCGAGCCGCCGAGCACGAACACGCACGGCTTGGCCGGGGAGGCCATGAGCTCGGAGATGACGCAGTATTCCTTTTCAAACAGGCGGCCCATCGCCGAGGGGAGGACCTGCTCAAAGCCGCAGAGGCTGGGCTGGTCGCGGTGGGCGGCGGCGAAGGCGTCGCAGACGTAGAGATCTGCCAGCGGCGCGAGCTTTTCCACAAGCAGCGTCTTGGCCTGCTGTTCGTGGGTGAGCTGCAGCTTCATCTCGAAGAGCGTCTGCTCTTCGGAGACGTAGCGGACGTTGTCCAGGAGGAGAATCTCGCCGTCCTTCAGATCGCGGATCATCTGCCGGGCCGTTGGGCCGCAGACGTCGTCGATCCACTGAACCGGGCGGCCGAGAAGGCGTTCGAGAACTTTGGCGTGCGGGCGGGTGCAGTAGAAATTTTTATACTCGATGTCGCTGCCCTGGTGGGCCAGGAGCACGAGCTTTGCGCCCTTATCGGACAGCTCCCGGATGGTCGGTACGCAGGCCTCGATGCGGGCGGTGCTCTTTAAGGTGTCGGTTGCGCGGTCGACGGGCTGGTTCATGTCGACGCGGCAGAGGACGGTTTTGCCGGACACGTCAAATTCGTCCAGCGTGTGGATGCCAAATCGCATAAAATACCTCCTGAAATGCGCCGGTGGAGCAAGGCCAACGCCTTGCCCCACCTTGGCCGAAAAGGGGTTATGTCTGTTCGCTGCATCTGGGCAGCGGAGAAGGAAATGCTTACTTCTTGAACTTGCCGATGCCGAGATATTTGTTGGTCATGGCGGTGCCTTCTTCGCGGGTCAGCTGCATCTTGCAGGCGGCGCGGATGGCGTCCATGGTCTCGGGGATGGTGACGGATTCCTGCGGGATGTTGATGGCATACATGATGTCGTTGCCGGATTCGACAATGGAGTCTGCCCACAGGCCGATTTCGTACATATCGCCGCGGCGGTTGCCGAGGTCACGGGCGTATTTGAAGAAGGAGGCGTTGCCCTTGAATCCCTCGTCCATGGTGACGACGCGGATGCGCGGATGCTTTTCAAACGCTGCCAGGGCCATGTCCTTGGTGATCTTCTTGCCGTCTTTCGCGGTGGCGAGGACGGTGATGATGTGGCCGTGGGTGACGGGGGTGTGCACCAGGATGCCGGTCGCGTTGACGTGCGGCATGATGGTCATGAGGTCGACGGCCTGGTGAGTCGGCGCCTTTTCCATCTGCAGGGCGTTGGTCAGGCCGCGATGGTAGTCACCGGGATCGGCCACGCGGCGGATGATGGTGATGGCAACCTTCTCGATGCCGATCTCACGGTCGAGGCAGTCGACGGTGCGGATGAGGCCGGTGGTGTTGCAGGAGGTCAGCTTCAGATAGTTCTGGCCGACGCCCTTTTCATAGTTGGCATAGCCATGGAAGAAGACATCTGCGACGGAGTTCTTTTCGCCGCCCTGGAAGATGGCCTTGACGCCATACTTATCATAATAGTTTTCCTTGTTCTTCGCGCCGACGCCGCCGGGAGCGGAGTCGAGCATGATGTCGACATTCTGGCACAGCTCGTCGAACGAACCGGCAACGGGGATGTCCTTGGCGTCGAAGGCGGCCTTGTCTGCGCCGTCGACGAGGTAGAGGTTGTACTTCATACCGTTTGCGCCGATCATGTCGCGCTCACGCAGCGCCTGCAGGGACAGAGTCGGGGCCAGATCGGCAATGCCGACAAGCTCCATATCCTCCTGCATCGCAACGCCGTCTGCCAGGCGCTGACCGATGGTGCCGTAACCAGCGACGCCTACTTTAATCTTAGCCATAATCCAATCTCCTTTTGATTGTATGTTTTCTTAGGTTCTTGCACAATTTCCTCATAACATGCTCAATATATAACACAGTTTTGCTAATTTGTCAACAAGTGATCAAATTTTTAATCAATTTCACCAAAATATAAGCAAGGAAAACACCATTCTAACGAGGGTGCCAAGACTTGCTCAAGCGCAACAGGCGGACGATGCGCGCAAAAAGCCCCCGTTCCGCACGGGAACGGGGGCACAGAGGCAATTTTATACGAAATTTCAATAGAGCAGGCGGATGTTCTGCTGCGCGCAGGCGGCAACGAAGGCCTCGTCGGGCCGGCGATCGGTCACAACGGCGGAGAGCGTTTCGAAGGGGCAGAAGGTGATGGCCGCGCTGCGGGTAAATTTGCTGTGGTCGGCCGTCAGAATGACGCTGTCGCTGGCGGCGGCGATGCGCCGCTTCATTTCCGCCTGCAAAAACGAGGTGTTTGCAAGGCCGAAGCGCAGGGAAACGGACGTTGCGGCCAGAAATGCCTTGCTGATATGGTAGCGGCTGAGCGTCTCGGAAGAGCTGGCAATGCCGGAAAAATCGTTCGTCCGGTAGTTATATTCGCCGCCGATGGCGATCAGATGCAGGTTTTCGCAGTGGGCGGCAAGCTCAATGACCTTTAAGTTGTGCGAGATCACGGTCAGCTCCTGCTTGTCTTCCAGGCAGGCGAGCAGATACGGCGTGGTGGAGCCGGAATCGAGGAAAATCGTGTCACCGTCGTTGACCAGCTGGGCTGCAAGCTCGCCGATGCGCTGTTTTTCCAGGCTGTTTGTGGTCTCACGGACGGAGATCGGCGTGACGGAGACGTCGTTGGCCGTGACGCCGCCGTAGACTTTACGGATCTTGCCACGCTGCACAAGCTCGGCGATATCCCTTCGGATCGTATTGATGGAGACGCCGAAGGCCTCAGCCAGCTCGGGCAGGGAGGCGCTTCCGCGGTCTACGGTATAGGCTTCGATGAGGTCGAGCCGGTTCGCTTTCATGGTGAGTCTCCTCCGATCTGGATGTACTAACTTGTATTTTACCATACTTTTTGCAAATTGCAATAAAGAATTTACCATAAAATCCGAAATATCTCAAGATTTTATAATAATTGCGAGAAAATACGCCCAAAAGACGATGAATTTGCTCAAAAGTTTATCAATTTTGAGCGGTGAGGCAGCGGAGAGTTCTTTTTTCAGGAGAAATGGAGCGGTTTTTCGTTGACTTCTGTGCGGGCTTGGGATATACTGTTATACATAAAAATAGGCGAATTATACCCTTTGAGGAGGAATACCCGGAATGCGGAAGAAAAGGATTTCAACACTGCTGGTACTGATTTTGATTTTCGCGTTGACGCTGCCGGCCGCCGCCGCGGCAAAAACGCCTACGGTTTATCTCGAGGCCCCCGCGTCGGTCAAGGCGGGCGAGCAGTTTGAGGTGCGCGTGCGCATTGCGGACAACCCTGGCCTCTGCGCTGTGCAGTTTACGGTGCAGTATGACGGGAAGGCTGTGGAATGTGAGAACTGCGTGGCGGGCGCGGTATTGGAAGATACGCTGCACATGTCGAATGCCAAGGGCGAAGATGGCGCGATTCTCGCGGCGGCGACTGTGACGCCGGTGACGGCGGACGGCACGCTCGGCGTCTGCACGTTCAAGGCCCTCAAGGACGGTGCGCCCAAGTTTGGCCTGGGAGATATGGTGTTCAGCGGCAGCAATGCCGAGGGCATCACCGTGACGGTCGGCGCGACGGATCTGAAGCTGCCGGGCAAGGGGCAGACCGGAGGGAGCGGCGATTCGTCGTTTTCCGATACGGACGGGAGCTTTGCCAAGGACGCCATCGATGAGGCCGCCGATCTGGGCCTGATTCTGGGCTACAACGGAAAATACCGCCCGAACGACGCGATGACGCGCGGCGAATGCGTGACAATTCTCTACCGCGCGATGGGTTCGCCCAAGGTGGCCGCCCCTGCGACATTCACCGATCTGACGCATGAGTATTACCGTGACGCAATCGCCTGGGCGGAGCAAAACGGCGTGGTCAAGGGCGTCGGCGACGGGCGGTTTAACCCCGGCGGCCAGGTGACACGCGCGCAGCTGGCGACGATTCTCTTCCGCCTCTCCGGCAGCGAGAGCGGCATGGAGGCGATGCTCACCGGCCTCTACGACCAGACCTTTACGGATTCGGCGAGCATCCCGGCCTATGCCAAAACCGCGGTCTATTGGGCAGTCTATAAAAACATCTGGTGCGGCACAGACAGCCTGGACGCCGGCACCAAACTGGCCCCGAACGACCCGGCCACCCGCGCCCAGATCGCCGTGATGATTACGCGCTATCTGGACAAATATCCGGCGGAATAAGGCCGGAAGCAGAAAAAATGCAGATTTCCCCCGGGGGAAATCGTTTCTGTACCCTGTACAGAAACGACAGGTTCTGAGTGATATGGAAAAGGAGAGCCGGAATGAAGAAAGGAACGCGAAGACTGGCCCTGGGCCTGGCGCTGATTTTGCTGCTGGGGACGGCGGCGATGGCGGCGAACGTAAATTATGTCGAAAACACGGGATCGAATTTGCTGACGGCGGCGCTGGACGGAAAGTGCACGCTGACGGCCGATGGCGATCGACTGACCGTGACCTATCAGGACACCGAGAAGATCAAAAGCGGCGACGAGATCCTGGTTTTGATGGAGAAGACCGACGCGGTGACGGACGATATCGCCATCCCCGCCGCCAGGCTGAATGAGGACACGATCACCTACATTGACCAGCTGAGCGTGACGGCCACGGACGGGAAGATCAAATTCACGCTCCTCCCCTCGCAGCTCTCCGGCGCGGTCATCTACCTCTCCGGCGGCGGCTTTGAGGAATTGACGCCGGTGGCAGTGACGAAGATGAAGTTTAAGTGGGGGGATGTTGGCGGAGACGGCAATGTTACGGCGGCGGATGCAGCGGAAGTGCTGAAATATGTTGCAACACGCGGAGCATATAAATTAGCCACGCCTGAAGCGGCGGATGTTAACCGGGATGGAAATGTCACGGCAGCGGATGCTGCGGATATTTTGAAAAACGCTGTATATAAAGATGCGTATCCGCTTGGAGTTGCGCAGTAATAAACGGGAGGGATCAAGAGAATGAAGACGATGCTCAAACGAATGATTTCGTTGATGCTTGTGTTTGCGATGCTGCTGTCTTTTGTGGTAGTGGTTGCTGCAGATAATGTGGACGGCACAACTTATTATGCAACAGCATCCGCAGATCATGTGGCGGTAAAAGTGGACACGGAAAAAGCGGTAACTCTGAAAGTGCCGGTTCAACTGCGAAACCATACGAATCGGTTTGTTTCGTCAGCACAGCTTGAGTTTAGCGTCGACGCAGAGGTGCCGCTTACAATCACAAGTGTGTTGACGAAGGATGGGAAAATTTATGGTGACGCCTACGGCGGACAAGCCGGTGTAGTAAATGGTAAAGGCAGCATCTCTTGGGCACCTGCGCTTAGTGAGGGCGAGGCTGTAACGGACTATTTGCAAGACACTTTTGTGTGGGTGAGTGTCGAAGTGGCGGCAAATGCCGCACCGGGCACCTATGCGCTTCATGTGAATTATCTTCCGGGCGAAAATGGAGATGCTGGCGTTTTTAGTTTGACAGATGGTGCGAGCAAAGATGACCGGAATGATTCGTATGATTCCAGCGTAGTGGAATACATTGATGGCTCCATTACAGTTCTGCCCGCAGGCGCAGAGCTCCCGACGCTGATCATGACGCAGACGTCCTTCCCGCGGCCGACGAAGGCGGACGGGGACGGGACGCAGAGCTACGACCTCGCGCAGTACGTCAAGCTTGTGGGGGCGGACGGCAGCGTGACGAATGCTGAAAACCCGAGCGTGACCGGCGAGAAAGTCGTGGACGGCAAGCTTCAGCTCTCCTATAAGGACAAGGGCAGCACGACGGTTACGGTTTCGGCGGGTGGACTCAGCAAGCAGATTACGCTTGATATCACCAGCGAGAGCCCTGTGCTGACGTCGGTGGAGTTTGCCAACGTCTTTAAAGAGTCGTATACGGCGCCGGCGCCGGGCGAGGCGAGCCTGAAGACCATTGACCTGGATATCCGGGCCTATGACCAGTATGGCGATAAGATGGAGAATGCCACTACCGGAGCCCAGCTGACACTGAGTGATGACAGGGCAAAAGGTTCGGTTTATCTTCAGGACAATAAGATCCATATTAAAAGTGACCTTGCAAATGACGTAACTTGTACCGTTATCCCCTTTGCGCAAGGCCTGGCGCAGCAGGGAAGGTCTTGCAACTTCACGGTTGAAAGCAGTTTGCCGAAGGCGACGAAGGCGATTCTTACGCTCACGACCAAGGATGGCACGCCACTCAGCGGAGACGGAAGCACGTTGGAGGTTCCGTTTGGGACGCAGCCGGATTTGGAAGTCGCGGTTGCAGCGACAGTTTATAGCCAGTACAAGGACACCGATGGAAACGACGTGCAGTTGGAGCCGCAGCCGAAGAATATCACGATTTCTGCGACGCTGGAAAATGGTGAAACACTGCCTGCGGGGCTGATATTTGATGCGTCGACCAAGGTGCTGACAGTTTCCAAGGGTGCGGCAGACCTGAATCTGCCGGTGAAAGTGAAGCTGTCTGCTTCTGTTGGCGATGGAAAGAGCTTGGGAGAAAAGCTTGTCACCATTCAGAAAGCTGACCTGGAAGCTACTTCGCTGGGCTGCAGGGCCGAAAACGGTTATACAAATTATATTGTAACGGTTGAAGATGACCGGACAGTTCCCGCTGTTGGTGAAAAGCTGAGGTGGAAAGTTGCACCGGTCTATGTGCTTGACCAGTACGGACAGCCGATGATCGAGAACGGCAAGGAAGTTACCGTTCCCGCTGATGCGTTTGAGCTCTACTATATTGGGGACAACAATGCGCATACAAAGATTGCGTGCGCATTTGTACAAAATGAAGACGGCACCATTTCGGCAGAGCTGACGAATGCCTGGGTGAATGGCGAGCTGCTGTTCGGAAGCGGTGAACATCGCATCCGTGCGAACTTCGGTGCTTCGCTTTCTCTGGAAACAGGCGGACGTAAGTTTACAATGGCGAAGAGCACCCCGACGAGGGCGACGATTACGGAAGTCGGCGAGGCGGGCGACATTGAGGTGCCGGTTGGCAGCGATACGGTGGAGCGGAAGTTCCAGATCGCGGTGTTTGACCAGTACGGCACGGCCATGCCCAATGCCGAGCAGTATGCAGAAATCGTACTGGATGGCAACGAAGTCGATGAGCAGACCGGTATCGTGCCAAACACGGGAAATGGACTGGTTACAATCCGCGTAGACGCCAGGGCAAAGGAAACGATCACGGATACGACCGGGAAAAAGCTGACGATCAATGTGACCAACAGCACGGGCAATGACGACGTTACAGAGGTTAAACCGCTGGAAAGCAAAGAGCTGACGATCAAGCGCGCAGCCTCCGTGCTGAGTGATGTGACATTCACGGTCAATGGCTCCGAGGCAACCAAAACGGCGGATGGAAACTCCAGCGCAGTGCTCCCGGCCCCGACAGCCAGCGCAAACGTCAAGATTTCTTCCGTGAAAGACCAGTATGGCGACAGCTTCATCAATCATTATGAGGTGACTCCAGCCCAAGCCACGGGCTTTACCTGGAGCGATGCTCCCTTCGGCTGGACTGTCACCCTGACCTCTGAGGCGGCGAACCAGTCCGGCACGCTGACAGTGAAGGCCGGGGACAAGACCTTTACCCTGACCCTGACAGGCATCACCCTGACCTTCCAAAACAGCCAGAAAGAAACCCCGACCCTGAACGACTTCATGCACGACATTGACAACCTGGAATACAACGGGGAAACGTTCTCCCAATTCCAGATTGCCCATGCGATAAAAAATCCTGCCGTCAGTGCGCTGGAACCGAACGGCAAGGAGATCGAAGGCCATTATCTTAAGCTGTTCTATGAGGACAAGAACGGCCAGCGCGGCGATGCGATCCTCGATACAGACAAGAAAGTCATGGATGCCGGGACCTACTGGGTGGTTTCCTACTTTACCTCGATAGACGGAAAATATAACCAGGTAGAGGTCTGCGCCGGCCGGATCACAGTTGCCAAGAAGCAGCTGACCCTTGGCGAAAATACGTCTGGCTCGAAGACGATCTCGAAGGAGTATGACGGCAAATATGATACCTACACCTGGGCCACCGGCGAGAATTGGACGGACTATGTCCAGTTGACGAGCGGCGTTTTGGAGGGTGACACGGTATTTCTGAACGAGAATCAGACGGGTGTTTCGGTGAAGTTCTTAGTCAAAGATGGCCTGGAGGCGTCGAAGGATGCGGGCGAAAAGACCGTGAAGCTGGAGATCCCGGCCGCTGGCGCCCTGACCGGCAAGGACGCAGGGAACTATAAGATTGGCGACACGGATGGCCATGATGTGATTGTCGCCTACCGCGATGGAAAAATCACGCCGAAGCATATCAAGGTGACCATTGAGGCTCAGGATAAGCCTTGGGACAGCACGAAAAGCTTGCACGGTGTACTGCAGGTACGTTACGGCGGCTGGGTGGATGGCGAAAGTCTCACCGTTCATGCATCGGAGAATAATCTGACCTTCAATGGCACTGACGTTGGTTCCTGGATTTCGGATGCATCTGACGACCTTGCCAAAATTACCTGGGCGCTCATCGAGCGGGGCAATGGCACCATTCAGGAGAACTACACGGTAACACCCGAGGATGTCACGTTTAAAAACTTTGGCCCAAATGGCGCAAAGATCAAGCCGGTCACGCTGACGCTCAAGGGCGTGCAGAACAGAACCGGGACATACGGCGATGCGGACAGCACTCTGCTTGCGCTTGGCGAGGACGTGAAAGTTGTCAGATCTAGGGACAGCCTCAGTGACTACGATCTCACCGACAAGCTCGGGACTATGGTTCGCCTGTTTCCGGGTGGCGCAGAAAAGACGGGCGATTATTACAACGCCAACCAGTGGCCGTATACGCTGGGCGCAGTGCTCGAGGGTGTGAATCCGGAGAACTACACCCTCTATGTGGCGAATGATCCCACCCTGAAGATCGATCCGAAGCCTGTGACCGTCGCGCTGAAGGACGGCGTGACGATCACAAAGACCTACGACGGCACAAACGATCTGCCGGCCGGGATCACGGCGGACAGCTTCACCGTGACCGGCGCGGTCGGAACCGATGTGCTCACGGTCGATCTTAGCAAAATGACCTATTTAAGCGAGGATGTGGGCAACAACATCCCGCTCAGCGTGGACAGCGGCCTGCTGAAGGCTACAAACGGCCTTGTCAGCAATTATCAGATCGACAGCACGACCGAGACGGCGTTTTCCGGCGCGATCACGGCGCGCGAGATCACCGTGACGCCGAAGGCCGGCCAGATCTTCGAGTATGGCAGCGACCAGATCGCGAACGCGCTTGCAAGTGCCTACGATGTGACCGGAAATCTGGAAGGCAAGCATGCGGCAAAGCTGACCGGCTCGATGGCGCTCCGCTCCACGGACGCCGGCACCCAGACGGTCACGCGGGGCGACTTGGCGCTTGCCTCCGAGAGCGCGCAAAATTACACGCTCAAGTTTACGGATGGCGTCACCTGGGAGATCACGCCGAAGACGGTGGACACCGTGACGGCAAGCATCGAGGCGGAGTTCGGCAAGTCGACGGACGAGCTGCTTGCGCTGCTCGGTGAGGCCAATGTGACCATTGGCACGGAAACCGTGAAGCTGAGCGACCTCGGGCAGACTCTGACCTTCCCGGAGCTGACGAGCGGAAAGTATGCGCAGGACGAGGATCAGAAGCAATATCCGGTTCCCGGCACCTACACGGTGACGGTTTCGAATCCGACAACGGTGCAGCGGAACAACTATCAGGTCACCGCCCAGACAAACTATACGCTGACCGTGACCGTGGAAAAGAGCAAGAAGGCGCTGACGGTGACGCTGTACACGGACCGTGATTGTAAAAAACCGTATACGGATCAGTCGTTCTCCTACAACGGAGAAGAACAGAAGGTCTTTGCGGTGTATAGCTTCCAGCTGGATGACGGGAAGAGCTTACTGCTTCCGTCGGTGAACGCGGGCGGGGAGACGAACGCGACCAACGCAAGAACCTACACCGTGCGCATTGGCTCGCCTTGCTGCCAGCCAGGCTCGGCGGAATGGAAGATCAACACGCGGCAGGTCAAGGCTGCGCTGAAGGGTGACCTTTCGGCGCCGTATGGAACGGAGCTGAACGATTTGCTGACCGTTTCGGCGGACAAGCTGACAGTGACGGCGACGGACGGCGGCACACTGCCTTCCGGCGACAAGGCGCCGCGGTGGAGTGGCAAGCTGAAGGTAAACGGGACGAAGAATGCGGCCGGATATTATGATGTCGGGGAGTTCGACGTTGGTGTAGAGACGCTGCAGGAGACGAGCGGAAACTATGCGGTCGCCCATGACGAGGTGATCGGGAAGCTGGTTGTTACGAAGAATGCCAACACCCCGTTTACGACAAATCCGGTGGAAGCGCCGGTGACGCGCGGCGCGGAGGCCACGATCCAGGTTCCGGCCGGCTATCGGTTTACAAACGACAAGGATCTCTTCCGCTTCGGCACGCCGAAGGATGCAAACGGCGTGGACGCGAAGATTCTCACAAAAGCCGCGGAGATCGTCCTGAGCCAGGGCTCGAACGGCTCTCTCAGCGTCAAGGTTTCGATTCAGGATGATGCAAACCTGGTCGGGAAGGTGTATACGCTCCCGCTGACGCTCGCGGATAGCGACAACCATGGCACGTTTACGGTCAACCTCAAGCTGACGGTCACGGATAAGCCGCAGCAGACCGGCTTCGCAGTCAAGGATACCTCCGGCAATGAGGAGGGCAGCTACTCCTATTCGCAGGCCAGCGTCCTTCTCCACGCGGAAAAAGCAAAGGGGAACGTCACCTGGACCAGCGAGAAGGAGACAATTGCCAAGGTCGATACAAACGGCAAGGTCACGTTCGAGCGTCCGGGAACGGTCAGGATCAAGGCGGTTTCCGATGAGACGGGCGGCTATGCAGAGGCAACTGCCTACTATACCCTGACCGTCACGATGGGCCAGATCACGGTCACGGCCTCCAGCGCGACGATGACCGCAAATGACCCGCTGCCGTCCTTTACGGCGACGGCCACGGGCCTGAATCCGATGGATTCTGTCTCCGACGTCTTCCAGACGATGACCGCCTCCGTCTCGACCGATGGCAAAACGGCGGGCACCTTCCGTGTGACGCCCTATGCGGTGTTTAAGACGGGCGGCACGGCGAAGCACTGGGAGGACTACTACACGCTGGCATTTGTGCCCGGCACGCTGACGGTTTTGCCGGCGACGTCGGTAATCGACACGGTTCTGCCGCTGATCATCGGCGGCAATGGCTGCGCGAACGGTTATGCCAATTGCGCGTGCGAGAGCTTCTATGACCTCGATGCAGGCCGCTGGTATCATGAGGCCATCGACTGGGCCTATAACCTCGGCCTGATGAACGGCACGACGAAGACGACCTTCGGCCCGAACGCGGCGGCGACGCGCGCGCAGACGTGGACGATGCTGGCGAGAATTGCCGGTCAGGACACTGGGCGCAGCTCGACGTGGTATGAAGTGGGCCGGACGTGGGCCATGGGCCTCGGCATTACCGACGGCGCGAACCCGATGGGGACGCTGACCCGCGAACAGCTCGCAGCGATGCTCTACCGCTATGTCGGCAGCCCGGCAGTGAGCGGCGCGCTGCGCTTTGCGGACAGCGCGAGCGTGAGCAGCTGGGCGCGCGACGCGATGGTCTGGGCCGTGCAGAACGGCATTCTGGACGGCGTCGGCGGCAACCGCCTGAACCCGAAGGGCACGACCACCCGGGCGCAGGCCGCGGCCATCTTCATGCGGTTTCAGAAACTGATGAACCGCTAAAACCAATGCAAAAACAGGACAGGGGAAAACCCTGTCCTGTTTTTTGCCGTATAAAGAAAACCACCGGCCGTGCCGGTGGTTCCAAAAATCTTTCACTATGCCGAGAAAAAATATCTGAGCGAGGCGAGGAACAAGTCTGGAAAGCAGTTGATAAGGTGTAATTTAAAAAAGCAGATCATCGAGAGACGCGAAAAGCAAAATGCGGTAAGCCGCTATTTGAATAGCAGTAGGGCGCATCATGCAGCGGAAAAAAGAGTTGATGAATCTATAGGCTCGGCTGGTAACGGGCCCCAAGGGGGCCAGTGGTTATGATTGAATTCGGAAACCGCCGGCTAGGCCGGTGGAGGGATCCTGTAAAAAACGTTCGCTTCACACATCACGCGGAGCGAGACGGGAAGAACAAGCCGGAAAATTCAAATGCACTTGATAAAACGGCAGCTGCTCGTTTCTGGGTGTAGTATTGGATGCCAGGGAAAGGCCATTCCGTGCTTCTTGAAATGCTGGCCGGTCCCCTCCTTAAATTGCCAGAAGCGGTAAAAAAGCTGCGCCGAACTGCAAGTTTGATCGCATCCTGGCGCAGCGACGTTCTGCCGGTCTTGAGTTTGCTGTTTTAAAATCGGAGTTTTGCCGCAGCTCGATGCGACCAGCCTGATTTTTCGGGAATGCGGACGCTTGGCTTCGCAGCCGGTGGCCTGCGTGGTGCAAAAAAGCAGCCCCCATGGACGGGGACTGCAGAATCAGGTTTCCAGAAAACGGACAATTTCGTCCAGATCGTATTCACCGCGGTCCATGTCGATGCGCAGCGTCCGCTCCGGCGGGAGCGTCTTTACCCACTCGTCATAGAGCGCCTTGAGCTCATAGACGTACATGAGATCGAGTTCATCCTCATAGTCGCGCCCGCGCTCACGCATATGGCTGAGCACGGTCTGGACGGAGCAGTCGAGATAGAGATATTTATCGATCGGAGGCATAAGGGATTCGATGCCGTGCGCAAGCTTGCAGAGAATGGCGTATTCGTCGGCGGTGAGGTCGCCTTGGTTGCGGCGGTATTCGGCGATGACTAGATTTTCCAGAAATGCACGGTCAAAGAAGAAAAATTCGGCTTCGTCTGCGTTTTTCCACTTTGGGTCATCAAAATAGAGCGACAGAAACGTCACCTGCGAGTGGAACGACCAACGTTTGGAGTCGCTGTAATAGTCGCTGATATAGGGATTGTCCTGCGGCCGCTCCTCATGAAAGGCCGCGCGGGGGCCAAACTGCGCCAGCAGGCGGCGCAGAAGCGTCGTCTTTCCGGAGCCGACCGTTCCGCAGATCGCAATATACTGCATGGTTCTCCCCCCTTTCGGCAAACCTTCCCCATTATACCCGACGCCGCGCCGAAACGCAAGATGGCATTTGGGGGATTGACTTTTGTATAATTTGTATTATAATCAATAATACAAAGGAGGGATCGCATGCTGATCAGCTTTGATTTTGTAAGTAGTGTCCCGCTCTACCGGCAGCTGCGCGATCAGATTGTGCTGGCCGTGGCCGAAGGGCGGCTGAGGCCGGGGGAAAAGCTTCCGCCGGTGCGGATTTTGGCCGAGGAGAGCGGTGTGAACGTGATGACGGTCAGCAAAGCCTATCAGCAGCTCAAGGCGGAAGGGTATCTGCAAACCGACCGCCGCGGCGGCAGCGTCCTGACCTGCCCAGACGGGCCGCCCTGCGCGACGGCAGAGCAGCGCGAGCGGCTGCGGTTGTGCCTGTCGGAGCTGAGATTGGCCGGATTGAGCCGGGAGGACATTCTGGCGCTCTGCGCCGAGCTTTGCGGAGGTGATGACAGATGATCATGCGGCTGATTTTATGGTTGAGCGTACTGTGGATTGCGCCGCTGGTGTCTGGCGTCCTGGTCAACGACGCAAAATTCAAGAAAAATCTGGCCGTCGGCGTGACGATCCCACCGGCATTTCAGGCTGATCCGGACGTTGCTGTGCGTCTTGCCCGTTTCCGGCGGCAGGAATGGACGGTTTGCATCGCTCTGGTGCTGGCGGCAGTTCCGTGCGTGTTTGTGCGGGCGTTTGGCCTGAATATGACGCTCTGGTCGGTCTGGCTCCTGCTCGTCTGCGTCCTGCCGTATGTGCCCTATGCGCGGTGTAATCTCGCGCTCAAGCGCCTGAAGGTGGAGCATGGGTGGCGCGGGGAGGCTGCGCCGCGCACGGAAACCGTCGACCTTGCGGCCGTTCCGTCTTATCGCTGGCTCTCGCCGTGGCTGTTTGCGCTGCCGCTCGTGTTCAGCCTCCTTCCGCTGCTCTGGAGCTTGGAGGACTGGATCGTGCTGTTGACGGATGCGGCCTGCGTGGTCTTGTTTTGGGTCTGTTATCGGTTCTGCTACCGTAAAAAGAGCGAGCGTGTCGATGAAAATGCGGAATTGGCCAAGGTGCTCAGTCAGGTGCGGCTGCACCGATGGGGGCGCCTCTGGCTTGTGAGCGCGTGGGTGATGGCTGCGCTGAATCTGGTTTTCTCGCTGGCTGCGCCGGATTCCACGTTTGCCCTCTGTGCGCTCGGGGCATTGATGCTGTTCCACATCGCATACTTGCTCTACAACGAATTCCGCCTCCGCGCACTTCAGGCGAAGCTGACAGCGGGCGCGGCGACCGGCGCGCTCGTCGATGAGGATGACCGCTGGATTTTCGGCCAGTTTTATTATAACCCGGATGACCGGCACCTGATCGTCAATGCCCGCACAGGCATCAACACGACGGTCAATCTCGCCCGGCCGACGGGGCGCGCCTTCCTGGGCTTTGCGGCGCTCTGCTTGCTTGGCATGCTCGCCGTCGGGCCGTGGATGACGTCGCTCGACACGCGGCCCGTGACGCTGACCGCCACGGAGACGGAGTTGGTCAGCACCTATGGCGGCAAGGAAACTTGTATTCCGCGCACGGAAATCACCGAGGTCACGCTTTTGGACGACCTGCCGGAGCATCTGACGCGCTCGAACGGTACCTCGATGGAGCATGTGATGCACGGGCGTTACGTCGCGCGCGGCTATGGCGGCCTCAATCTCTGCCTTGATCCCACGCAGCCGCCGTTTTTGCTCGTGCAGACGGAGGGGCGGACGTATTTGCTGGCGTCCCGCGATCCGGAGCAGACGTGGGCGGCCTATCATGCCCTACAATGACCATACAGACTTGAAGGGAAATCCCCGCCGCAGCGGAAAAGCCTTCCCTTGGGGGAAGGTGGCTGCGGAGCGAAGCGGAGCAGACGGATGAGGGTAGGGAGCACTCACCCAACTGCACAGCGTATCGTTTTTGCTCCCCGACCCTCATCCGCCTCGCGTTGCGTCTGCGTCAGCCGCTGCGGCGGGGACGGGCGGACAGGGTCGTCCGCCCCTACAAATGTGCAGCACCCGGACGGCCACTGGCCGTCCGGGTTTCGCTCAAAGATCCACTTTTTCAAATCTCCGCACGGAGCGGCGCTCCGCTGCCCAGGTCAGCAGCGCGAATACCGCCACGCCGCCCAGAAGCATGGGCCACTGCCGCAGCTGGTCGCTCAGTGCATAGCTCTCGCAGACCGTCTTCATGTACGGAATGACATGGTCACACGCCTCGACGAGGACGATATAGAAAAGCTCCGCCGCACTTGCCGCGAGGAACGGCTTGCCGAGGTCGTAGGCGTTTCGATAGTGCATCGGGAAAAAGACCAAGTTGAAAAGGCCCATCTGCACCAGCCCGAGTCCGAGGAAGGCGGCATTCGCCTCGATGCCGACGGCGTTGTTGAGGTGGCCATAGCTCGCCCGCAGCACCATAAACGGGACGCAGGCCAGTAGTTGCAGCAGCTCCAGCTGCACCACCGTGCGCAGCCGCGCACGGACCATCTCTGCCTTTGTCACCGGCAGGAGCATCATGTAGGCCGTGTCGCGGTTTTCCCGCAGGGACTGCATCCACATGAAAATCCCGAGGCTGTTGTAGAAAAACGTGACATAATACGGATAGTTCGGGATCAGGATCAATCCGCTCAGCAGTAAAAACAGCAGCGGAACAGGGCTCATGGCCAGCCGCCAGTTTTTCGATTGCAGCGCCTTCATGCCTCCACCTCCCGTTCCAGATGCACCATGATCTGCTCCAGCGTCGCGGGGCTGCCGGCCTCCGGTGCATCTGCGGCCAGCAGCAGGCCCTCGACTTCGCCCTGGTGGCGGCGCGGTGCGATCAGCTTCGCGGCCAGCTCCGGCGGGACGGTGCCTTCATCCGCCCGCAGATAGCGATAGCGTTCTGTGAATGTCCGCCGCGCCTCGCTGGCAAAAATTTCGCCGTTTCGGATGTAGGTGATTGTGTCGGCGCAGGCGTCAAGGTCGGACGTGATGTGCGTTGAAAACAGCACCGACGCGCCGTCGCGCTCCACCAGCTCCAGAAACAGCCCCAGCAGGTCGTCCCGCGCCGCCGGGTCGAGTCCGGACGTCGGCTCATCCAAAATCAGCAGCTTCGCGTGGTGCGACATCGCGAGCGCCAGCTGATATTTGACTTTCATGCCCTCCGAGAGCTCGCTGACACGCTTGCCCTCGTCCAGCGCGAAGCGCCGCAGGCAGTCCTGATACCGCGCCTCGTCCCAATTTGGGTAGAACCGGCGCGTTGCCGCTGTCAGCTGGCCGAGGCGCTTGCGCGGATAATAGCCCGCCGCGCCGGATACGAAGCCGATCTGCGCCTTGACCGCCAGCTCTTGCTCGGCGACATCCATGCCGCAGAGCTCGACGTGGCCCGCGTCCGGATGCACGAGGCGGAGCATCGACTTGAGCGTCGTGGTCTTGCCCGCACCATTGCGGCCGATGAAGCCCATCACCGTCCCGGGCTCCATCGAAAACGAAATATTTTTTAGGGAAAACGCGGGATATTGCTTGCAAAGTCCCTCAATTTTCAGAATTTCCATCGCTGTCATCCTCCTTCGCCGGGAACATGTCCGGCGGCAGATAGACCTCGCCGGGGTCGACCAGCGCGATGCCGCGCTTTTTGTCGGCCATCAGCAGCAGCTGGTCGCCGGGCTGGATGTCGAACAGGTCGCGCGCTCCCTTGGGAATTACGATCTGCCCCTTCTCGCCGACCTTGACGAGACACATAAACTTGTTTTTCGGAAATTGCAGTGCCATACCGCCCCCTCCTTTGGTGGGAAAAGTTATACCTAGTATAACACCGCATACTCAAAAGTCAAGTAAAAAAGGCCCCCTCTTGGTAGAGGGGGCCTTTACGGGCGGAGCAGAGCCTCGCCCCTACGGGTGCAGGCGACGACCTTTAATAATCCACTCGCATGAGGCAGAGGCCTTGCGGCGGAGCGGTATAGCCCGCGAGCTTGCGGTCCTTCGCCTCCAAAACGTCCTTCACGCTCTCCACGCTCCGCTTGCCGAAGCCGGCCTCGAGCAGCGTCCCGGTCAGGATGCGCACCATGTTCTGCAAGAAACCGGTGCCGTGGAAATTGAGGTACAGCAGATCTTTTTTCATCTGAATTTCAATGGAATCCACGATGCGCACCGTCGACTTTTTCATCTGCGGATTGGCGCAGAAGCTGCGGAAATCATGCTCGCCGACGAGATATTCTGCCGCTTTTCGCATCTTCCCCACGTCCGGCTTCCCGTCCAGCACGGTTACATACTTCCGGTTGAACACCGGCTTTGTCTCACCAACATAGCAGGTGTAGGTGTAGAGCTTGCCTACGGCACGATAGCGCGCGTGGAAGCGGTCGGCCGCCTCTTTGACCTCGGCCACGCCGATGTCGTCCGGCAGATAGCGGTTGAGGTAGTCGCGAATGGCCTCCGGCGCCATGTCCGTATCCATGTAGGCGTTCGCGACCATTGCCCGCGCGTGGACACCCGCGTCCGTCCGGCCTGCACCGATCACGTTGACCGGTGCGCCGCACATCCGCGTCAGCACGGCCTCGAGTTTGCCCTGAATGGTCTCCTTGCCCGGCTGACGCTCCCAGCCAAAATAGCGGGAGCCGTCATAGCTGAGCGTCATCTTGAAATTTCTCATCCGCGCGGCTCCACATTCTTCGTATACCGGCAGGCCGGATAATTCGAGCAGCCCCAGAATTTCTGCCCCTTCCGCACGCCGCTTTGTCCGGTGCGCAGCACCATCTGCGCGCCGCATTTCGGGCAGACGGGCACACGGCTGTTCGCCGCCCGCTGGGTGTGGACGCTCTTCGCGTCCGGCTGGCCGAGCGCTTCGTCGAACCGGATGGCTTTGCAGTGCGCCGTCCGCGCCAGCTCGACGGCCAGCATGTCATACATTCGTCGCAGCTCGCCCTCCGGCACACCTGCGGCCAGCTTCCGCCGCAGATAGGCCCCCGGCGTTGTGCTGACCTTTTTGGCGAAGATTTCGTGGAACCGCTCTTCGTCGGTTTTCGCTCTCTTTTTGGGATACATCCTCATCCCCCCAATTCGATCTTCTATATTTTTAGTATATCAGAAGGCCGGGGAAAAAGCTACTGCCGTTTTTTGCAGAGGGGATTGACAAACCCCTTCACTTGTGCTATTGTACTAATTACTTAATACAGAGACACAGGAGGTGCTCTCATGCCCTGGTCCTTCCAAGCGGACACGCCCATCTACACGCAGCTGGTCGCGCGGCTGCAGGAGCAGATCGTCTCCGGCGCCTATCCGCCGGGGAGCAAGCTGCCCTCGGTGCGCGATCTCGCGGCCAACGCGGGCGTCAACCCCAACACCGTCCAGCGTGCATTTGCCGAGCTGGAGCGGCTGAGCCTCATCTACACCCAGCGCACGGCCGGAAAATTCGTCACTGAAGACGCCGCCGCGATCGACGCGGCGCGCCGCGCCCTGGCCGAGGGGCAGACGCGGCAGTATCTCGCGGCCATGTCGGCCCTCGGCTTTGACCGGGCTGCACTCATCACATTTCTGAACCAGATGGAGGAAACGAAAGATGCCAATTCTTGAATGTCATGCGCTGGAAAAGCGCTACGGCTCCGCGATGGCGCTCGACCACATCGATCTTGCGCTCGAACCGGGGCGTATCATCGGCCTGCTCGGCCCGAACGGCAGCGGCAAATCCACGCTTATCAAGCTGGCCATGGGCCTGCTGCAGCCCACGAGCGGTGAAATTCTGATCGACGGCCAGACGCCGTCCCCGAAGACAAACGCCGTCGTGTCCTATCTGCCCGACCGCGTTACGCTCAGCCCGTGGATGAAGACGCGCCAGCTGCTGGACTTCTACTGCGATTTTTACACCGATTTCGACCGCCAGGCCGCAGAAAGGATGCTCACGCACCTCGGCCTGAACCTCAACCAGTCCGTCCGACAGATGTCAAAGGGCATGAAGGAAAAAGTGCAGCTCGTGCTCACGATGAGCCGCCGGGCGAAGCTCTACCTGCTCGACGAGCCGATCGGCGGCGTTGACCCCGCAACGCGGGATTACATCCTGCACACCATCATCTCCAACTACAATCCAGAGGCCGCCGTCGTCATCAGCACGCACCTGATCGCCGATGTCGAGCCGGTGCTCGACGAGGTCATTTTCCTCAATCAGGGGAAGATCAGCCTGCATGAGAGCTGTGACGAAATTCGCGAAACGCGCGGCCAGTCGGTCGACGCGCTCTTCCGGGAGGTATTCAAATGCTGGGAAAACTGATCAAACATGAATTCCGCGCCACGGGCCGACTGATGGCCCCACTGTTCGGCGCTCTGCTTTTGCTTGCGGTCTTCGTCCGTGTAAGCGATCTGGTGCTGCGCCGCGCGGACGCGCCGGCCTTTTTCGAAGCGCTCAATGCGCTGCTGCTCGTCGTCTATGTGCTGGCCATCCTCGGCGTGACCGTCTTTGCCAGCATCCTGATGATCAAGCGCTTCCACCAGAATTTCCTCACCGACGAGGGCTATCTGATGTTCACGCTGCCCGCCGGCGTTCACAGCCTGCTGTGGTCGAAGCTCATCACCGCCGCGCTCTTTTTCATCTTCACGTTTCTGGCCGACGCGCTGGCCGTGGCCATCGTCGTCTGGCGCGGCGGCATGGCCGCAGATATTTACCATGGCTTCGCATCGTTCTTCCAGGAGCTGAACGGTTATTACATGGCAAACGGCGTGGCCTTCGCGCTGGAAGCGCTGGCACTGCTCTTCGTTTCCCTGCTCGTCACCTGCCTGCTTTTCTACGCGCCGATGTCCATCGGCTACAGCTTTGCCAATCACAAGGGCCTGCTCTCCGTCGTGTTCTACTTCGTCATTCAGGCAATTTTGCAGATCTTCGGCGTCGCAGTTCTCTCCGGTGTGGTAAGTGACACGGCGTTCCACTGTCTGCTCACGGACGCGATGGACAATCTGGGCCGGACCGATACCGCTGCGGCAGCCATGCAGGCCGCACACGGCACGATGCTGCTTGCGCTCTTCACGGAGCTTTTCCTCGGCGTTCTCCTCTATTTCCTGACGTATGTGATGCTTCGGAAGCACCGGAATTTGCAATGATCTCTGCGGCCTCTTGTAGGGGCGGACGACTCTGTCCGCCCGATCCCCGCCGCAGCGGAAAAAGCCCCCTCTTCGTAGGGGGGGAGATTGCCGTAGGCAATCAGGGGGAGAAGTTTTTGAAACTCCCCCAGTCACCTTCGGTGACAGCCCCCTCTTGGTAGAGGGGGCCTTTACGGGCGGGCCATGCCCGCCCAAATAAAAGCAGCGCCCTCCCAGATGGGAGGGCGCTGCTTTTTAATCCATAAATCTCGTGATATAATCCGGCGCATCGCCCGGCTCGCCGGGGATGGTGAACGTAAAGGCCACGCCCTTTTCCGCCGAGAAGAGGCTGCACCAGTCCAGGAAGTTCTCCGTTTCGACCGGATCCTTGCTGCGTGCGATCTTGTAGAGGTTGTCTACAAAAATGTGCGTAATATCAAAGTTCCCCGCATGCAGGCCGCTCATAAACCCGCGCAGGAACGTATAGCTTCCAGAAGCATACTCGCTCGCGTCAATCAGACGGACGCGGTGATCGACGTCGAACCGCAGTGCGTTACCGTTTTCAATGCAGATCATGCTGCCCGTTTCATGCTTGACCGCATTGTTGATCGCATTGATCAGCATCTTGGTCTTGCCGGAGCCCTCGGGCCCCATCATAATGTTAACCATAGGCCATTCCTCCTTTGTGCCTTTTCTTCATTCTATCAGGTCTCAGAGAAAAAGACAAGTGCAGGTTCTCCCAAATTCATGAAGAAAACAAAAACTTTATTCCGGCCGCCCGAGCAGCTGACCGGCAAGCATCCGTGCGGATCCGGGCAATGACGGCGCGAGCGGGTCTACGCCGCTGGCTGCCGCACAGAGGGCGTTTGCCAGCTCGAAGAAGTAAAAAAGTTCGCCTGCCTGCTCTGCACCCAGCGCGCCGCATTCCAGCTGGATCACGGGCACATCTGCGGCGGCCTGCGTTTCGATGAGGGCGTCCACGGTCTTTTCCGCGACATCCTCCAGCGTGGCCTCGGCCAGATATCCGAGCCCGTCATAGTCCTTCCAGTCCATCTCCACATGCAGGCGCTGCTGCGGTGTGGTCTTGGCGCGCAGGATGGTTTCAAATACCGGGTAGTGCCCGCTGGTCAGCATCGCATCGAGCGCGTCTACGCTCTGCGGCAGGCTAAAATGCGCCGGAATGACACCCATTCCGCCCCGGCACATCCGCCGCAGCACGGCTTGCTGCCACCAGGGGCCGAGGGCGGCAAGGCTTGCGCCGGAAGTCAGCAAAAATTCGCTGCCGCGTCCGCGGTTGCAGAGCGCGTATCGTGCCCCGGCGTACATCCAGACCGGATTTTCAAACGCCCGCAGGTCATAGTCGCCATAGGCGCCCGCCGCGCCCTCCAAAAAGGCCAGTGGATCAATCCCGGCCACCGTCAACGGAAGCAGCGTTGCCGCCGTCAGCGCACTGACCCCTCCGCCGGGCTCTGTGGGCATGGCGAGGAAGGGATAGCCCTCTTCCTTTGCCATTGTGGCCATCGGGGAATCCGGCAGCGCCGTGACGAAGATGCGTGCCTTGGCCTCCTTGCCGTAGCGCCGCTCCATCATCCAGCGCAGCGCGCGGGACGCGATGGCACATTCCGGCTCCGGCCGGTCCGGCATGATGAGCTGCAGACAGAAGTCCTTGCCCTCCAACCGGTCAAAAAGCGCCAGATATTCCTCGGAGCCCATCTGGTTGCCCACGAAAATCACGCTCGGCCGCCCGTCCTGCACAGCGCCCTTCAGCATCCGCACGGCGGCGCGCGCCCCGAGCCAGCTCTCGCCCATGCCCGCCACGACCAGCACCTGGCCCTGCCGGACGATGGCGTCCGCCGCGCGGTTTACCGCGCCGATCAGACGGGCAATGCCTGCGTCGCCCTGGCCAAGCCAGCCGAGGAAGTCCGCAAAGCCTGGCTGGTTGCGCCGCAGGCGCAGATGTGCGTCAAACAGCTCCTTTTCTGACGAGAGCAGATTTGGCAGGTTGACGCAGCTCCAGATATTCGAAAGTTCCGTATTGATCATAAAAAGCCTCCTGAGGCGGAGAATCGGATGGGCTTAGTATACTACATTTTTCCGGGAAAGGCAAAGAAATGCGGCTGTGGCGGAAAAAAGTTTACAAAAAGCCGCTGCCCGCCCGAACGGCGAGCAGCGGCAAAATGCTTAGGGTGTATTCTTCCAACTCATGATGTGACCGGCAGCGAGGGATTTTTGCGTTGAGCAAGACATTTTTTCGCAGGAATACTGACGTATTTCAAGGAAAAATGACGCGGCACACCGCAAAAAGACCCGCTGCCCGGGTGCGTTGGGAGTTGGAAGAATACACCCTAGAGGCCTGCAAACACCGGCTCGATGGTGTCGAGGTCGTAGGGCGTGCCCTGGTAGACAAAATAGTTCAGCCAGTTGAGATAGAGCAGGTTCGCGTGGCTGCGCCAGCTGACGCACGGCGGCTGGGTGTCGTCATCGTTCGGGAAATAGTTGGCGGGGACGTGGATGGGAAGACCGGCGTTTTTGTCGCGCAGGTATTCCTTCTGCAGCGTTCCGGCGTCGTATTCCGAATGGCCGGTGATGAAGATCTGCCGCCCGCCCTCAGTGGCCATGGCGTAGATGCCGGCCTGCGGCGAGGATGCGAGAATTTTCAGCTTGCCGCAGCGCTCCACTTCATCCCGGTGGATGGTTGTGTGCCGGGAATGCGGCACCATGAACGTGTCGTCGAAGCCGCGCATGAGCATCGAGCTGCGCCGCTCGACCGTGTGCGGGAAGACGCCGAAGAGTTTCTCCGGCAGGTTGTATTTCTGAACGCCATAGTGGTAATAGAGCCCCGCCTGCGCGCCCCAGCAGATGTGGAATGTGGAATAGACGTGCGTCTTGCTCCATTCCATGATCTCGCACAGCTCCGGCCAGTATTCCACTTCTTCAAACGGCATCTGCTCCACCGGTGCGCCGGTAATGACCATGCCGTCGAAGTTGCGGTGGCGAACCTCGGAAAAAACCTGATAAAATTTGAAAAGATGCTCCTTCGCTGTGTTTTTGGATTCATGCGAGGAGGTGTGGATAAACTCCAGCTCCACCTGCAGCGGCGTGTTGCCGAGCAGACGGGACAGCTGCGTCTCTGTCTCGATTTTCGTCGGCATCAGGTTCAAAACCAGAATCTGCAGCGGCCGGATATCCTGCGAGACGGCGCGCGTCTCATCCATCACAAAGATGTTTTCACTCGCCAGCGTCTGCGCGGCGGGCAGTCCATTGGGAATTTTGATCGGCATGGCGGCTTACCTCAGGCGCGGAGCGCCTGCGCGAGGTCGGCGATGAGATCGTCCGCGTCCTCAAGCCCACAGGAGTAGCGCACCAGCGACTCGCTCACGCCGGCGGCCTGCAGCTCCTCTGCGTTCATCTGCCGGTGCGTCGAGGACGCCGGGTGCAGGCAGCAGGTGCGCGCGTCGGCGACGTGCGTCTCGATGGCCGCGACCTTCAGCCGGCCCATAAAGGCTTCGGCTGCCGTGCGTCCCCCCTTCACGCCGAAGGACACCACGCCGCAGGAGCCGTGCGGCAGATATTTTTGCCCCAGCGTGTAATACTTGTCACCGGGCAGACCGCAGTAGCGCACCCAGTCGATTTTTTCACTCTGATTTAAAAATTCCGCGACCTTCTGCGCCGTCTGGCAGTGCCGCGGGACGCGCACATGCAGGCTCTCGAGGCCGAGATTGAGATAGTAGGCATTCTGTGGGGACTGGATCGAACCAAAGTCTCGCATGAGCTGCGCGGTGGCCTTCGTGATGAATGCGCCGCCGGGGCCGAAGCGTTCGGCGTAGGTGATGCCGTGATAGCTCTCATCCGGCGTGCAGAGGCCGGGGAACTTGTCGGCGTGCGCCAGCCAGTCAAACCGGCCGGAGTCTACAATACACCCGCCCAGTGCGCCTGCGTGCCCGTCCATATACTTTGTAGTCGAGTGTGTCACGATGTCTGCGCCCCATTCAAACGGGCGGCAATTGATGGGCGTGGCGAAGGTGTTGTCCAGAATCAGCGGTACGCCGTGCCGGTGGGCCGCGGCGGCAAATTTCTCAATATCCAGCACCGTGAGCGCCGGATTGGCGATGGTTTCGCCGAAGACAGCCTTCGTGTTCGGGCGGAAGGCGGCGTCCAGCTCCTCGGGCGTGCAGTCCGGGTCGACAAATGTGAATTCCACGCCCATCCGCTTCATCGTCACGGCAAAGAGGTTATAGCTTCCGCCGTAGATGCTGGCCGAGGAGACGACATGGTCGCCGCAGGAAGCGATGTTGAAGATGGCATAGAACGTTGCCGCCTGGCCGGAGGAGGTCAGCATGGCCGCCGAGCCGCCTTCCAGTGCGGCAATTTTTGCCGCGACAGTGTCGTTCGTCGGGTTTTGCAGGCGGGAATAGAAATAGCCGTTCGCCTCCAGATCAAAGAGCTTGCCCATGTCGCTGCTTGAGTCGTATTTGAACGTCGTGCTCTGAATGATGGGGATCTGCCGCGGCTCGCCGTTTTTCGGGCTGTATCCCGCCTGTACGCATCGCGTACCAAGTCCAAGTTCTGCCATAGTTTCTCCTTTTCTAGTCCTGCGCGGGGCTTTGTCGTGTATCAAACCGGAAATCAGGGCGCTTTCGCGCCCTGATGGAAATTATAGCTCACAGGAGCCGATAAGTCCAGCCCATATCATCGGCAACGGTCCCGGTTTGCATGCCGTAGAGCGTATCATAGAGCTTCTGCGCCACAGGGCCGACCGTCCCGTCCGCGACCTGAACATCCGTGCCCATCACATTCAGCCAGCCGATCGGCGAGATGACCGCTGCGGTGCCGCTGGCGAAGATCTCCTGCAGGCTGCCGTCCTTCGACGCGGCAACGACCTCGTCGATCGAGAGCTTCCGTTCCGAGACCTTCACGCCCCACTTTTTCAGCAGCTGGATGACGGAATCGCGCGTGATGCCGGGCAGGATCGTGCCGGAATCGAGCGGCGCGGTAATGACCTCGTCCGCGATGCGGAAAAAGGCATTCGACGTGCCGATCTCTTCGACATATTTGTGCTCCGCCGCATCGAGCCACAGCACATCTTTACAGTTGTACTTCATCGCGTCCTGGCTGGCGCGCATGCCGCCGCCGTAGTTGCCGCCGACCTTGGCATAGCCCGTGCCGCCGTGCGCCGCGCGGATGTACTTGTCCTGCACATAGATGCGCGTCGTGGACAGGCCGCCATCGTTCGCTGCGTAGTAGGAGCCCGTCGGGCTCAGAATGATCATGAATTTGTAGTGTTTGGCCGGCAGAACGGAGAACGAGACCTCATCACCGAAGATGAACGGCCGGATATACATCGCCGTGCCCGGCGCGGAGGGAACCCAGTCGCGGTCCGCCTCAATCACAGCCTTGACCGCCGCGAGGAACAGGTCGCCCGGCAGCTCCGGGATGCACATGCGCTCGTTCGTGCGGGCCATACGCTTAATGTTCATGTCCGGCCGGAAGATCTGGATGCCGCCGTCCGGCGTGCGGTAGGCCTTCATGCCCTCAAACATCATCTGCGCGTAGTGCAGCACGCAGGATGCCGGCTCGATGAGGAACGGTTCGTGCGGCACGACGCGCCCGTCGTGCCAGCCCTGGCCCTCGTCATAGTCCATGACGAACATGTGGTCGGTGAAGTATTTCGCAAAGCCCAGCTTCGTCTCGTCGGCAGGACGGGGCTTGGGGTGTGTGGTTCTCGTCACAGGGAAGTTGTATTCCATTTTTCGTTCCTCCTGATATTCATAATCATATAGATCGCTCCAAAGGCCCTCTCTACGAAGAGGGAGCTGTCATGCGAAGCATGACTGGGGGAGTTTTCTTCTCCCCCTGATTGCCTTCGGCAATCTTCCCCCCTCTATTAAGAGGGGGGCTTTCCGCTGCGGCGGGGATCGGTCAGATCTGATAGAGCTCCGGGCGGCGGTCACGGAAGACGTTGATGGAGTTCCGGATCCCATCCAGGACATCCAGCTCACATTCCGCCGTGAGGATCTGCTCCGTCTCCCCGGCAAGGGCCAGCGTCTGTCCCCAGGGGTCAAGGATCGCGGAAAAGCCGCCGTAGCGCGTCTCGCCTGCGTCCCCGCAGGAATTGCAGCAGACGACGAACACCTGATTCTCAATCGCCCGCGCGACCGTTAGCGCCCGCAGATGCGGGATGCGCGCCGCGGGCCACTGGCTCACGACGAAGAGCACATCCATCCCCTGCACGGCGAGCGTCCGCGCCAGCTCCGGGAAGCGGATGTCGTAGCAGATCACGAGGCCGCAGTCGTGTCCGTCAAGCCGGAAGCGGCAGAGGTGATTGCCGGGCGTGAAATATCCGTGCTCACCCATCGGCGTGAACAGGTGCGTCTTATCATATTCCGCAACGCAGGCTCCTTTGCGGTCAAAGACGCACGCCGTGTTATAGACCTTTCCGCCGCGCACATTTGCCACGCTGCCCGCCACAAGATTCACGCCAAGCTCCGCGGCCAGCGCGCCGAGCTCACGCTTGACCCGTGTGCAGTCCCGGTCGGCCAGCTCGGAAAGACGCTCCTTCGGGAAAAAGCCGGTGTTCCACGTCTCAGGCAGGACGACCACGTCCGGTTCGCTTGCCATCGCGTCGCGGATGAGCCGCTTCGCCTTTGCGAAGTTCTCCTCCGGCTGCGCGAAGAGCATGTCCATCTGGAGGCAGGCGGCCTTCATCCGGCGAACTCCTTCCCGGCCTGCAGCGCCTGCATGTTGAGGCCAAAGAGGTCGGCCTTGCGTGCCGGGATCACCTTGTGCAGCGCATCCGCCAGGCTCTCCTCCCGGACGCAGCCGGTCTTTGCGATCAGCGCGCCGAGCAGGATCATATTGGCGAGCGTCGGCATCCCCATGTCCATGGCCATCTTCGTGGCCGGGACGTAATAAGCTTCCACATCCGTGCGCCGGACCTTCCGGGCGATGAGCGCGGAATCGAGGAAAATCTTGCCGCCGGGTTGGACGGCGTTTTCGTATTTGTCCAGCGAAGGGTTGTTCATCACCATGAGCACGTTCGGCGCGTTCACAATCGGCGAGCCGACGGGCGCGTCGGAAAGGATCACGTTGCAGTTTGCCGTGCCGCCGCGCATCTCCGGGCCGTAGGACGGCAGCCAGCTGAGCTCCCGCCCTTCGATGAGGCCCGCGTAGGCCAGCACTTTGCCGGAAAACAGAAGACCCTGCCCGCCGAAGCCTGCAATTACGATCTGAAAGTCTGCCATCGCTCAACCCTCCTTGTCCCGGTAGACACCCAGCGGATAGTACGGAATCATCTTCTCGTCGATCCACTCCAGCGCCTTCTGCGGCGTCAGCCCCCAGTTGGTCGGGCAGGACGAGAGTACTTCAATCAGCGAGAAGCCCTTTCCCTCCACCTGATAGCGGAACGCCTTTTCAATCGCTTTTTTCGCGTTTTTCACGTTTTTCACATTGTTCACGGTCACACGCTCGAGATACGCCGGGGCCTCCAGCGTCGCGAGCAGCTCGCAGATCCGGATCGGCCAGCCGCAGGTGTTGACATCGCGGCCGTAGGGTGAGGTCTGTGTGATCTGGCCGGGCAGGGAAGTCGGGGCCATCTGGCCGCCCGTCATGCCATAAATCGCGTTGTTCACGAAGATGACCGTGATATTCTCTCCGCGCGCCGCGGCGGAGACCGTCTCACAGAGGCCGATGGAAGCGAGGTCGCCGTCGCCCTGATAGGTAAAGACAATGTTGTCCGGCAGCGACCGCTTCACGCCGGTCGCCACGGCGGGCGCACGTCCGTGCGACGCCTCCACCATGTCGCAGGCGAAGTAGTCGTAGGCCAGCACCGAACAGCCGACCGGCGCAATGCCGATCGTCCGGCCCTCGATGCCGAGCGTGTCGATCGCCTCGGCGACGAGCCGATGGATGATGCCATGCGTGCAGCCGGGGCAGTAGTGGAATACGGCGTCGGTCAGCGCCTTCGGTTTTTCAAATACAACAGCCATCAGTCGTTCCCTCCTTCGTTTGCCTTACGGATCGCGTCCAATACTTCCTCCGGCGACGGAATCATGCCGCCCACGCGGAAGCAGAGGTCGACCGGACGTTTGCACTCCACCGCCAGCTGCACATCCTCGCGCATCTGGCCCATGTTGAGCTCCACGCAGACAAAGCGCTTTACGCGCTCCGCCGCCTTGCGCAGCGCCGCCTTCGGGAACGGCCAGAGCGTGATCGGCCGGATCATGCCGACCCTGATGCCCTGCCTGCGCGCCTCGACGATTGCGTTGCGCGATACGCGCGCCGTAATGCCGCAGGACACGATGCAGACCTCGGCGTCCTCCATCATGAACTCTTCCCACATGCACTCGTTCTTTTCAATTTCGGCGTACCGCTCGAAACGCTCGATGTTCAGCCGCTCAAGCTCCGCGGGGCTTAAGTACAGCGAGTTGACGATATGGTGCTTCCGCTGGCACTTCGTTCCAGTGACGGCCCAATCTTTTTCGGTTGTGTCCGGATCATGCGGCTCCGGCAGCTGCACGGGCTCCATCATCTGGCCCATCGTGCCGTCGGCCAGCAGCATTGCCGGCATCCGGTATTTTTCCGCCAGGTCAAACGCCTTTCCGGTCAAGTCGGCCATCTCCTGCACCGACGCCGGCGCCAGCACCAGCACATGGAAGTCGCCGTGGCCGGGCCCGCGCGTGGCGAGGAAGTAGTCGGACTGCGACGGCTGAATGCCGCCGAGGCCGGGCCCGCCGCGCTGCACATTGACAATGACCGCGGGCAGATCTGCGCCCGCCAGATACGAAATGCCCTCGCACTTGAGCGCGATGCCGGGGCTGGAGGAGGACGTCATCGCCCGCTTGCCCGTCGCAGCCACGCCGTAAACCATGTTGATGGCCGCGATCTCGCTCTCGGCCTGCAAAAACG
>USLX01000006.1 GCA_900555665.1 uncultured Eubacteriales bacterium | reverse complement strand
CTCTGACCGCGAATGACTTTCAGCGTTTCCGCCTTATAATCGGAGAGGTCTTTCTCTTTGGCCACGCCCTCCGGGATCTCCATGCCGGTCAGCTCATAGAGCATCTGCTTTGTCAGCTTCGCGCCCATGTGGAACTTTCGAAGCTCCGCGTCTCAGGCCCCATCTCAAGGGCTTGGTTCAGATACTTCGAGGCGTCCTTGATGACCTGATTGTTCGTCATCGCCGCAAAGCCCAAAAGGCGGTTGCTCAGCTGTTTCCCTTCCAATACCTGCTTTTTCAGCTGTTCCGCCGCATATCTCCCGCCCTCATATTCTCCGGGGATCTGCTGTGCCAACAGGACGGTGTTCATCTCGTCGACACTGTATTGCGTTCCCTTGAACGCCTCCCCGGCCTTCATCTCCTTGCCGTACTGCGCCGCCTGCATGTTGGCCGAGGCCACAGTCCCGCCGATGAGCAGGAACGTCGAGAGATACGCCGCCGCAGCCGCTTCGATGGATTCTCCGACAAAGAATTTGCCGAACGCTTCCATATCGGCCTCGGCCTTGCTCCAGAGGCGGTTTGCCGCGGCAGGATTTGACAGGAGCGCGCCGCTGGTGTATGCTGAAAGGCAGAATGCGGCGCAACCGGGCCGCAGTTGAAACAGTGAGGAGAAATAAATGAAAAAACAACGTTTTCTGGCGCTGCTTCTGGCGCTGGTGCTCCTGCTCTCCGCCTGCGGCACGGCAAAAACGCCTCTGGAGCAAGCCGCAGCCTATTTGAAAAAGGTGACCCCGGATCCGACGTTCGGCCCGCTGACCGGCGACTGGACGGTCTTCGGTCTGGCGCGCTCCGGCGTAAAGGTTCCGGAATCCTATTATAAAACGTATGAGAAAAACGTGATTGTGGCGGTACAGGCAGCGGGCGGCGCGCTCAGCGAGAACAAATATACGGAATATTCCCGCCTGGTGCTGGCGTTGACGGCAATCGGGCGAGATCCGCGCGACGTTGGCGGTTATAATCTGCTGCTGCCGCTGGCAGACTTTTCGCGGGTGAGCCTGCAGGGCGTCAACGGTACGATCTTTGCGCTGCTGGCGCTGGATTCCGGGAAGTATGAGATCCCCGAGAATCCGGACGCGCAGACGCAGGCCACGCGCGAGGGCTATGTCGAAGAAATCCTCTCCCGGCAGAACGAGGACGGCGGCTGGAGCCTTGCAGGCGGGCCGTCGGATGTCGATTTGACGGCGATGGCGCTGCAGGCGCTGGCAAAGGATCAAGACGATGCCGCGGTGCAGGAGGCGGTGGAGCGGGCGCTGGACTGGCTTGCCTGGGAGCAGGAGCCAGATGGAACCTTCCTCTCCTGGGATGTAGTGAGCAGTGAGTCGGTCTGCCAGGTTCTCGTGGCGCTGACAGAGCTTGGGATTTCTCTGGAGGATGCGCGGTTCTGCAAAAACGGCGCAACGCTGGAAGACGTGCTTCTGCGCTTTGCGCAGGAGGACGGGAGCTTTGCGCACACGCTGGACGGGGAGGGAGACCTCACCGCCACGACGCAGGCACTCTACGCCCTCGCCGCGGCGCAGCGGCAGCGCGAGGGAAAAACGACGCTCTATGACATGACGGATGTTCCAAACTGAGCTCGGAAATACACTTTGCGAGGCGGCTGCAGAAGCTCTGGAAAAAGCCCGGGCGCGCATGGCGCAAGACCGGGTGTGAACGGAAAATCAGATGTCGGTGGAGCAAGGCACCCCGGCAGGTAAAAAGCGCCCCACAGCGGATCCTTCCGCCGTGGGGCGCTTGCGCTGCTCAGCGCTGTTCCTGCGGGGGTTCAAATTCTTTGGCCACGTCTTCCAACAGGTCACGGATGTGCAGGTGCTGCGGACAGACCTGCTCGCACTTGCCGCACTTGATGCAGTCGGAGGCCTTGCGGCCCGGGCCAGTGTGGACGGTGTTGTAATAATAACTGGCGTTCCAGCTATGGTGAATCCGCTTGGCGTTCATGATGGCAAACAGATCCGGGATGGAAATATGTTGCGGACAGCCGCTGGTGCAGTAACGACAGGCGGTGCAGGGAATGAAGTTTTTGCTGTGGGAGATTTCCTGCACGCGCTTGACGGCGTCCAGCTCCTTCTCGTTGAGGGGCTTGAAGTCCTGCATAAAGCTGATATTGTCCTGCATCTGCGCCAGATCGCTCATGCCGGAGAGGACCATCATGATACCGGGGAAACCGGCTGCAAAGCGGATGGCGTAGCTCGCAGGGCTCCCGCCGTGGAGCGATTCGAGAACGGCAGCAGCCTCCTCGGGCAGATTGGCAAGGCTGCCGCCCTTGACCGGCTCCATCACGATGACGGGCTTGTCGTATTTCTGACAGATCTCATAGCATTTCCGGCCCTGCACTGCGGGATCGTCATAGTCGAGGTAGTTAAACTGGAGCTGCACAACCTCGATGGCCGGATATTCCGTCAGGATCTGTTCAAGCATCTCGGCAGAGTCGTGGAAGGAGATGCCCACATGACGCACCTTTTCTTCCGCCTTCAGCGCGAAGGCCGTCTCATAGGCACGGCAGGCCTTGAAGTGCGGATAGTTGCTCGCGCTCTGCGCGTGCATCAGGTAAAAGTCGAAATAATCGACGCCGCAGGCCTCCAGCTGACTTTCAAAAAGCGGGCGGATATCCGCCTCGGTTTGAAAGAAGTTTGCGCTCAGCTTGTCCGCCACCACATAGCGCTCACGCGGGTAGCGTCTGGTGAGGCAGGTTTTGAGCGCACGCTCGCTCTTGCCGTCCAGATAGCCGTGGGCGGTGTCAAAGTAGTTGAAACCGGCATCCAGAAAGGCGTCCACCATCCGGCTGGTCTCCGCAAGATCCACTTCGCCGTCCTTCATCGGCAGGCGCATGTAGCCAAAGCCAAAGTTTTGTTTGACGCGATCCATAAGTAATCCTCCCTGTTTCAAGCTTGACCCTGCGGACAGGGCTGGTATACAGTCAGCAAAAATTCGGTGGTCACATCCAGCTGCGCCACGCCGTCCAGCTTTTTTTGATCCTCTGCGCCGGTCTTATAGTAGTAGGGCGTCATCTGGAAGAGGTTTTGTACGTCCTCCGGGGTTGCAAGATGGATGCGCCTGCGAAGCGTCTCCTGCTTGCAGAGCACAAAGCCCGGCAGACCCGGCACGGGCGCTGGATTTTCATACGGCCTGGTATAGATTGCCGCCTTGAGTTCCCAGAGATGGCGCTCCATGGGAACCACGCGGAGCAAAAATCCGTCCGGGCGCAGCACACGGCGGAATTCTTCCGCCATGCACGGGGAAAAGATGTTCAAAACGAGACTGGCGCAGCCGCCGGCCAGAGGCATATGGGCGGTACTGGCCGCGCAGAAGACGCCGGACGGGACAAGGCGGGCGGCATGGCGCAGGGCATCTGTAGAGATATCGATGCCGAAGATCTGTACACGTCGGCCGTCTTCCGTGAGTGCGTCAAAAACACGGCGGGTGTAGGCGCCTTCGCCGCAGCCGGCATCAACCACAGCGGGTGACGGCCCGGCCAGCTCGCAGGCCAGGTCGGATACGGCTTGCTGCAGATGGTCATAGTAGCCGCGGGACAAAAAAGCCGTGCGCGCGGAAACCATACGCTTGTCATCGCCGTGCCGCTTGCCGGCGGGCGTTGGAGGAAGCAGATTGACATAGCCGCTTTTGGCGAGGTCGTAGCTGTGGCGCCTTTCGCAGCAATAGCGCTTGTCCTCGCGGCGCAGCGCCGCGCCGCAGACCGGGCAGATCAGATCCATGGGCTCCCTCCAATGCTTCGCGTCGGCGGACAGGCGCAGGGGAAATCGGGTTGAGATTCTCCCGGATGGGGGCCCTGCGCCTTCTGCCGGCTGACGCTGATTTTCTTTATTATATCGTATACTGGCGCAGACTGTAAAGAGAGGCGACGGAAAAAAGCCAGCTTCCCGGCAAAACGGCCCTCTCCGGGGGAGAGAGCCGTTTCGGGGAGGCGGTGCATGGTGTTTCAACGATCTTCCAGGATCGCCCCGTCGATGGAAAGGACGACGGTGCGGAAGGGGATGGCCTTTCCGCTTTGCTCCAGCGCGGTACGGATGGCAAATTCCATCCCGCCGCAGCAGGGAACCTCCATGCGCGTGAGCGTGACGGAGCGGATGTCGTTGCGGACAAAAATTTCGGTGAGCTTTTCGGCATACTGCACGGCGTCGAGCTTCGGACAGCCAATGAGCGTCACCTTGCCGCGCATGAATTCGCTGTGGAAATTGCCGTAGGCATAGGCCGTGCAGTCCGCCGCGATGAGCAGATCGGAGCCGTCAAAATACGGCGCGGCGGGCGAGACAAGCTTAATCTGCACGGGCCACTGCCGCAGCTGGCTCGGCACAGAGCCCGTTGCCGCCAGAGCCTCCGGCTTTTCCTGCATTGTGCGCATGCGCGAACCGGGACAGCCGCCCACGGGAGCCTGCCCCTTGGCGGCTTTCGCGGCCTGGACGGCAGCTTCGTCATAGGCTGGCGCCTCGCGCTCCACAAAGCGAATGGCCCCCGTGGGACAGGCAGGCAGACAGTCACCCAGTCCGTCGCAGTAGTGCTCGTGCATCAGCCTGGCCTTGCCGTTTACCATGCCGATGGCGCCCTCGTGGCAGGCCTTGGCGCAAAGACCGCAGCCGTTGCACTTCTGTTCATCGATTTCAATGATTCTTCTCCGCATTGCGTGCCTCCTGTTTTGCCTTTCGTGCCGCGGCGGCCTCTTCCTTCTGCCGCTGGGCAATGACCATCATACGTTCATACATCTCGTCGCCGACGCATTTGCGGGCATATTTGCACCACTGAACGCAGCTGAGCGTGTCGTTATAGACCACAAAGCCGCACTTGTCGCAGGCGACCTCCGTGTCGGTGGAAAAAATTTCAATGGGATTGCCGCAGTTCGGGCAGATTTTTTCCGAAATTGTTGGGGTGCGCGGTTTTCCCTGGCAGCCGTCCATGATCATTTGCAGCCCACCTCCTTGCCTTTCTGGGCATAGTATAGTAGAATACAGAAAAATAATCTGTTGTTTTTCCAACATGAACGGAGGCGCGTATGGAACATTCTGCAAGTTTGGCGCGGGCACGGCTGTTTGCCGGGATCCGGGAGGAGGAAATTGCACCCATGCTGCACTGCCTGCAGGCGGTGGAGCGCCGCTTCCCACGCGGAGGCTACATCTTCCATGCCGGGGAGGAGATTCATTCTCTGGCCCTGCTTGTGTCCGGTGCGGCACACATCCAGAAGGAGGACTTCTGGGGAAACCGGTCGCTGCTCTCGCCTTTGTCGGCGGGGGATATCTTTGCCGAGGCCTATGCGATGGCCGGGGCGGGGCCGATGCGGAACGATGTGGTTGCGGTGGAGGACTGTGTGGTGCTGCTGATGGATGTGGAGCGGGTACTCTCCCGCTGCCCGAACAGCTGCCTGTTCCATGCACGGCTGACAGAAAATCTGTTTGCACTTCTGGCGGAAAAGAACCGGAGCCTGGCACAGAAGGTGGACTGCCTGGCGCAGCGCACGACGCGGCAAAAGCTCCTGGCCTATCTTTCCGAGCAGGCCCGCCGTGCGGGGCGCGCAGAATTTACCATTCCGTTTAACCGGCAGCAACTGGCGGATTTCCTTTCGGTGGAACGCAGCGCAATGTCTGCCGAGCTCTCCAAAATGCAGGCCGAGGGACTCATTGAAACCGAACGCAGCCGATTCACACTGCGGCAGCTGTAAGTACAAACAGGTGAGCAGGCCGGTAGGGGCTGCTCACCTGTTGAAAGATGTTAGATATACTGCTGCGTGACAACGTCGATGATGCCGCGCGTCGTGATGCGGAGCGTCGGGATGACCGGCAGCGCCATGAAGCTGAGCGTCATGAACGGGTCGATGCCCTCCTTGACGCCGAGCCGGAAGGCCGCCGCCTTTGCGCCCTCGAGCTTTTCATTCATCTCGGTCAGCGGGCAGTCGGACATGATACCCGCGATCTCGAGCACAACATTTCCGCGGATCTCGCCGTTTTCCACGACGACAATGCCGCCGTGCTGAGAGACGATTTGGTTCGCGGCGAAGGCCATATCGGCTTCGTTCGTGCCGACGACGATGATATTGTGCGAATCGTGTGAAATGCTCGTCGCCACCGCGCCGGAGCGCAGCCCGTAGCCCTGAATATAACCGAGACCAACGTGGTGCGTATTCTTGTGCCGCTCAATGACCGCGATCTTCAGGATATCCTTCTCGAGGTCGACGCGGTCGGAATACCCGTTGTCGGTCGTGATGATCTCGCCGGGGATCATGCCGATGACGCCGCGCGGGCGCGTATCCATAAAGTCCTCCGGCGTCAGCGTCCCGACGTGGAATGTATCGTGCGCACGCTCATCAAGATAGGTCTCGATCTCCGGGGCCGGGAAGTCGAGCAGCGTCGTGCCGTCCCAGTAGAGCTTACCCTTCTTGAAGACCATCTGGACGTTGAAGTCCTTGAAATTGTCGATGATGGCAAAGTCGGCCAGATAACCGGGGGCGATGGCACCGCGGTTGTTGAGCAGGAAGTAGCGCGCGGCATGGTGGCCCGCAGCCTTGACGGCGATGATCGGGTCGACGCCGTATTTGTTGATTGCCTCACGGCAGATGTAGTCGATGTGGCCCTTCTCGAGCAGGTCGTTCGGGTGTTTGTCATCGGTGCAGAACATGCAGCGCTCGGCGTACTGCGGCGTGAGCAGCGGGGCCAGCGCCTCGAGGTTCCGCGCTGCCGTGCCCTCGCGGATCATGATGAACTGACCGCGGCGCAGCTTCGCCAGCGCGTCTTCCATGTCGGAGCATTCATGATCGGAATAGACGCCGGCAGCAATGTAGGTGTCCAGTTCCTTGCCCGAAAGGCCTGGCGCGTGGCCGTCGATCTTCTTGTGGTGCGCCTGCGCGGCGACGATCTTCGCCACGACCTCAGCGTCGTTGTGCGTGACGCCGTAGGCGTTCATCATTTCGGCGAGGCCCTGCACGCGCGGATAGTCGTAGAACGAGTCGATGGCCCGGTAATCGAGGTTCGCGCCGCTCTCGTCCATCGGCGTCGCCGGCACGCAGGACGGCAGCATGAACCGCACGTCGATCGGCAGCCCTTCCGTCGCCTGGAACATATAGTCGATACCGTCGGTGCCCATGACGTTGGTGATCTCGTGCGGATCGGTGATGACGGTGGTCGTCCCGTGGACGAGCGTCGCCTTGGCAAACTCGCGCGGCGTGACAAGGCTCGATTCGAGGTGGATGTGCGCGTCGATGAAGCCGGGGCAGACGATTTTGCCGGTCATGTCATATTCGACCTCGCCGTCATATTCCCCCAGACCCACAATCAGTCCGTTTGCGCACGCGATGTCGCAGGTGCGCAGCTCGTTCGAAAAGACGTTGACATAGGTCGCGTTTTTCAGCACCAGATCGGCCTTTTCCCGGCCGGAGGCCGCCTCAATCACGCGCTTTTTGCGCAGCAATTTCCGTTGAATTTTTCCAGCATAGCTTTCGGTCGGTACTGCCATGAAGATCATCCTTTCTTATGCCTGTGATTAGCACAGATTATAGCACGCTTTTTGCCGCTTGTCCATTCCTGCGACACGTTTTCTTTTTGCGATTGCCGAAATTTTGTGCTATACTGATTCCAAATCAAGCAACCGATGATTCCATCGGCAAGAGCGGACGATTGAATCAGCGGTTACTTAAGAGGTGATCTGTTATGAAGCTGCTCATGCACATTTGCTGTGCGCCCTGCGCGAACATGCCCATCGACGCGCTCCGTGCCGACGGCGTCGACCTGACCGGTTATTGGTACAATCCGAATATCCATCCCTTCACCGAATATCGCGCCCGGCGCAACTGTCTGCAGGAATACGCGAAGACCATCGACCTGCCGCTGCTCGTGCGGGATGACTATGGCCTTCGCCCCTTTGTCCGCGCCGTGGCGGACGACATCGCGGGGCGCTGCGTCAAGTGCTATGAGATGCGTCTTTTCGAGGCGGCGCGGATGGCGAAGGAGGGCGGCTTTGATGCCTTCACGTCCTCGCTCTTCATCAGCCCCTATCAGCAGCACGAGCTGATGCGGGACGTGGCTTACCGCGCGGGCGAAGAATACGGTGTGCAGTTTTACTATCAGGATTTCCGACCCATGTTCCGCGACGGGCAGACCCGCGCGCGGGAGCTTGGCTTCTACATCCAGAAATACTGCGGCTGCGTCTTCTCTGAGCAGGAGCGCTATCAGAAGCCCTCGCGCATCATTCCCTAACCCTGCCATGCGTGACAATGCGACAAGGAGATTGACAAAAAACGATGAAATTATGAAATGCCGTTCCGTGATAGAGCAGCGGGGCAAAAAGACGTTTTTGACACGCTGAGAAAAACGCCGCCCCTGGGCGGCGTTTTTTGTTTGCTGTTGGAAGAATACACCCTAGGATGGTAACTTCCATGGACGGGCCGTGGCGATGGCCGCCATAGATGATCCTGGCGCCCTGATCGACCGTGTGCTGGATCTGCCGCTCGACACGCTCCGCCGCTGCGGTGGAAACCAGACGGGTGCACTGGCAGCTGGGATCGGAAGCATGGCCGCTCTTGAGGCCCTCGCAGAACCTGATGAGGCACTTGACGAAGGCGTCGTGTGCGCGCTTGTGGACGAGCGTGCGCTTCGGCGAGGCGCAGACCTGACCGTTGTTTTCGATGATGCGGCCCCAGCCGAGGCATTCGATGGCCTTGACCATCTGCGCCGGATCGTCGGCGACTTCTTCGGTGATGATCAGCGGATCATTGCCGCCGAGCTCCAAGACGAGCTTCTTGACAGTGGGCGCGGCGTCGACCATCATCTCCGTGCCGCCGGCAGTGGAGCCGGTCATGGCGATCATGGCGATCTTGGGGTTCTTGAGCAGATTTTCGGTGCAGTCCTCACGGTCAGCAGTGATGAAATGCAGCACGTCCTTTGGAATGCCGGCTTCATGGGCCAGGTCAATCAACTTTTTGACGCAGCAGGGCGCGGTGGTCGCGGCCTTGACGATGACAGAGTTGCCCATCAGCAGCGCGGGAACGATCTTCTGAATGGTCAGCTCGACCGGATAGTTGAAGGGAATCACGCAGGCAACCACGCCGAGCGCCTCATGGCGCACCATAACGACATGGTTTTCATAGCCTTCGGAGCTCTCGCAGAGCACCTTGCCATACAGGTGTTTGCCAACTTTGATGTTGGCACGGCCAATCTCAGCGGCGTAGGTCGTCTCCGCACGGGACTGCAGAATGGGCTTGCCCATCTCGTTGGACATGTAGGACGCGATCTCCTGCCGGTTGGCATCGATCATGTCGCAGTATTTATAAAGGATCTGGTGGCAGGCGCCTCTGCCGGCCAGCGCTTTCATGGCGCGATGGGCTATCCGCTCTATCTCGACCATGCCGACGGCAGCCGCCTTTATGACATCGACGGCAAAGAGTATCTTGATTTCCACGGCGGCTCCGGTGCGGCAATGTTCGGCCACAACCATCCGAGGATCCGCGCGGCGGCGCAGCGCGTTCATGAACTATGATACCGACGATACGCTGGAGCCGGGATTCTATGACCACTTCGACGCGTTGGGAGAAAAGCTTTTCCGCGGCATCGACGACCTGTTCCAAAAGCACGGCCTGAAGGGCCATTACAAGGGGCTCGGTGCGCGCTTTGCAATTTACTTCGGCGTGGAGAACCCGGAGGATGATTATGATTTCCGGAAGATCGCCGGGGAATTTGACCGCGCGATGGATAAAAAATTCGTCACCCTGGCGCAGCAGGCCGGCTTCTGGTTCCACGATACCTCGAGTGCCATCACGCCGGCGCACCGCGCCCTCCTTACGGCGCATACGCTGGAGGAGATGGACATCACGCTGAACAAAATGGACGACATCTTCGCCAAGCTCTGATCCCAAAAGGCTCCCCATATGGGGAGCCTTTTTTTCATCAGTTCGGCAATTGGCGGCGCAAAAATTCTGCCGTAACGGAGCCCTGACAGTCCAGAAGCGCTGAAGGCGCCCCGGCGAACATCAGCATGCCGCCGTGTTTGCCCCCGCCGGGGCCGAGATCGATGACGTAGTCCGCTGCGGCGATGAGATCAAGATCGTGCTCGACCAGGATCACGGTGTGCCCTTGCTCCACGAGCGACTGCAGCAGCGCCAAAAGCCGCTGCACATCCTGCGCGTGCAGGCCGGTGGAGGGCTCGTCGAGAATGCAGATCTTTCCCCGTTGACGCAGCGCGGCGGCCAGTTTCAGCCGCTGGCATTCGCCGCCGGAGATCTTATGGAAGGCAGCGTCGAAGCGATGTACCGTCGCACCGCAGGCCTCCGCACCCTTGGAAAACGCATCTGCCAGCGCAGCACTGCTGCCATGCTTGCGCGGGCTGCCGGTGACCACCAGAATGTTTTTGCCATAGCAGACCTCTTCCTTTCATCAAACCGAATGTGCCGGTCTTCCCGGCATGTCTCAAGGTCAGTATAGTATGGAAAATCGAGTTTGCCTATAGGTTTTTTTAAATATAAAATTTACTTGTTTCTATGGAAAAATAATTATTTTAGAAGTTAAAAAAACACTTTACTTTCATTTTTTCTTCGATTAGAATAAAGATAAGATTCTGTGAAAAACAGCCAGGGGAGACCCGGGCTGCGTTTTGGAAATTTGATGGAAAGAGAGCTGTAAACGCATGATTACCAGTGCAATTGAAATCCGCCAGTGGAATAAGGAGCGCATCAAGAGCGCGTTGCAGCACCTTGGCACCTGCAAGAAGGCGGATATTGCCAGAGACACCGAACTCAGCATGGCGACCTGCTCTACTGCGCTCAACGAGATGCTCGAGTGCGGCGAAATCCTGAAAGTAGATCAGATCGCGGCGGGGATCGGGCGGCCCTCCGACCTGTTTGCGTATAACCGGGATTTTTTGCATGTGCTCTGCATCTGCATTTTTGACGAGCACGGTGTGCCAAAGGTGGAGTTTGCCGTGGCGGACGCCCTGGGCAATGTGATTGAGAGCGGGACGGCCCCGCTGCGAAGTTTGACGGAGGAGTCGATTCAGCTGTTGGTGGCGGAAAAGCTGCACCGCGATCCGACGATTCACACGGTCGGCATTGGGGTGCCGGGCGTGGTTTCGGACGGCGTGATCGAGAGCTGCGACATCGCAGCGCTGACCGGCGCGGACTTCCCGGCGCTGCTGCGGGCGCATTTTGACGTAGATGTGTTCGTGGTCAACGATATCAACACCATTACCTACTACCTTTATCACAATCGGGAACAGTGCCGGGGAAATTTTGCCTCCGTGTATTTCCCAGCGGCCGGGGCGGGCTATGTCGGCGCCGGTTTCATTGTGGACGGACACGCGCTGAGCGGAACGACAATGCTCTCCGGTGAGCTCTATCATGTGGCAGAAGCCTTCGGAATCTCCCGCGAGGCACAGACAGCGGTTTTGAGCGACCGGGAGGCGTTTTGTGCCTACGCCGCGAAAATCCTGATGGTGATCTGCTGCACAGTAAACCCGTCGGATGTCGTGCTGATGGGGAACCATATCACGCAGGAGGATGCAGAACGGATCCGGGCGCACTGCGCGGCGTTGGTTTCCCGGCAGCATCTGCCGGAGATTCGGGTGGAAAACGATATTTTTGAGCATTATACCAATTGCCTGATCCGAAAGACACTCAATCTGGCGCTGTTCCCCTTTATGGACTGAAAAGCCCGCCGGAGGGTGCGGCAGAGCAGGAGGTGACGCCGTTTGGCAGTCATTCTTGGAATCGACGCAGGAGGGACATTCACAGACGGCGCGCTGATAGATGCCGCGACCGGAAAGGTGCTGCGCGGAACAAAAACAGCGACGCTGCATCACGCGCTGCAGAGCAGCATCCGTGCGTGCCTGGCTGCGTTTTCGGAAGAAGGGCTGCGGGATCTTGTCGCAGTCTGCCTGTCCACTACGCTGGCGACCAATGCGCTGGTAGAGGGGCATGGCGGGCGCGAAGGGCTGATTTTGATCGGTGAGCGCCCGAAAGGAACGCTGCCAAGTACGCAGGTGGTGCAGGTCGCGGGAAAGGAAGAGGCAGCGGTGTGGCTGCGCACGGCGGTACGCCGGAAGCTGGGGGGGTAGCATTTTGCAGGCCGGGCTTCTACTTCCACAGCCCGGATGGGCTGCAGGAGACGCGAAGCGAGGCGGCGGAGCTGCTTTTGCAGGGTGGGACTGAGCTTTTGCATCTACGCCCCAGGCTGGAGGCGCCGCTGGTGGCCATCGGTGCGCCGTCGGCGGCCTGGGCGGACGGGATCCGAAAGATTTATGAGTTCGGCGAGCGAACGGGGATGGAGATTGCAGGTGTGCAGTCGATCCCGGCGCAGATCGTGGGGCTGCCGCATGAATACTGGGATGGATTTCCGAAGCAGACAAGCTATGAGATGCGCACGCCGGAGGACTGGCTGCGGCACAATCAGACGGCGCCGGTTCAGGTCGCCTGGCAGGACTTCCATCTGGCGTCGCCCGCGGCGCTGGAAACGACGGAAAATGCGCTGCGCGCCGGGACAGACCGGCTGGGCTGCTTTTCCACGCTGATCTGGGACTATACGGGGTATCGCGATGAGGTGAAGCGGTTTTCGGATATGGTACGTTCGATCGGCATGGTGGCTTCGAAAAAGGAGCTGGATATCGACGTCGTGACCTATCCGGAGGACGGACTGCCGGGATATTTTCTGGATATTGTGTCGTGGGTCGGCTACACGCTGGTGGAGTATTACATCACGACGACGCTCTGCGGGGCCAATTTTGCGGTGAGCTATGGCGGGCTGCTGACGGAGGTGGTTCCGCGGATGGCGTTTGCGCTGGCGATTCACCGGCTGCTCTCGACGGAGGAACACTGCGCGCTGGTCTACTTCAACGGCGGCACGATCGACCAGATTGAGACGGACGTCAACGCCAATTTCGGGACGGGCGTGCAGGAAATGTTTATCGAGACGCTCTTCAACCTGAAGCATCAGACGCCGATCATCATCAGTCCGGTGGCGGTGACGGAGCGGCTGCGCACGCCGTCGCTGGAGGAGCTTCTGGACATCACGGCGGCGGGAATCCGCTGCGAGACGAAGGCGCAGGAATGGGCGGGAATGATGGACTGGTCGCCGGTGGAGGCACTGGCGGAGGTGTTGGAGCGCGAAGGGCGGAAGTTTTTTGAAAATGTGATGACGACTTTCCGCGACGCGGGCGTGGACACGGAGGATCCGCTGCAGATGATCATGATGCTCAAGCGCTTCAACCCTGTGCGCTTTGAGCAGGCGTTTCACCCGAGCTCGTTTGACGGCGGGGACTTTCAGGCGTTTTGCCCGAGCCAGCTGGGGCGGCAGACGCTGGCGCTGCGCGACGAAATTGTATCGGAGCTGCGCGCGCGGCAGACGGATCTGCGCGGACGGCGCGTGGTGTGCGCCTCGGCGGACGGACACAGCTATGGATTGATGCTGATTGACGGCGTATACGGTGCGCTGGGCGCAGGGAGAGAATTTCCTGCACGGCGGTTTTGCCATCGGCGGCACTTCCGACAACGGCATGTCCGCTTGCGGCAACCATTTTTTTGAAGCCCAGCATGACAATGGGCTCATCCTCTGCAATGTATACGCGCAGCATCCCGGAGGCCTCCAATCTGAAAGGATCGCATATTCCACAAATGATGCGATGTTTTATATGAAAATGATAGCAGAAAGACGGAATGAGGACAAGAAATTTTTTGAACGGTTTTTAAAACGGGAAAAATAAACGCGGCGATACAAAAAACGCGCCGCATGGAGGTTCCATGCGGCGCGGGAGGGACGGTCAGCGTTCGGCCTTGGCCTCGCAGTAGAGGCAGCGGTAGATCCGCTGGGCCGGGTCGGTGAGCGTGAAGATCTGGGGGAGCTCCTGCTCCACGGAGGTGATGCAGCGCGGATTTTTGCAGCGGATGACGTTGGTGATCCGCTCGGGCAGCTTCAGCTGCCGTTTTTCCATGCGCTGGCCGTCTTTGATGATGTTTACGGTGATGCCGGGGTCGACATAGCCAATGACGTCCCAGTCGAGCTCGATCACACGGTCGATCTTCAGGATGTCCTTGCGGCCCAGCTTTCTGCTGACAACGTTTTGCAGGAGGGCAACCGAGCAGTCCAGCTTGCCGAGGCCGAGAATGTTATAGAGCTCCATTGCCTTACCGGCGGAGATATGGTCGATGACGATGCCGTTGGAAATTGCGTCAATAATCATTGCAGTATTCCTCCTTATTCGATGCCGAGAAGCTTCAGGATGAGCGCCATGCGGATGAAGCGGCCGTTGGCCACCTGCTTAAAGTAGCAGGCGCGCGGGTCATTGTCGACGGCAACAGAAATCTCGTTCACGCGCGGCAGCGGATGCAGGATACAAAGGTCTGATTTTGCGGTTTTCAGCTTGTCGGGCGTGAGGATGTAGCTGTCTTTCAGGCGCAGGTAATCTTCTTCGTTGAAAAAGCGCTCACGCTGCACGCGGGTCATGTAGAGAATGTCGAGCTCAGGCATGACGGACTCGAGGTTGGTGGTCTGGACGTAGTCGATGTTGCGTTTCTTGATGACTTCGTTTTTGACGTAGCTGGGCAGCTTCAGCTCCTCCGGGGAGATGAGGACGAATCTGACGTTTTCATAGCGGCTCATGGCGCTGATGAGGGAATGGACGGTGCGGCCGAACTTGAGGTCGCCGCAGAAGCCGACGGTCAGGCCGTCAAAGCGGCCCTTTTCCCGCTGGATGGTGAGCAGGTCGGTGAGCGTCTGGGTGGGATGGTTGTGGCCGCCGTCACCGGCATTGATGACGGGCACCAGAGAGTGCATCGAGGCCACCAGGGGCGCGCCCTCTTTGGGGTGGCGCATGGCGATGATGTCGCTGTAGCAGCTGACGGTGCGGATGGTGTCGGCGACGCTTTCACCCTTGGAGGCCGAGGAGCTGCTGGCCGAGGAGAAGCCGAGCACCTTGCCGCCGAGGCTGAGCATGGCGGACTCGAAGCTCAGGCGTGTGCGCGTCGAGGGCTCAAAGAAGAGCGTGGCAAGGATGCGGCCGTCGCACTTGTGCGCATAGGCCTCGCGGTGGGCGATGATGTCGTTGGCGGTGGCGATGAGCGCGTCGATGTCCGCCGTGGAGAGCTGCAGGATGTCAATCAGGTGATCCATGTGTGGTTAACCTCCAATCCAGGATTCGTCCGAAGGATCATTACGGAAGCGGATCAGGCGCGCAATGTCCTCCTGTTTGATGTAGTTCTGCTCCGCCGCGACAGCGGCGATGACGTCGAAATTGGTCAGGCTGACGTTTTTGACATGGGCGTCTGCCAGGCGCGTGAGGCCCTTGTGCATGCCGTAGGTGAAGATGCTGGCAACGCCGAGCACCTCGGCTCCGGCTTCCCGCAGGACGTTCACAACGTCGAGCACGCTGCCGCCTGTGGAGATGAGGTCTTCGATGACAACGACCTTCTGGCCCGGCTCGAGGCGGCCTTCAATCTGGTTTTTGCGGCCGTGATCCTTGCCGGAGGCGCGGACGTAGCCCATCGGCAGGCCCATCATGTGGCCAACGATGGCCGCGTGGGCGATGCCGGCGGTGCTGGTGCCCATCAGAACCTCGGCGTCCGGGTATTCGCGGCGGACGGTTTCGGCGAGGGCGGTTTCCACGGCGGTGCGCACCGCGGGGGCAGTCAGGATGAGGCGGTTGTCACAGTAGACCGGGCTTTTGATGCCGCTGGCCCAGGTAAACGGCTCTTCCGGGCGGAAAAAGACGGCGCGGATGGAGAGCAGGCCCTCCGCAATACGGCGTTCAATCTGTTCCATGGTGTTCTCCTTATTCTGCAAATTCCGCCATGCAGCGGCGGTAGGCGGCGACGGGATCGGCGGCCTGCGTGATCGGCCGGCCGACGACGATATAGTCTGAGCCGAGCGTCCGCGCCTTTTCCGGCGTGGTGATGCGCACCTGGTCGTCGGCCTTCGCATCGGCAAAGCGGATGCCGGGCGTCACGGTGACGAAGTCCTTTGTGCAGACCTCATGGATCTTACCAGCCTCGAGCGGGGAGCAGACCACGCCGTCGAGCCCCGCGCGCTTCGCATTTTTGGCGTAGTCGAGGACGACGTCCTCCAGCGGCCGGCGGATTTCGATTTCCTCCTCCATGCTCTGCTGGCTGGTGGAGGTCAGCTGCGTGACGGCGATGAGCAGCGGGCGCGTGCCGTCCGGGCGGGTGAGGCCCTCGAGCGCCGCAGACATCATGGCGCGCGTTCCGGCGGCGTGCAGGTTGACCATGTCAACGTCCAGCGCGGAGAGGACGGCCATGGCCTTTTTGACGGTGTTGGGGATGTCGTGCAGCTTGAGGTCGAGGAAGATTTTGTGGCCGCGCGCCTTGATGTCCCGCACGATTTGCGGGCCTTCGGCGTAGAACAGCTCCATGCCGATCTTCACAAACGGCTTTTCGCCGGTGAAGCGGTCCAGAAACGCGAGCGTTTTTTCCCTGCTGTCGAAATCCAGCGCGATGATGACGTCTTTACCCATGATGTGCTCCTCCTATGATATCGTTCAAATCGTGAATTCCATACTGTTCCATGGCCCGCGGCAGCGACTGCACCAGATCCCGGCAGGCGAACGGGTCGACCAGATTGGCCGCACCCACCTCGACTGCCGTGGCGCCGGCCAGCATCAGCTCGAGCACGTCCTCGGCGCGCGAAACGCCGCCCATGCCGACAATCGGGATCCTGACCGCCTCATAGACCTGCCAGACCATCCGCACCGCCAGCGGGAAGATGCCGGGGCCGGACATGCCGCCGGTTTGGTTGGCGAGAAGGGGACGTCTGCTGCGCAGGTCGATGCGCATGCCCATGAGGGTATTGATGAGGCTGAGGCCGTCGGCCCCGGCATCTTCGCAGGCCCGGGCAATCGCCGTGATATCGGTCACATTGGGCGAGAGCTTGACGATGACGGGCTTGCGGACGGCGTCCTTCACCGCGCGCGTCACGCGGGCCGCTGCCTGCGGGTCGGTGCCGAAGCTCAGGCCCCCGCCGTGGACATTCGGGCAGGAGATGTTGACCTCCAGCCAGCCGACCTGATCGCAGGCGGCCAGCTTTTGGCAGACTTCGACGTATTCTTCGACGGAAAAGCCGCTGACGTTGGCCATGAGCGGCTTATGGAAGACGGATTTCAGCCGGGGCAGCTCCTCGGCGATGACGCGGTCTACGCCGGGATTTTGCAGGCCGACGGCGTTGATAAGGCCCCCGGCGTATTCCGCGATGCGCGGCTGCGGATTGCCGGGGCGCGCGTCGCGGGTTGTGCCCTTGCAGGAGAAGGTGCCGAGGCAGTTGATGTCATAGAGCTCTGCAAATTCGCAGCCGTAGCCGAAGGTGCCGCTGGCCGGGATGATCGGATTTTCAAGCAGCAGGCCGCAGAGCGTGACGGTGGTATTCACCATATGAGCGCCTCCTTTCGGAATACGGGGCCTTCGCGGCAGACGCGCTTCGGGCCGTCCGTCGTTTCGATCGTGCAGCCCATGCAGGCCCCGAAGCCGCAGCCCATGCGCGCCTCCAGACTTAAAAAGCCAGGCTTGTTTGACGCGCGGCAGAGCGCACGGAGCATCGGCAGCGGGCCGCAGGCGCAGAAGGTATCGTATTGCTCCGGCAGGGCGTCTGTCACGAAGCCGCGCACGCCGCAGCTTCCGTCCGCTGTGGTGAGGATGGTTTGGATGCCGAGAGCGCGGAATTCGTCCTCATAAAACCGCTCGGAGGCGGTGTTGAAGCCCAGAATGGCGACCGGCGTTTTTCCGGCGGCAAGCAGCCGACGGGCCAGGCCGTACATCGGCGGAACGCCGATTCCGCCGCCGATGACGAGGGTGGTGGTGCCGCAGGCGTCAAGATCAAACCCATTGCCGAGGCCGGAGAGGGAATTGAAACGCTGGCCGGGGCGGGCCTGGGAGAGCTGGGCGGTGCCGGCACCGACCACTTTATAGAGTACGGTGAGACCCTCCGCATCCCAGTCGCAGACGGAAAGGGGGCGGCGGAGGTAGAGACCGGCCAGACGCAGCTCGAGGAACTGCCCTGGCGCGGTGATGGCCGTGGTGTCGCCTGCCAGGCGCAGGCGGAAGACGCTGTCTGTCAGCGGGATATTTTCAAGGACGGTATAGGGGACTTCTTTCAAAGCACATCCTCCTTCCAACGGATTTCGCCGCCGATCATGGTCAGCTTGCAGACACCGGTGAGGGCCGTGCCGGCAAATGGCGTTGCGCGGCCCATGGTCAGGAACTGTTCCGGGTCTACGGTGTAGGTTTCGTTCAGGTCGAAGACGGTGAGGTCGGCGGGCTGGCCGGCGGACAGCTCGGTGCCGATGCCGAAGCGGCGCATGGGCGCGCCGTGCATCAGGTCGACGAGCGTTTCCAGCGGCAGGATGCCGGTCTTGACCAGGTGGGTGTAGCTCGCAGCAAACGAGGTTTCCAATCCGACGACGCCCATGGCGCTGCCGGCCAGGCCCTTTGCTTTTTCCTCGGCACTGTGGGGCGCGTGGTCGGTGACGAGCATGTCGATGGTGCCGTCCAGGAGTCCTTCGATCAGCGCGTCGCGGTCGGCCCGGCTGCGCAGGGGTGGGTTCATTTTGAACCGGCCGTCCTCCTGCAGGTCTTCGTCGCAGAAGGCGAGATAGTGCGGTGCGGTCTCGCAGGTGACGTTGACGCCGCGGCGCTTGGCTTCGCGGATGGCGGCGACGCTCTCCTTTGTGGAGACGTGGCAGACGTGGTAGGCACAGCCGGTCTCCTCTGCGAGCTTCAGATCGCGGACGATGGGGCCCCACTCGCTCTCGGAGCAGATGCCCGGGTGGCCGTGCGCGCGGGCATAGACGCCGTCGTGGATATAGCCGCCGCGCAGAAGGGCGTTGTCTTCGCAGTGCGCCACGAGGAGCTTGCCGAGGCGGCGGCATTCTTCCATCGCCTGGCGCATCAGGCTTTCAGATTGTACGCCGCGCCCGTCGTCGGAGAAGGCCACAACGTCCGAGGCCATAGCGGCCAGGTCGGCCAGGGCCTGCTCACGTTCGCCGACGGTGATGGCACCGTAGGGGTGGGCATGGACGCGGGCGTCGCGGCGGAGGAGGGCAAGCTCAACGTCCAGCGCGTCGCGGCAGTCCGGCACGGGATTTAAGTTCGGCATGCAGGCCACATGCGCAAAACCGCCGTGGGCTGCGGCCATCGTCCCGCTGGTGATCGTCTCTTTATAAGAAAATCCCGGTTCACGAAGATGGACATGCACATCAACGAAACCGGGAAATAAAACCAGATTATGAAGTTCGACAGAAACAGTATCACCGGGACAGGAAATACGATCCCCAATGGAAACAATTTTTCCGTCGGAAATCAAAACATCCGCCAGATGAAGCGCACCGGCGCGCAAAATCTGAGCATGCTTCAAACAATAGCGCATGGCCGTTCCTCCCCTGAAAGTGTTCGACGTATTATAAAGGGTTTTTCCGGAATTGTCAAGGACAAATTTCGCGCCATGTCCGCCGATAAACCGGAAATTTCAAGTTTCAGGAAGATTCTGCAAGTGATGGGCCGGTCGGCCGGTACGCGCTTGACGGGACTGATGCAATAGAACTAACCACGGTCCCTCCGCCGGCGGCGCGGGACGAATATTTCCGGGAGACCGGCGTCTACGTCCCCATCTGCTCCGACGGCGGCATTGTGCATGACTATCACATGACGCTGGCGCTGGCCATGGGCGCGGACCTTTGATGCTGGGGCGCTATTTTGCCCGCTTTGACGAGTCGCCGACAAACAAGCTTTTGGTGGGCGGTGTATATGTCAAGGAATACTGGGGTGAGGGATCGAACCGGGCGCGCAACTGGCAGCGCTGCGACCTCGGCGGGGCGACCGGGCTGGCCTTTGAAGAGGGCGTCGACTCCTACGTCACCTACGCCGGGGCCCTGCAGGACAATGTCGCGCGGAGTCTTTACAAGGTGAAGTCAACCATGTGCAACTGCGGCGTCATCACGATCCCTGAGCTGCAGAAAAACGCAAGGCTGACGTTGGTTTCGGCGACCAGCATCGTCGAGGGCGGCTATCACGACGTCACGCTCCGCCCGACCGGAAACGGCGGCGGGAGATAAGATCTCCGCGCCGTCAATTGGATCAAACAAAAAAGCTCCTCCACAAGGATTGCGGAGGAGCTTTTTGCAGGGTTTTTAGTTCGCGCGGGTGGGTGAAGCCCAGTTCGCCTTTGCGTAGAACACGATGGACAGAACCATCGCAATCGTCCAGCCGATAGGCCAGGAAATCCAGATGCCGGTCGTGCCAAGCGCCGTGCGGGAGAGCAGCTCCGCCAGCACCACGCGGAGGACAAGATCTGTGAATGTCGCGATCATGAACTGTTTCATGAGCCCTGCGCCGCGCAGGATGCCGTCGGAGACGAGCTTCGCCGAGACAACGAGATAGAACGGCGCAATGATGCGCAGAAATGCGATGCCGGTGTCCATGGCAAGACCCGTGGGGCTGTCGAGGAAGATATGCACCAGCGGGCGGGAGGCAAACACATAGAGCAGCACAATCGGCACGCACAGCGCCCACACGAGCTTCAGCCCCGCGCGAAAGCCGGCTTTGATGCGGTCATATTTTGCCGCGCCGAGGTTTTGCGCCGTGTAGTTCGAGATGCCGTTGCCGAGCGTCGTGAGCGACGTGATGACCATGTTGTTGAGCTTGACGGCAGCGGAGTAGCCAGCCATGACGGCGGCTCCGAAGCCGTTGATGACGCTCTGAATGATGATGTTGCCGATGGAGATGAAGCTCTGCTGCAGGATGCTCGGCACGGCAATGACGGTGAAGCGCTTCAGGTGGTTCCACGAGAAGACGGGAACCTTCCCCTCCGTCGGGATCTTCGCAAACCGCCGGAACACCACGATCAGCGCCAGCACGCAGCTCACACCCTGGCAGAGGAACGTCGCCCAGGCCACGCCCGCCACGCCCATATGGAACGCCGTGACAAACAGGATATCGACCGCAATGTTGGACGTCGACGAGCAGGCCAGGAAAATAAACGGCGTCTTCGAGTCGCCCAGGGCGGAGAAAATGCCGGTCGCGACATTGTAGAGGAAGACGAACGGCAGGCCGTAGATGTAGATATCGAGATAAAGCTTGGAATCGGCGAAGACCTCTTCCGGCGTCTTGATCAGGCGAAGCAGGCCGTCGCAGCAAAGCGTGCCGATCAGCATCAGCACCAGGCAGATCACACTGCTGGCGATGAGGGCCGTATAGACGGCGGTTTTCAGGTCTTGATACTGCTTCGCGCCGAAAAACAGCGCAGCGATGACGGAGCAGGCGATGTTGCAGCCGAAGGCGAAGGCAATGAAGATGAGCGTGATCTCATAGCTGTTGCCGACGGCGGCCAGCGCGTTGTCGCTGATGAATTTGCCGGCGACGAAGCTGTCGGCGATGTTGTAGAGCTGCTGGAAGAGGATACTGCCGAACAGCGGCAGACAAAACTGCCAGAGGACGGTCTCCGGTTTGCCTGTGGTCAGATCCTTATTCATGGGCGGGGGCCTCCCGTCCTTCCAGCGCGAGGCAGGCGTCCGCCGAGCTGAGCGCCAGCCCGATCAGGCTGGGGATGAGCGGAGAGTGGATGCCGTTGGCGCAGTTGGCCGCCGTGAAGAAAATGAAAAGCAGGCCGAGCGCGAGCGTGAGCGCCTTGAGCAGGGGAGGCTGCGCTTTCCGGCTGCGGGCCAGATAAACGAGCCCAACGGCCGCAAGCACGTCCAGTACAATTGCAATCCAAAATTCCAGTTCCATGGTCAAACTCCTCACTTTCCTGCCCTGGCTGCGGCGGCAATGACCTCCGCTGCGCCGGTGATTCCGTATTCGCTCGACGAGAGCATCAAATCATAGCTGGCCGGTTCGCCCCAGAGGGTGTCCGCGTAAAAATCGAAGTGATGCTTGCGCATCCGGTCGATTTTCTGCGCCCGGTGCATGGCGCGCCGTTCGTCCAGCCCGTTCCGGGCGGCAATGCGTCTGGTGCGGTCGGCAGGATCGGCATAGATAAAAACGGAGAGCGGATGTTCCCCCGCGCCGCGCAGGATGGCCGATGCGCAGCGGCCGATGATGACGCAGCCGCCCTGCGCCGCAAGCTCCAGGATGACGCGCCGTTCTGCGTCGAAGACTTGCGCCTGGCCGGAATAGAACGTTTCGGCCAGTGCGGCGCTGTCGGCGAATGGATTGCCGGAGACGGCGAAGCCGAGATTTTCACCCTTTTCGTCGTATTCCGCGACGGTGCCCTCCGGCAGCCCCGATTTCTGTGCGGCCTGCGTGATCAGGCATTTGTCATAGCAGGGCAGGCCCAGCTTTTTGGCCACGGCTTCGCCGATTTCGCGGCCGCCGCTGCCATATTGGCGGCTGATGCAGATGAGTTGTTTCTCCATACCGAAGTTCTCCGTTTCAAATTTTTTCTTGACTTTTTCAGGCGCTTATTATATTAACAAGTTATAGAGATATGTAAAATCTATTTTTGATATTTCTGATATACCAAAAATAAATAACAAAAGGCGGATGGAAATGGACATCAGCTACGACTATTACCGGATTTTTTACTATGCCGCAAAATGCGGAAATCTGACAAAGGCGGCAGCACTGCTGCAGAATAACCAGCCGAATCTCACCCGTGCCATCAAAAATCTGGAGGCGGAGCTTGGCTGCACGCTCTTTTCCCGGACGAACCGGGGGCTGATTCTGACACCGGAGGGCGAGGCGCTGTATCGCCATGTGCGCGTGGCTTTTGCCGAGATTGCGGCCGGGGAGGAAGCCATTACGCAGAGCCGGACGCTCGAGCATGGGATGGTGTTTCTGGCTGCGAGCGAGGGCGCGCTGCGCTGTTTGCTGCTGCCGGTGCTGCGGGAGTTCCGCGCGCGACACCCGGGCGTGCATCTTCGCATCAGCAACCACTCCACACCGCAGGCCATCGCGGCCCTGCACGAAACGACGGCGGACTTTGCCGTCGTCACGACGCCCGCTGCGCTCTCGCCGTCGCTGACACAGACCCGCGTGCGGCCCATTCAGGAGGTGCCGGTCTGCGCGCCGGAGTTTGCTGCGCTGCTCGGGCGGAAGGTTGCGCTGGCCGACCTCGCGCCATATCCGCTCATTACGCTCGGCGCAGGGACGACATCGCACAGCTTCTATGCTGCTGTATTTGCCCGGCGCGGCGCGGCTTTCCGGCCCGCGATCGAGGCAGCCACCGCCGACCAGATCATCCCCATGGCCGAGGCAGGCCTCGGCGTCGGCATCGTGCCGCAGGAATTTTTGCATCCGGGCGACGGCGTCCGGGTGATCGAGCTGGATGAGCAGCTGCCGCCCCGTGCGGTCTGCATTGTCAAGCGGAAGGGCCATCCGCTCAGCATGGCGGCGAAGGAACTGGAGCGGATGCTGCTTGCCGCTGCCCGGTAAGGGTGCGGGAGAAGTTCCGCTTTCCTCCGGCGGAGGAGAATGCTATACTGTGAGGGAGAAAGGGGCGCGGCGATATGGCGGATGGCGGCTCATATTATCAATCTCTGCGCAGCGCCCTGACGCGGCGCCTGCCTGCGCTTGCGCTGCCGCTCGGCCTTTTGGACTGGCGGCCGGGGGATGCGCCCGGTACGGACGGGCAGTATTTTTACGCCTCACCGGAATGGCTCTCCTGCGCGGCGGGGGCGGAGGACGTGCTGCTGCATAGTGTGCTGCATGCGATGCTGGGCCATCCGTGGATGCGGGGGCGGCGGGATGCTGCGCTCTGGGATCTGGCCTGCGACATGGCGGCGGAGTTTTTGCGCGTGCGCCTGCTCGGCCGTTCGCTAGAGGGGCTGGCCGGCAAAGCGTTTTATGCCTGCGGTGACGGTGCGGCCTATTCTGCCCGGGCGGTCTATGTGCGGCTGGAAGAAGATTTTCCGATTGCGCGGGAGGCGCTGCGCGAGGCATTCCGGCGCGATGCGCACGGATATTGGGACGCCGCGCTGCGGCGCGAGCAGACGGCAAACCGCTCCGGCGAGGGGATTGCGGCACTCTGGAAACGCCAGGAGGAGACGCTGCGGCCGCTCATGCAGGTGCGCAGGCCGAAGATTGGCTCCGGCACGGCGCACCAGAGGCTGGCCCTGCCCGAGCTGCCGGAAAACCGGATGCGCTTCGCCGCACTGCTCCGGCAGTTTTCCGCCGTGCGGGAAAACCGGCATGTGAACGATGTGGATTTTGCCTATTCGTGGTATGCGTATGGCATGGAGCACTATGACGGCATGCCGCTCATCGAGCCGCTTGAGTACTCCGAAGAGCGAAAGCTGCGGGAGATGGTGATTGTGCTGGACACGTCGGCCTCCTGTTCCAGGGGGATCTGTGCGTGGTTCCTCAGTGCGGTGCGGGATATTTTGTGTCGCGAGCGGCTGTTCTTTGAGCGCTTCCGGCTGCATATCCTGCAATGCGACTGCGAAGTGCAGCAGGACGCGCTGGTAACGAATTTAGACGAATTTCAGTGGTATCTGGAGCATCTGGAGCTCTATGGCGGCGGCGGAACGGACTTTCGTCCGGCCTTCCGGTACGTTGACCGGCTGATCGCCGAGGGCGAGCTGGCTCAGCTCGGCGGTGTGCTCTATTTTACGGACGGATACGGTGTATTTCCGGAGCAGGCGCCGGACTATCCGGCGGCCTTTGTAATGCTGCAGTACCGCTATGATGACATCAATATTCCGCGCTGGGCCGAAACGCTTGTCCTGGACGCGGACAGACCCGGAGGTGAGGAAGCATGGATATAAAACAGGCGAAGGAAGCTCTGCGCAGGGCCTATCTGACTTATACGGCGCGGGACGAGGCCGGGGTGCTGCGCATTCCGGCCACCCGGCAGCGGCCGCTGCTTTTGATCGGGCCGCCGGGCATCGGAAAGACGGCCATTTTGTCGCAGCTGGCCGAGGAGCTGGGGGCGGGTCTTGTGGCCTACACGATGACGCACCACACGCGCCAGAGCGCGCTCGGCCTGCCGCTGATCCGCGAAAAAGAATATGACGGGAAGCGCTATTCCGCGACGGAGTATACCATGAGCGAGATCCTTGCAGCGGTCTATGACCGGATGGTGCAGACCGGGCAGCGGACGGGCTTTTTGTTTCTCGACGAGATCAACTGCGTCTCTGAGACGCTGATGCCTGCCATGCTCCAGCTTTTGCAGAGCAAGCAGTTTGGCACGCACCGGCTGCCGGAGGGCTGGGTGATCGTGGCGGCTGGAAACCCGCCGCAGTATAACCAGTCGGCGCGGCAGTTCGACACGGCGACGATGGACCGTGTGCGGCTGCTCGAAGTTGCGGCAGATTATCCGGTTTGGCGGGACTATGCGCTTGCGCGCGGCCTGCACCCGGCAATTTTAAGCTATCTGGAGCTGAATCCGGAGCATTTTTACCGCGTGGACGCCCGCGCCCATGGCCGCGCATTTGTCACGGCGCGCGGCTGGGAAGATCTTTCGGTGCTGCTTGACAGCTATGAGCGCCTCGGATTTCCGGCGGAAGACGCGCTGTTTGGAGAATTTTTGCAGCATGAGGAGGTTTCGGCGTCGTTTGCCGCGTTTTTCCGGCTGTTTGCAGCCAGCCGGGAGCGGCTGGACGTGGAGGCCGTTCTATCGGGAGACATTGCGGCCATGCCGGAGCTGCGTGCGCTGCGCTTTGACGAGCGGCTGGCAATGGCGGAGTTTTTGCTGCATAAGCTGGGCGCGGAGCAGGCGCGATGGCGCGCGGATGCCGGACTTTGCCGGAGTTTGACGAGCTTCCTTTCCGCACTGAACGCCGAGGCGGCCCCGCTTACGGCTGCGAGGAAACATCTGGAAATGCGGGAACATGCGATACAGGTCCGAAAAGACTGCGGTGCAATCTCGCCGGAGGAAGAGGCAGCGGAGCGGCACTTTGCCGCGCTGGTGCACAGCCGGCTGGACGGCGCGGAGGATCTCGGCGCGCTGCGGGACGAGGAGGCCGAGCGGCGGCGTGCGTCGGAAACGGCGGAGCAGGCGCTTCGCGCGCGCATGGAGTGTGCGATGCACTTTGTGCGGGAGACGTTCGGCCCCGGGCAGGAGCTGCTGATTTTCCTGACGCAGCTGGAGGCCCTGCCGGGCGGGGCGCAGGGCTGCGCCTGCTTCCGGGAGCTGATGGACGAACTCCTGCCGGGACAGCATGCGACTTCGCTGTAAGCAAAGTCCCGCCCCAAACACCGCGCGGAACTCCATGGAATGACCGCGGGCCGGACGTTCCGGGCAAAAGAAGGAAACATTGCCGCTTTGAAATTATTTAAAAATCTGAAAAACCGCCGTATTTTACCAAGAATACGGCGGTTTTTGAAGTTTGGTCGTCGATCGGCCGCTTTTGCCGGTCTGTCAGGAGACACCGTAGATCTGATAAAGCTCCTCCAGGCGGATCTCCCGGCCCAGGATTGCGCACAGCTCTCCGGCCCTTGCGGAAAACAGCGTTGCAAGCAAGGCACGGATATCCTCTTTTCGGCCATAGTGGATTTGATTGTGGCAGTTGCTGCAGAGGGAGACGATGTTCTGCTCCCGATCCAGGTTCACGCCAAAGTAGCCGGTGAAGGAGAGCGGAATCAGGTGGTGGGGCTCCATGTACAAAAACGGACTGTTTCTGCGGAGAAACGACATGTGAGACGGATCCGCCTCGCACAGATGCGACGCCCGGCCAAGCGCGCGGCGGGCCACAGCCGGATCCCGGGGATAGAGGATCCGATTCCCGCATACACGCGGCATGGGTTTTTTCTGGGGCTCATTTGAAAGAGAAACCGGTGCGGGCGCGGAGGGCAGGTCTTCTGCGGCGACCCGGGCGAGATAGTGGGCGTCCTCTTCTGCCTCGTCCGAGGCCTGCGCCGCTGGGGACAGCGGTGTGGAAGTGAGCCTTTGGTAAAACGACGGCGTAAACAGCCGCGGCTGCTCCGGCGGCAGGTCTTGCGCCTGGGCCAGCAGCCGGAGCAGGCATGCCTTTCCCTTTTCGGTAATTCTCCAATTCCCATCCCCGCCGGACTGCATGCAGCCGTCTGACACCAGATGCTGCCGCTCATAGGAAAAGTTATTTCGCCACTTCGATTCGGACGGACGGGTTGCGCCGGCAGTGTCGTTGGTGTCGTTTTTGTACCAATAACGGTGATCGTTGATGTGCTGCAGAACCGCTTGACGCCGTCCGCCGCCGCCAAGCTCCTCCATGGCGTAGAGAAGCACCAGTTTCATTTGATCTGTTTGGGTCATCTCTGCGCACGCTCCTTCTGATCCACTGAGATGGGATAGGTGATAAACAGTTCAAGGAAGGCCTCCACAAAATGGCGGATGGCCGTGTCCAGCGCTTCGCCGGGGTGCGTCTGACCAAAACGGATCACTGCGTCCAGCGTCTGCCCGATCGCCCGCTGCCAGGAGGCGCCGGGCGCGTAAAAGCGGATCATGGCAAGCTGCGCAAGGTTCATATTTGCCCGCGTGGTATGGACAACGGAGACGCGCTGAACCTCCCGGCGGTAGATTTTGCTGCAGAAATATGCCGCTGCGTACCTGGGGTCAATCTGGCCGGCCTGCCTGGGGCGCAGGCGCTTGAGGAAAGCGCCGTATACGGCGCCGCAGTCTTTTCGCACGGCACAGCAGCAGGCCAGCGCATCGACGGTCTCGCTGGTTCGGTTCAGCAAAATATCTCCTGCCCGGAGGTCATATTTGCGTTCCCGGCCGTTTGGCAGCTGAACCCGGGCGGGCAGGACATCCGGCAGGAACATGTGCTGAATCACGGTTTTGACGTCCGCCATAGGTGTGCCGGTTCCAAAGCACTCTTTTGCGGCAAAGACGCCGCCTGCAGGCGAGTATAGATCCAGCAGATTCCAGCTTGTCCAGTCTCCGGGCAGTGCGGCGTCCTTCCAGCTCCGGATTTCCAGGCAAAGGGCAGGAGACGGGATCTGGGCGCACAGCGCGTCCGCCGCTGCGGCAAAGGCAGCGGAGAGCTGCCGGAGCGGGGGCAGCGAAAGCGCCTTCGGCTGCGTATAGAGGTTGGGGCTGAGAATGCAGTTCTTTTCTGTGATTTCCGCCAGGGTGGCCGCTGCATACCATTCGGTTGCTTCCAGTGCTTCCCCTGCCCGGTAGCGCTGAAACAGCTCGAAGATCGCACGGCTGTCCTTCTGCCCCGAGAGATCCTTCTGCCTTGCATCCACAAAGAGCACCGTTTCCCGTTGGACATCCCGGTTTAAAAACCATGCGCAGCAGGGAATCCTCGTTCCGTGAAACAGACCGGCTGGAAGGGCGAGGATTGCCTCCACCCATCCGTCGAGAAGCATGCTTCTCCGGATCTCCTGTTCTGCAAGGTTCTGCGTTGTCAGTGTTCCGTTGGGCAGAAGCGTCACGGCCCGTCCGCCGGGGGACAGATGGCTGAGGATGTGCTGGAGCCATGCAAAATTGGCATTTTTTCGCGGCGGGAGTCCATATTGCCAGCGGGCATCCCGAGCTACGGCGCCCATTTCATACCAATGGGAGAAATTGAAGGGCGGATTTGTAAGGATATAATCAAAGAAGCGACCTCCCTGCAGATCCGTTTGCAGCGGATTTGCCGGCTGCGGCCCCAAATCTGCAGAAAGTCCCTGCAGGCGGAGCTTCATCTTGGAGATGAAAAAAGACTTGGGATCAGGGGCTTGACCATACAGCTGCAGCTGTTTGCCGGGGTGGGCGAGCGCCGCGCCGTACAGCATGGAGCCGCTTCCACAGCAGGGGTCGTATACGCTTTTGCCAGATTCCATTTCCAGCAGTTCGGTCATCCACAGGGCGACCGCTGCGGGGGTATAAAAATCGCCGGAGAGCGGGAGAACGTCCTCTTTTGGAGCGGATCTATCATCGGAGGGAAGAAGATCTGCGATGGGCAGGCTGTCCAGCTGCCGTACGAGGAGCCTCCACGCGCGCTCATCTACCACGCCGAGGTCATTCGGCCGCCGGAACAGCTCCGGCATGAACGGCAGCTCGGGCTTTATCCGGCCCATGGCCGCGCGTATCACAGGGAGAATCCGACCGTCTTCCCGCTCGGCCGCGGCTGCAATTTTGTGCCACAGATCTTCGCGCGCATGGCTCTCTGCTGCGCCCTGACATGGCTGTTCCATAGCTGCCGCAGCACACTGATACCGAATCAGTAGCAGGCAGTCCAGCAGATCCAGACCTGTGCCGGAAGCCAGATTTGGAATGTCCGCATGGAGCGGATACGCATAATTCATAGATGCCCTCCCTGCAATGGATTGGTGTGAAACTACGGCTGACCGAAATACTTCTCCTCCTTATCATACAGATCCGTCGGCATTTTTTCAACAATATTTCAACACGGCGGACAGTTCCTGATTGCCGCCAGCCAATTTCTCTCCGGAAGACGAGAGAAAACCACCGTATTTCAAGCGAAATACGGTGGTTTTATGGTTGCGGGAGAGGGATTTGAACCCCCGACCTCCGGGTTATGAGCTACCTTTAAGGTAACTCTTAATCCAGAGGTCGGGGGTTCACTTTTGCGCTGATGTATATGGAGCAAATGAGGCAAATTGCAAATATCTTCAGCAAACTGATTTTCTGAAATTGACTGGCATAAAGCCCTACTGAATGAAACAAAAAGCAAACCAACTGCAAATAGAGGTTTGACGGAAATTATTGAATTGATAGGTACAGATGCTTTGACTCGAATCTTAAAACGGAGTGTGCCTAAACATGAAAACAGCAATTCAAACACTACCAGCATTGGCCATACATGGTGTTGACCCCGCCCTATTTGATGCAATAGATATGAGTGGATATGATGAAATGCTGACCGTGAAAGACATAAAAAAATACTTCCATATCAGCATCAACGCAGCGTATAACATTATTCACTCCAAAGGCTTCCCCGCGATCCGCATTGGTAATTCCATTAGAGTTCCGCGCTCCATGTTTATTCAATGGCTAAAAGCGCAGGCCAGCTATCGGCCATAGGAGGAACAATATGAATACTATTATTTCTATCACCAATCAAAAAGGCGGCGTCGGTAAGACGACCACTGCTCTAAACCTTGCATCCGCACTGGCAGATGAAAACAAGCGCGTGCTTCTCATCGACAACGACCCACAGGGCAATCTCACTGCGTCTATGGGATATACCCCGGCCGAGCAGAAATATACGCTGGCAAACCTTCTGCTTGCTGCCATTGATTATCCGGAGGATCTGGAGCTGCATTTGCCGCGCTGCATTCTGCACACAGACGGTAAGCCGGATCTCATTCCCGCGAACCGGCGATTATCGGATGCAGCGGCACGGCTTCAAGTCATGCAGATCTCGCAGTACAGAGCCGTGAACGAATCCGAATGCTGCGCAGAAAAGATGCTGACGCAGGTGATGGAACCGCTGTGCGATGCCTATGACTACATTATTATTGATTGTGGACTCAAGCAGGAGCTTTTGACCGTCAATGCGCTGAGCGCGTCGGACTACTGCATCATTCCGGTGCAGTCTCATTTCCTCGCCTCCGAGGGCATCCCGGATGTGCTGGACATGGTACATTCGGTGCAGAAGCATTTCAATCCGGGTTTGAAGATCGCCGGTATCTTGCTGACAATGTATCAGTCCCGACCGCAGCTCTGCAAAAGCGTACAGCAGAGCGTCCGGGAAGTCTACGGCGACGATCTGCACGTCTTTGACCGGCCCATCGAGTACACCATTCGTATTGCGGAATGCCCCATGGCTGGTATGAGTATTCTGGACTATGAGCCGGGCAATCCGGCAGCGGAATCCTATCGAAATCTTGCTTCGGAGGTGCTGCGGCTTGGCTAGAGCGAACATGAACGAGATGCTGCGCAAGCGCATGAGCGCGACCCAGCAGGCATCCGAACAGCAGACCGGCGACAAGGCGTATGAGCAGATTTTTCAGATGCCGGTGCCGCAGACGGAAACGCAATTCCGCGACGTACCGATCTGCAAGCTACACCCGTTCTATACCGCTGACATTGGCTTTCATCCCTATCCTCGCGCCAAACTGGAAGCCTTTGCGGAAGAATTAAAAGAGAACGGGTTGTATGAGCGGATTCTGGTTCGTCCCATCGCAGGAACGGATGAATTTGAAATTCTGGCTGGGCATAACCGCACGGAGGCGGCAAAGTTGGCAGGCTGGACGGACATTCCCGCAACGGTCATGACCGTCAACGACCAGCGTGCCATCAGCATCGCGATTGCGACGAATCTTTTGCGGCGGCAGGATCTGACGATCATTGAGCGTGGAAAAGCGTATAAAGCGTTGCTGGATGCAAGAAACCGGCACGGATTCCGCACGGATTTAACTTCTGGCGAATCTCGCCAGAAGTATTCCGCCCGCGGAATCGTGGCCGAGTTCTTTGGTGTGACAGAGTATGAAATTCGCAAGGCTGTCAAGCTGGCACAACTGATCCCACCGCTTGCTGAGATCGTGGAGAATGAGCCCAAGAAGCTGAATCTGGCCTGCGCTGACTTGATCGCAGATTATGATGAGTCTGCGCAGACGGCGTTCATTGAGATGTGCCAGATCGATGGCTATGCGCTGAACAAACAGACAACGGCGTTTATTCAGGCACAATGCCCGCCGCCATCAGCGGACCAACAGGCAATTTACGCCGCATGGCGGGAGGCACGGGAAAAGGCAACGTCGCGGGCTGCCGCGCCGCCGAAAAAGCTGAGCTTTGACCGAAAACGCTTTGCACCGTACCTGAGCAAGTTCAAAAGCGACAAGGAAATTGAAGACCTGTTTCTGGAGTTTCTCAGGCAGCGCGCCGGATGAAGCGCGGCTAACTTTATAAAAACACGACTTTTTACAAGGTCGTGTTTTTTTATACCCAAATTCAGACGAAGGAGGTATCGAATTGCCCGGAAATCAGATCCCTTGCACGGCAGACGACCTGTATTGCCTGCTGTGTCGCTACCGTATCCCACCCTAGTATGCAAATCAAAACACAAAGGAGCTGTTTCTATGTACGAAACATATCAGAATCATCCCAAGCAGGCCAAGGGCAACATTCGTGTTGTGCTTGCCGTCGTATTTCTCGCCTGTGCCATCGGCGCGGGCATCTTTCTTATCACCCGTCTGGTCAGCAAACCGCTGACCAAGGAAGAAGCACGCGCCAAAGCGGGCATTGTCTATGATTCCGCTGCCGTGGAGGGCGGTTGGGATAACCTTTCGCCGGAGGAAATCGCAGAAAAACTCAATGAAAAGGTCGCAGAGGGCATGATTAACATTTCGGCCAACACTGCCCCAATCTTTGAGGACGGTTCTTCGGAGGGAAACTTGATGCTCGTAAACGAGAGCATCAATAATTATCCACAAAAGGTCCAGATTGTCCGCAATGACACGGGCGAACAGATTTACGAATCCGGCGCTATCGCCGTCGGCAGCAAAATCGAACGCGCGAAGCTGGATGTTGTTCTCCCCGCTGGTACATACGAATGTACCGCGTATTTTCACAACTTGGACCCCGAAACCGGCGATATTATCGGCACGGCCGGGGCAATCATCAACATTACCATCAAAAACTGATTATCAAAAA
>USLX01000005.1 GCA_900555665.1 uncultured Eubacteriales bacterium | reverse complement strand
TTGCGCAGCGCGAAAATTCCTCGCTGCCGGGCACATCATGAGGTTTCAGATACACCCTATGAAATTATAATATACTTTACACTGGATTACAGATTTCGTCAATAGGGGAAACAGACCAAAAACGCCAAACCCGCGCGGGCGGATTTGACGATTCGGGCGGGATTATTGATAGCATTCCGGACGGAGCACGCCGATATAGGGCAGGTTGCGGTAGTAGTTGGCATAGTCGAGGCCGTAGCCGACGACAAATTCGTTCGGGATGGTGAAGCCGCAGAGGTCGGTCTTCAGGCTTTCGCTGTGGCAGTCTTCCTTGTCGAGGAAGGAGACGGTGGTGATGCTGGCGGGGTTGCGCGCGGCAAAGAGCTGGCGCAGATATTTCATGGTGAGGCCGGAATCGATGATATCCTCCACGATGATGACGTGGCGGCCGGTGATATTGTTATCCAGGTCTTTGATGAGGCGGACGACACCGGTGGATTTGTCGTTCAGGCCGTAGCTGGAGACGGCGATGAAGTCCATATCGATGGGGCAGTTCATGCAGCGGCAGAGATCGATGTAGAAAAAGGCCGCGCCTTTGAGCACGCACACCAGCACGGGGCGCTTGTCGCCGTATTTTGCCGTCAGCTCTCCGGCAAGCTGCTCTACGCGGGCAGCAATGGTTTTTTCGGTGAAAAGGATGCGTTCGATGTCCTGATCCGGCGTTCTGATGAGCATAGGGGGCCTCCTGTGTCAAAATTGCTACTGGACTTTTGTCAGCCTACCCATTATAATCATCCTGCAGAGATAAGTAAAATAGATATAAATAATAGTGGGCATTAGCTTTAATGATGGGAGGACACGGGTATGGCGGTCAGATTGGAATTATACCGGGTGTTTTTGGAGGTGGCCAAGCAGGGAAATATCTCGGCGGCGGCGCAGAATCTGTTTATTTCGCAGTCGGCGGTGAGCCAGTCGGTCAAGCAGCTGGAGGAGCAGCTGCAGGTGCGGTTGTTTTCGCGGAGCACGAAGGGCGTGAGTCTGACAAGCGAGGGGAAGCTGCTGCTGGAATATGTGAGCCATGCGTTGGGGCTGCTGCGCAGCGGCGAGGAGAAGATCGCGGCCTCGCGGCAGCTGTTGACCGGGGAGCTGATCATCGGCGCGAGCGACACGGTGACGAAGACGTATCTGCTCTCGCGCCTGGAGGCGTTTCACCGCGATTATCCAGACATCCGCATCCGGATTTTGAACGGGACGACGTCGATGGTGCTGGATTATCTGCATGCGGGACAGGTGGACATTGCGTTTGCGAGCGAGGCGCCGGACGAGACGGTTTATACCGTGCGGCACTGCGTCGACACGCACACAATTTTTGTCGCTGCGCCGGATTATCTGGAGTTTGACAAGGTGTATACCATGCAGGAGATTGCAGCGCTGCCGCTCATTCTGCTCGAGCGCAAGGCCAGTTCGCGGCTGTATGTGGAGCGGTACTTTCAGGAGCATGGGATCTCCATCCATCCGGAGATTGAGCTGGGATCCCACAATCTGCTGGTATCGTTGGCACGGATCGGGCTGGGCGTGGCGTGTGTGACGGAAGAGTTTTCGCTCTCGGGGCTTGGGCGGGGCGTGATTGTGCCGCTGAAGACCGACTTTGAGATTCCGCCAAGGGCGGTGACGATGTGTACGCTGCAGGGGGTGACGCCGACCTCGGCGGCCAACCGGTTTATGGATTTTATTTCAGAAAGCAACAAAATGGCCTACGATCCGGGCCATTCCTACCATTTTACCAACAATTGAGCGAACGCCCCGCCCCGGGCCGGATGGCCTGGGACGGGGCGTTTTTTACCAGGTTTTGAGCGTCAGCTCGTAGTGCTCGCCGTCGGCGATGGGCTGGCTGTCCGCACCGACTTCGAGGTCGACACCGTCTTTACTGATCGACCAGAAGGTCTGGTCATCGTTGGAAGCGGTCTCACCGTCGACTGTGGTGATGAAGATACCGTAGTCGCTGTCTTCGCCGGTCACGCCGATGTCCTTGTCTTCAGTCAGGGCGGCGCCGAGGTTTTCTGCGTCGGTTTTGACGGTGAAGGTCTTCGTGGCGCCGTCGCCGTGCGTGACGTCGACGGTCAGGGTCTTGCCGGGCTTCTTCGCGCAGCCGGTGAAAATCGCGGCCAGCGCCAGAACAACCAGCGCCAGCGCAAGGATGCGTCTGATTTGCTGTTTCATGGTAATTCTCCTCATATTATTTGAATTTGCGTCACCATTGTAGCAGGATTTGTGCGTTTGTCAAGTCATTCTTCGAAGGTTCCGGCGGCTTTATAGACCCAGGCGTTCGGGCATTCGCGGCCGCCGTTGTAGCGGTTGTCCGGGCTGGACGAGCGCATGACGTATTTCCCGTCGAACCACATCATGGCCGACGAGCCGCCGTCGAGATTCATCGCCTGCATGCACCCGTGCTGGAGCAGGATGTCGGAGCAGGTATTGACGCTTGTGCCGTTGATGCCCTCGAGCCAGAGGCGGCCCTCGATGACGAGCATCAGGATCTCATACTTGTCAGACTGGCCGATGCAGGCACGCGGCTGTGTATCGGTCCATATATCGGTCGTATATTTCACGCCGTCGATGATCATCGCGGGTTGAAACTCGGTCGCGTCGGTCGTGCCATCGCCGGTCGGGGCGGAGGCGTCCTTGATGTAGAAGCGATTATCCTCACGCAGCTCGATGCGCTTATAGGCCCACTGCGTGAAGTGCGCGCCGTATTCCACGCCGTTGGACATCGCATAGCCCGCGACCCGTTCACCCTTTCCGGCACCGCCGGGGTCGGGGAAGCCGCTGCCGTTCATGGCGAGGACGCCGTCATGTTCTTCTGCAGTGACGCCGATCTTCTGGCCGACGCTGCCGTAGGTCGAGCAGGTCTCGACCGAGAGCGCCGCCGGGTTTTTGCCCACGGCCAATACGCCGCGATAGCCCTTGTCCTTGACGCGCAGGAGCAGGACGCCGTTTTCCGCGTCGAGGCCCAGCACCTGTTCGCCGTAGATCGACTCGATGCTGGTTCCTTTGTCCTCAATGCCGGCCTCGTTGATGTGGATGCTACCCCAGCCGTTTGCGATGACGTCCGGGTGCTCGGCGACGTAGGCGTCCATGCTGGCCTCGTCGATCTCCCAGAAGACTTCAAAAAATGCCTCGCGGGCGAGGCGGGCCTGTGCTTCGGGGTCGGGCTTTTCTGCCTCGACGATCTCCGCCTCGATCTCGTTGACGGTGGGCTTTGTGACCTCGGCGGACGCAGCATCGGCACTGCCCCACTGGCTCTCCTTGCCGTTGGAGGCCGCAATCTGGAGGCCGTACTCATAGCGTACCTGGGAGATGATCTCCTCGGGGATGAAATAGGTGGCGAGCCACTGGTGGCGCATGGTGTTCATGGCGGTATTGATGTAGATGGTGCGGTATTTTTTAATAAACGGGATGTTGGAATAGATGCAGAGAAAATAGAGGCCTTCGAGGCAGAGCAGGACGGCCAGGACGATGGCCAGCGCCTTGAGGGGCTTTTTCCGCTTGACCGGTTTTTCCTTTTTGCCGCGTTTCGCCACGCGGGCCCCGCCGCGCGCAGAGCCGAAGAGCTTTAACTGGGCCATAGCTGCACTCCCAATTTCAAGAATGACAAAATTATAACATAAAGTGACAGGAATAGCAACCTTTTCATGTGTTTCGGGCTCCGGGAGTGCCGGGGACGGCGCTTTTTGGAGCGTGGGGGGAGGGAAATGTCGAAGGCCGCCGGATCGATCCGGCGGCCTTCTTTGACATGAAACAAATAGAGAGATGAGAGATGCTTATCGATTGGCCTTGGCGGCGAGTTTGGCGGCCTTGTGCTGCTCCTGACGGGAGATCCACATGGCGCAAGTGGCGTCGCCGGTGATGTTGAGGGTGGTACGGCCCATGTCGAACAGCTTGTCGACGCCCGCGATGATCGCGATGCCTTCGACCGGCAGGCCGACGGACTCGAGCACCATCGCCAGCATGATCATGCCCGCGCCGGAGACGCCGGCGGTGCCGACGGAGGCGAGCGTCGCCGTCAGGACGATCATAGCCATCTGGCCAAGCGTCAGGTCAACGCCGTAGCAGCAGGCGATGAAGATCGCCGCGACGGCCTGATAGATCGCTGTGCCGTCCATGTTGATCGTCGCGCCGAGTGGCAGGACGAATGCGCTGATCTCCGGCTCCGCGCCCATCTTGTTGCAGCACTCGATGTTCAGCGGGAGCGTCGCGTTGGAAGACGTGGTGGTGAACGCGCAGATCATGGCCGGGGCCAGGCCCTTGAAGAACTTGAACGGGTTCATGCCGGACAGGAAGCGCACGGACAGGCCGTAGACCACGACGATATGGATGATGTAGCCGAGATAGGCCACGCCGATGACGATGAGCAGGTTGCCGACGATGGCAGGGCCGTTGACGGCGACGACGTTTGCCATCAGGCAGAGGACGCCGATCGGGGTGAACTTGATGATCATCATCATGATCTGCATGATGACCTTGTTCATTCTGCCGACTGCGCCGCCGACGGGGATGCCATCGTCCCCGGCCGCGAGGATGCCCGCGCCGAAGAAGATTGCGACGACGATGACCGGCAGCATATCAGCGCTTACCATCGGCTTGAGCAGGTTATCGGGGAAGATGTTCACGATGACCTGCATGACGGAGGGGGATTCCTTGGCCTCGTATTCCAGGCCGGTGGTCTGGAGCAGCGGGAAAGCGCCCTTGAAAACGTTGGCCAGCACGAGGCCGATGACGACGGCGATGGCGGTCGTGAACATGTAGTACACGAACGTCCGCAGGCCGACAGAGCCGACGCGCTTGAGATCCTTCAGGGAGACGACGCCGTCGGTGATCGAGAAGAGCACGACAGGGACAACGAGGAACTTCAGCAGGTTGATGTAGATTGTGCCGATGGGCTTGAGGTAATCCGTGGTGAACTCCGGTTTTTTCAGGAAACACAGACCCACGAGAATACCGGCGATCATGCCAATGAAGATCCATACGGACAGTGACAGTTTCTTCTTTTCTTTCATATTCTCCTCCTCTTTCTATCCCCTTCGGGATGCTTTTATTATACCAAGAGCAGGCAAAAAATGGTGTTCAGGTGCTGTGAAGATACAGGGCGTGGCTGTTAATTTCTTAACGAAAAAAGATAAAAAATTATGCATATCGTACAAAATATCGAGATAAAATTCTATATCGATTGTGAAAGATCGATATGAACTAATCGGTTTTTCACGGGAAACGGCTGGAGGCGTGGAGGGGAGCGGCGCGGGCGTGGGGCGGTTGCATTTTCGGCGGTTCTATTTTATAATGTACCTGAACGTGAGAAAAGGAGCCGTGCGTCATGAGCAACCTCTGGAAGCATCTGAAAACCATCACCCATCACCGCAGGCTGGTTCGGCGGGGATGTTTTCGCGTCGGGCTTTACTGGCAGGGGCTGACGCACGATTTATCCAAGTATTCGCCGACCGAATTCTGGACCGGCGTCCGCTATTATCAGGGCACGCGCAGCCCCAACACCGCCGAACGCGAGGCGAAGGGCTATTCCGAGGCGTGGATGCACCACAAGGGGCGCAACAAGCACCATTTTGAATACTGGACGGACATCAATCCGGCCACGCGGCGGTATGAGCCGGTAGAGATGCCGCGGCGGTATCTGGCGGAGATGGTCATGGACCGGATCGCGGCCTGCAAGACCTATCAGGGAGCGGCGTATACCGACGGTTCACCGCTGGCCTATCTGGAACGGGCGCGGGAATCGGACTGCGTGCATCCGGAAACATTCCGGCAACTGCATTTTCTGCTCGAGATGCTTCGAGATCGCGGGGAGGAGGAGACGTTTCGGTTCATCCGGGAGGTTGTGTTGACGGGGAAGGAATTTGCGTTAACATAACTATAAGAAGCCGTGATTGACTTGTGATTTTTGTGCATAATCACGAAATATTCCGTTCTTTTTCCGAAAAACTGCCGATAGCCTGTACCAGGGAAATGCGGTATAATAATAGGACAACCTGATATGCGGCACTGCTTTTGTAATCTTTCCGCCATCCGGCGGAAGAAAATAAAGGAGGATACTATGAAAAAACTCGTAGCACTTCTTCTGGCCGTTGTTCTGGTGCTCGGTCTGATGACCGGCGCGCTGGCCGCGGACGGAGAGCTGGCCGGGAAGACCGTCATCCTGCACACCAACGACGTGCACGGTGCGATCGGCCTGTACGCAAAAGTTGCAGCACTGAAAAAGGACTACGCAGAAAAGGGCGCGGACGTCATCCTTGTGGACGCAGGCGACTACATTCAGGGCACGCCCTATGTCAGTGACTCGAAGGGCGCGGCGGCAGTCGAGCTCATGAATGCGGCGGGCTACGACATCGCCACGTTCGGCAACCACGAGTTCGACTATGGCTTCGACAATCTGCAGAATATCAGGGGCGATGCAAAGTTCAAGGTCATCGGCAACATCCAGTACAATGGCAAGCTGGCCTTCGACGGCACGACCACTGTCACCACTGCGGGCGGCGTCAAGGTCGGCTTCCTCGGCCTGACCACGCCGGAGACCGCCACCAAGGCCCATCCCGCCAAGATCCAGGGCGTGACCTTCATGGCCAAGGACGAGCTTTATAACTTTGCAACCCAAGAGGCCGCCGCGCTCAAGAAGGGCGGCGCGGACGTCGTCATCGCGCTGACGCATCTCGGCGTGGACGAGGAGTCCAACCCCAACCGTTCCACTGACGTCTATGCCAACAGCAAGGGCATCGACTTCATCATCGACGGCCATTCGCACACCGTCATGACAAAGGGCGAGCATGACGAGCCCATCCAGTCCACCGGCACGAAGCTGGAGAATGTCGGTGTGATCGTCATTGACAACGCCACGAAAAAGATCGAGCGCAACGAGCTGGTCAAGCTCGAGGACTATAAAAATGAGGATGCGGCTGTCAAGGCTCTGGCTGATTCGTTCATCAAGGACGTGGACACCCGCCTCGGCGAAGTCTTCGCGAAGACTGAGGTCGACCTCGACGGCAACCGCGATCCCGGCGTCCGCACCAAGGAGACCAACCTCGGCAACCTGATCACGGACGGCATCCTCTGGTATGCGACGAAGGACGGCAAGCTCGACGTCCCGACCGACCATGTGGTCGCACTGACGAACGGCGGCGGCATCCGCGCGTCTATTAAAGCCGGCGACATCTCGATGAAGGACATCAACACGGTCCTGCCGTTCGGCAACACGGTTGCGGTCATCTATATTTCGGGCGCGAGCCTGCTGGAGGCCCTCGAGGCGTCCACCTACTCTCTGCCGACGGCCATCGGCGGCTTCCCGCAGGTGTCGGGCATCCGCTACACTGTCGTGACCGGCGCGAAGTATGACGCCAACGCTGAGACCTATCCGGGCTCGACCTACTATGGCCCGAAGTCGATTCAGCGCGTCACCATTGACAGCATCAACGGCAAGGCCTTCAACCCGAAGGACACCTACGCCGTTGTCACCAACGACTTCACCGCCGCCGGCGGCGACACCTACTACACCTTCAAGACCTCCCCGAAGATCGTCGATACCGGTGTGCCGATGGATACGGCCGTTGTCGAGTACATCAAGACGAAGCTCGGCGGCGTGGTGGGCAAGAGCTATGCTTCCGCGCAGAACCGCATCACGATCAAGTCCTACACCGACGTGGTCTCCACGGCCTGGTACGCCAAGTATGTGGATGACGTCACCGCGAAGGAACTGATGGGCGGGGCGAACGGCAAGTTCGACCCGAACGGCAATATGAACCGCGCGATGCTCGTCACCGTGCTCTATCGGATGGCGGGTTCGCCCGACGTCGAGGGCAAGGTCTCTGAGAAGTTCAAGGACTGCAAGGACGGCGCCTATTATGAAAAGGCCGTTCTGTGGGCCGCAGCGAACGGCATTGTCGGCGGCTATTCCGACGGCACGTTCAAGCCCACCAACCCCGTCAACCGTCAGGAGCTGGCCAAGATTCTCTACGGTTATGATGTCTTTGCCAAGCGCGTTGGGCAGGATTTTGCCGTGAAGCTGACGTACACCGACCTTGACGCCATCCCCAACTGGGCGATGGAGGCTGTGAATTACTGCAACGCTGCCGGTTATCTCCAGGGAAGCAACGGCGCGTTCAATCCGAAGGCGAAGACCACCCGCGCACAGGCCGCAAAGGTTTTGAGCGTGATGGCTGCCTGAGAACAGACTCTTTCAGGAGCATCCCCCTCTTCGGAGGGGGATGCCAAGAATATCAAAAACTATAAAATACAGTTCCGCAATTGAGTCGCAGGGGAAGCGTGAAGGGGGCAAAGAGCCCCCTTCGCGTTCCATCAAGCAGGTTTTTGAACTTTTTAAAGTTCAAAAACCTGGACGGCAGCGGGGCGAAAAGGCTTTTTCGACACGCTGAAAAATCCACTGTATCGGTTGATACAGTGGATTTTTTGCGGAATTCCTGCTAAAAAGTCAGGCGCATCTGGTTCCAGACCACGCCGCCGTGGGTGGAATTGGATGTGACGCCCTCGTTTTGGAAGCCGAATTTTGCGTAGTAGGGGACGAGATGGTCTTTACAGGTGAGCACCAAGCCGCGGCGGCCCTGCACGCGGGCGTCTTCGATGGCGCGGCGGAGCAGTCGTTCGGCGCAGCCCTGGCGGCGATAGGCGGGGAGGGTATTGACACCGAAGATCATCTGCCAGGCGCCATGCTCCTGGTGGAGGGCGGCATTTTCGTACATTTCGTCCGTTAAATCGGGCAAATCGGTACAAAAGCCGTCAACAAACGAGACGACGGATGCGCCGTCAAGGAGCAGCCAGAAGTGATTGCCGTAATTGCGCAGACGCGCGGCAAGCTGGGCTTGCGTTGCGGCCTCCGCCGGGGGAAAACAGGCGGCTTCCACAGCGGTAAGCGCGGGGAGATCCTGAAGGGCAGCGGTACGAATCTGCATAAAAACCTCGAAAAAGTTAGCTCTTTCTTATAAAAGTTGGAATTTTGAAACGATCAGCGCGGTGCACTCCGGGATGGAGAGGCGGCCGGTGTCGAGACAGAGGTCGTGGAACTGCGGCGCGCCCCAGACCTGACCGGTGTACGTTTCGTAGTACTTTTTGCGTTGCTTATCCATTTTGCGGACGAGCTGAAGGGCCTGATTATGGGACAGCTTTTCCTGCTCCATTTTGCGGGCCACGCGCTGCGCCTCCGGGGCGGAGATGAACACGCGCAGCAAGCGGACGTCCTGATTGCGGAGCACAAAATCCGCGCAGCGGCCCACAAAAACGCATTCCTCACGTTTGGATAAACGCTTGATTTCGTGGCTTTGTAGGGCAAACAGAACCTCGGAAGTTGGTTTTCCACGCAGGACGTGATAGTTGCCCTCGTGAACCGTCTGGAACAGGAGGGGGTTGGTCGCCTTTTCGTCCGAACCGCACATCGCCTTCTCCGAAAGCTCACCATATTCGCACGCAAGGCGAATCAATTCTCGCTCATAAACCCGAATTCCAAGCTGATTTGCAACTTTTACGGCGATCTCATGTCCGCCGCTGCCGAACTGCCTGCCGATGCAGATGATTCGGTTTGCCATGGTGATTCCTTCTCTCTGTTTATTTCTTCAGTGCGTTGATGACTTCCCGGGGGAATGAAACGCTGCGGGCTGCGGGGGTAATCTCTGCGGAGAATGTGACAGGGGCATCGGCAAGGACAACGTGGAGTGTGCCGGAGCAGGAAAGGGTGATTTGGGTTAAATTGTTTCCGGTTAGTTCCATTTCAAGCGATCCGGAGGAGAATTGGATGTCCAAAGTTTTGCTTTCCGGTGCGATGGCCTGCGCGACAGCAGCCATGCCGTCCTCGTCCAGGGAGAGAGTATAGGTGGAAGAATCTCCGTTGTGCGTACAAGTGGCCTCGATGGAACGTACAAATTGATCGGCAAGGGGCAGAAGCGTGGCGGAATCTACGAGTGAATTTGTTTCGGAATTCAGGATGTTGCCGGAAGAATCGCAGATTTTATCCCCGGAAAAATACAAAGTCAGAGAACCCTTTTGAATGCTGCCGTATTGCTGGCCGCTGCTTTTGTCGAAATCGAGGGAAAATGCGGTGTCGAGGAGAATGGGGCCGCAGTTTGCTGCAAGGCACAGGTCGTAGGAGGAACGCTCTTCGGAAAGAAGCATTTGCCAGGCGGAAATCAGACGGAAAAAGTCCTCGGAAAACTCGATTTTTTCGGAAGATTCTCCGGAATTGATCGCGGAAAGTACGGATTCCGGGATGTCGACGGAGGCAGGGACAGCTGCGCGGGGCGTAAGGGTGAGGGCGCAGGAAATGTCCGGAGAATTGGATGTTTTGAGGTCGAAGCGCAGCAGGCGCAGCGCACCGTCCGCCGCATGAAGCTCCGCATCTGCTTGGGAGATGGAGAGCGTTTCGGCGGCGTAGGACGGGAGGAGAATGGTTGCAAGTTCTTCGGCATTTTCGGCGGTCAGAGCGATTTGATAGACGGTTTCGTCCTGATTTTTCGATTCGACAAGCTCGGAGGATTCGTACAGGGAAAGGGACAGATCGAGCAGCGCACCATAGTCTGTGAGGGCGGGGGCGGAGAGGGAAAAGGCTGTGCCGTCCTCGAGGTAGAGCGTATGGTTTGCACAGTAGAGCGTGAGACCGTCGGCTGACAGCTGTGTGATGCGCTGATCACCTGATTTTGTGCTTATGACGGCGACATCTGTCTCCGAAGAAACACCATTTACGCAAAAATCAAGGGAGGCTTCCATTGCAAATTCTGCTTGATTTGTGTAATTTTTCAGGATTTTATAAGCATAAAGTCCTGATTTTGCTTTTGAAAATCCGAAAATCAGGAAAGCGGCCGCGCTGAGCAAAACCAGGGCAGAGAGGGGGATCCACCAGCGGAAGCGCCGCTTCGGTTTGGCGGCCGTTCCGGCCGCCTCAGCTTTTGGGCAGGCAGGGGCCTCCGTCGACGGATTTTGCGGCGCATTTTCCGCGGAAAGGTTTGGATTTTCCGGAGGATTATCAGGTTTTGCGGATGCTTGCTGCGATTTCAGTGCGGCAAGCTCGGCCTCGAGTTCGGCGAGCTTTTCCTCGGCGGACTGGGCACGGGCGAGGAGATCTGCATTTTCAGGAGCGGGTGACGCCGCAGAAAATTGCGGCGCAGATTGCGGGTGGTCCCCGTTTACTCCAGCGGCAACGAGCGGCGCGTCGTACGGCTCGGGCTGCGCGGACTGGCGCCGCTTCGCCTTCCGGATGCCCTTGCGGATAAAATGGACGAGCAGGAAGACGAGGAGGGCAAGCAGGAGCGGGATGGAGACCCAGATCCACCAGACCGGCATCGTCGAGATGACGGCGACACGGGCCGTGGCGGCAGGGATGTCGAAGGCGAGATAGCTGCCGATCGTCTCATAGGAGATGGACTGCCAGAGGCCATCCTGCTCGACGTAGATGCGAAGCCGGTCGGACTTGCCCTCGGGCGCGAGATAGCGGACGCGATAGGGCGCAGGGGCGGAGGAGGACACCGTGATGCTCCACTGCTCGACAACGTCCCAGTTGGCGGTCATGGGCGGGAGATGGCCGGGCTCGAAGCTCTCAAAATAGGCCTGCAGACGATTGGCTGCATTGCCCGTGCGGACATGGAAGGCCGTGGGGGAGAGAGGCTCGGCGGTGATGGAGATTGTGTCGCCCTCGGAATAGTTGCCTTCGGCGAGGAGGACGGCGCGGCCGTCGTCCCGCTTGGTCTCGGAGGCCAGGGCGGGGGTATAGGGGGTATCGACGGCGGTGACCGTGGTATCGAAGCGGAGATCGGAAAGATCGGTGCGATCCCAGGCGGCATAGGAGCCATCTTCCGTGGGGATGGAGGGGAAGATGTCGCTCCCGAACGAGTCGCCATAGGAGAAGGACAGCTGCTTGAGCGTTTTGCCTCCGGCGACGAATTTCAGCGTAAAGGTGCGCATGGCCGCGGGGAGCGTTTCTTCTTCGGCGAGCGCTTCGAAGTCCACAGGTTCCGCAGCGCCCGAGATGCTCTGGCGATTGAGGCCGGCGAGGGTGTCGGAGACGAAGCGGTTTTCGGTGTAGGTGCCGTCTGTGCTGCCGGCGATTGCGCCGGAATACTGGTCGCAGGCCGGAATCACGACGAGGCTGACGCAGCCGGCAACCGTGGAGCCGGAGCCGTCGAGTGCCTCGGCGATGCCGGAACCGGTGATGCCGCCGACGTAGGTTTTCCCGGAGAGGGTGGCTTTTGCAAAGCTGTTTTGCACGGTGGCGGCGGTGAGGCCGGTGATGCCGCCGACGTAGGAGCCGGAGTCGCTGGAAAGGACGCCGTAGCCCTCGCAGGCGGTGATGAGGCCGAGATCCATCCGGCCGCAGATGCCGCCGACGTAGGAACGCTTGCCGGTGACGGCACCGGTATTGGTGCAGGACTGAAGGACGGCGCGGTAGGTATACTGGCGCTGGTAGGCACCGGAGAGGTCTGAGGAGACGTCATCTTCCGGGTCGAGCGCGTATTCCAGGGCCATGGAGCCTGCGACGCCGCCGGTATTGATGTCGCCGGAGACGGCGGCTTCGTTGCGGCAGAGGGAGACTTTGCCGAGGGTGATCTTGTCGACATCGACCGAGGAAGCGTCGGTGACGGCGTTTTTGACGCCATCTTCGGCGTTGTTGACGGCGTCAAAGAGGGTGTTGGAGATTTGGTTGAACTTTTTGTTGATGGCCTTGACGTCGTTGGAGAGGGCGCCGACCGTGCCGCTGAGGGAATCGCTGAGCAGGGAGATCTGGCTGGAGACACCGGAGACGGCGGAAGAAAGGTTGCCGAGATCCGGTGCGGCGACAAGCCCTCCGTTGGCGTCGAGCCGCCCGTTTGCGACGCCGGTGTGGTCAATCTGCACCTGACCGGGGTTCACGGTGACGGTACCGTCACCGGTGGAGACGCCAATGGAGACGCCGCCGTCTTCGTTCGGCGTGACATCGATGTTGCCGAGGGAGCCGGAGGTGGAGTCGATGGTGGAATCGCTGGGGGTGGCGGTGGTGGAGGAGTTCGCGGAGCCGGTGCCGGTGACGTTTGCGCTGCCGTTGACGTTGACGCGGACGTTTTCTGCCTCGGCGACGGCGGTATCGACATAGCCGGAGAGCGCATTGATCCGGGAGGAGACGCCGCCTGCGCCGCCCTGCGCGTCGCTGGCTGCCTGGTCCACGAGGGTGCTCAGCTCATCGAGCTGCTTTTGAAGCTTGGCGGTGCTCTTTTCGTCGAGCTGCATTTCGATGTACGGTTCGACCTGGCCCACGACGCCGCCGACATCTTTTCGGCCGGAGATGGCGCCGGTATTGACGCAGCTGATGAGCTGGCCGCAGCTGCGGCCGGCCACGCCGCCGACGTTATAGCCGATGTGCGGGTAGCCGATGGCAGCGGTATTGCGGCAGGCGGAGAGCGTGCCGGCATTGTAGCCCGCGATGCCGCCGGTATCGGTGGCGACGTTGGCGGTGGAGAAGTCGGAAAGGTGGGCCAGATCGAGGGAGAAGGAGAGGTCGAGATCAGACAGGTCGATGCCGGGGTCGACGCTCTCGATATTGACGTAGGCGGCGTTTTCACAGTCTTCGATCACGCCGAGGCTGCAGCCGGCGAGGCCGCCGGTGCGGTTTTCACCGTCGACCGTGCCGCTGGTGCGGCAGGCGCGGAGGACGCCGGAGGCCTTGTTTTCACCGACGAGGCCGCCGGTGGAGAAGGTGCCGGAGACGGAACCGGAGAAGGTGCAGTTTTCGATGGTGCCGTAGTTTTCCCCGGCGAGGCCGCCGGTGGCGCTGCTCTCACCGGAAGGGGCAACGGTGGCCTCCAGGGTGAGGTTTTCCACGCGGCCGGTGGGCTGGATGGTGCCGATCAGGCCGCTGGGGGAGCAGGCGGCGGTCAGCGTGAGGCCGCGGATGGCATGGCCCTGGCCGTCAAACGTGCCGCCGAAGGTGGCAATGGGGGTGAAGTCGAGGCCGGTGAGGTCGAGATCGGCCGCGAGCACGACCCGTTTGTCCCGCGACCAGGCGTCGAGCGTGCAGCTTTCGGCAAGGGCGAGCAGGTCTTCTGCCGTGGCGATGGAGATCGTCTCCGCTTCGGCATCCTCTGTCTGGGGGGCGGAGGCTTCGGCGGGCTTGACAGCTTCGGCGTCCGCCGCGTCATCCTCGACGGCGAGGGCGGGGAGGGCCGTAAAGCTCACGAGCGTGAGGAGTGCAAGCAGGGCCGCGAACAGGCGGCGAAGCACATTATTTTGTTTCATCATCATCCGCCTCCTCTTCACTTGCTGAACCGGATACAAGATTGAGATCGATTTCGCCCTCGACGACGGCGTGAACCGCGCCGCGGATGGTGCCGTTGATGTGGCCGGAGACCATGCCGTTGACATAGGTGCGGCCGCTGCCGGCTTTATGGCCGCCGACGGCGACGGAGGGCACGGAGAAGGAAGTCTTGTCGACGATGCCGCTGCCGATGAGCAGGATCTGCGGCAGGACGAACATGACGAGGAACATCGAGATGACCGTGCCGCGGCCAAGGCTCTCGCCGATGCCGGCGATGACCGGCTCGGAGGTCATGTTGCCGATCAAAAAGCCGCAGACGGAGAGAATCGAGCCGGAGGTGAGGATCGTCGGGAAGGCAAAGTTGAGCGTTTCGACGATGGCTTCGCGGTGGTGCATTTTGCCTTTGAGCTCCTGATAGCGCGTGGCGATGACGATGGCGTAGTCGATGTTCGCGCCCATCTGGATGGAGCTGACGATCAGGTAGCCGAGGAAGAAGAGGTATTTGCCCGTGATCTTCGGGAAGGAGAAGTTCAGCCAGATGCTGCCCTGGATGACCAGGATCAGCAGGAGCGGCATACCGGCGGATTTGAACGTGAAGAGCAGGACAACGAGCACGATGAGCACCGAGACGATGCTGACGACCGTGTTGTCGATGGCGAAGGACTTTTCAAAGTCGTATTCGTTGGTGCTGTTGCCGGCGACGTAGACCGGCTCGTCGGGGTAGTATTTTTCAGCGATCTCACGCATGGTGTCGGTGAAGTGATAGGTTTCGTCGCCGCTGACGGGGAGGTTCAGGTAGACAAGCATGCGGCTGAAGTCCTCGCCCTGAAGCTGGTTTTTGGCGCTGGTCATCTGCGTCTTTGCGTCGTTCAGCATTGCGGTCTGGTCGTCGCTGAGCGTGACGAGGCCGGAGTCAATCTGGTCGCAGACGTAGAGGAGCATATCGATGAGGGGAACCTGATAGTTTGCAATATTGCCGGCGAGCTGGCCGTAGTTTTCCTGGTTGGCGGCGTAGGCTGCATAGACAACCTCGGCGAGCTCGTAGTCGAGCCCGGCCAGCTCTGCAAACTGGCGGGGGGTGAGCTTGTCGGCGAGCATGTAGCCGTCCATGGCCTCAATGTTGGTCAGGCCCATGGAGGAGTCGACTTCGTCGTAGGCGGAGAGCTCTTCCAGGATGGCGCGCTCTTTGTCGAAGTCCCCGGCGGGGACAACGAGGGCGACCATATTGGTGGAGGGGAAGCGTTCTTCGATCATGTTTTCGGCGATCTGGGTGTCATTGAGCTTCGGTGCGGAGATGAGGCTGTAGCCGTAGGCGTAGGGGCAATCCGAGGAGAGCTTGAAGCCGAAGACAACGAAGATCAGGAAGATGGCCGGGACGAAGAAGCGCGTGGCATAGTCATATTTGCCGATGAAGGAGATCTTCGGGACAAAGCTGCGGTGCGCCGTGCGGTCGATCAGCGGGCCGAAGAGCATGAGCAATCCCGGCATCACGAGGAAGGCGGAGAGCAGCGCGAAGGCGATGGACTTGATGAGGCAGATGGCCATATCGGGGCCGAGCTTGAACTGCATGAAGAGCATCGCGACCAGGCCGCCGACCGTGGTCAGGCAGCTTGCGCCGATTTCAGGGATGGATTTGGAAAGGGCGGCGATGACCGCCTCGCGGATGGGGAAGAGGCGATGCTCTTCCTTGAAGTGGTTGCAGAAGATGATGGCGTAGTCGATGGAAAGCGCCAGCTGCAGGATACTCGTGACGGAATTGGAGATGAACGAGATCTTGCCGAGCAGGTAGTTCGTGCCCTGGTTGGTGATGAGGGCGACAACGAACGTCAGGATCAGGACCGGGACCTCGCCGTAGGTTTCGGACGTGAGCAGGAGCACCACGACGATGACGACGGCGACGTAGATCATGATGATGCTGATTTCATGGTCGATGATCTCGGCCTGGGTGTTGCCGAGGTCGGTATCGACGTAGAGATCGTAGGCGGCGAGGGCCTCTTTGACGGCGGCGAGGCTCGTCAGGCAGGCGTCATCGTCCTCAGAATAGTCGAAGGTGACGGAATAGAGGGCGGAGAGGTCGTTATAATGGTCGACGGTATCGTCGTAGTCGACCATCTGGACGCCGCGGATGGATTTGATGGTGTCGGCAAGATCGGCGGCCTCGTCTTTGGTGATGTTTGTGACCATGACCTTGGCGGTGCCGTAGGTGATGAATTGCTCGTCCATGATGTTCAGGGCCTGCTTGGTCTCGGAATCTTCAGGGAGGTAGAAGGTGAGGTCGCTTTCGACCTCGACCCAGTTGCGGGAGAAGGCGGAGAAGATGAGCAGGATGATGGTGACGAGGAAGATAAGGCTGCGCTTGTCGACGATGAAGGCCGACAGCTTCTCCATAAAGGAAGCGCCGGAGCCTTCGGCGGTCTGATTCATAGGAAGGGCCTCCTTTCAAGGGCGGGATGGGGGAGCTCAGTCATCAACCAGCTCATAGTCGTCGCCATCGTCTTTGGGACGGGCGGAACGGATGATCTTGACGGCGGTGAGGATGGTGCTGATGTTCATGATGCCGTCGACGATGAGCGTGACGCCGAGCAGTTGGGTGAGCACGCGGGTGCCCTCGCCGGGGTGGAAGAGGAGAACAAGGCCGAGAATGGCCGTGGCGATGGCGGAGATGAGAATGAGCCACCAGGCACGGATGCCGAAGGGGCGGGCGTCGAGCGCGATGCGGACGCGGGTGAGGCCGTCGGCCAGGAGCATCAGGCCGAAGAACAGGCCAAACAGGGCCATCATCCGCTCGGTACGGAGCAGAAGAAGCAGGCCGAAGATGAGATAGAGGATGCCGAAGACCAGATCAGACTCGAAGACGAGCTGATAGGGGTCTTTGGAGAAGAAGCCGGCGAGCTTCACGATGCCGAAGACCAGGAAGAGCACGCCGAGCAGCACGCCGAGGATGGGATAGAACGTATCGGAGAAGAAGGCCAGGCCCACGCCCGCAAGAATGAGCAGGGCGGAGATGACCAGGTAACCGGTTTTTGCAACTTTCAGTAGAGAACGCATGACATTGCCTCCTGTTTTTCGGGCAGCGGCGCACAATCCGGCGGACGGATCCGGCGGGGGCGGGAGTGCCGGGAGCGCTTCGTTTGAAGGGCGTGAGGCGGAAACGAAGGGCTGGGGAATGCCGCTGTGCCGGGGTGCGCGGGCGGGATTGCGCGGGGCGCCTGAGATGAAACTTCAATATGGCAACAGTATAGCACAAAGACAGGAAAAGGAGAAGTGGTCAAATGGACGGAATTGTGGCGGTGGGGCGGTTTTTGCTTTGCGTTTTGGCGGAGGGTATGATAAACTGGATGAAAAGTGAGGTGGACAGCATGGCGGGGCAGACGCAGAAGGCAATTCGGACGGCGTTTTTGACGCTGCTGGAGGAGCGGCCGCTCAGCGAGATCACGGTGAAGCTGATCGTGGAGAGCTGCGGGATCAACCGAAAGACGTTTTACAACCATTACCGGGATATCCCGGATCTGATGGAGAAGATTTTGACCGGGGAGATGGACGCCATCATGGCGCGGGATACGCAGGTGGACTCGATTGAGCAGTGTATGCGCTCGGTCATTGAGTTTGCCCTGCAGCACCGGCGGGCGGCGCTGCATATTTTTCAGTCGGTGGGACGGGACACCTATGTGGAGAGTCTGCTGAAGCTGTGCGACTATCTGGTGCGGACGTATCTGGCGCGCGTAGAGGGCGTGCGGGAAATGGATGGACGCGACCGGGAACTGCTGATCGGGCTCTACCGGGGGCAGCTGTTCGGGATGGTTTCGGAGTGGATGATGCGGGGGATGCAGAGCGATATTTTACAGGAGTTTCTCCGCATATGTGAGCTGCGCAGCGGGATGACCGAGGAGCTGGTGCAGAGAAGCCTGCGTTCGCGCAGGGATGCGGGATGAATACATGATAATAAAAAGCGCCGTTCCCGGGGTCGGGAACGGCGCTTTTTTGGATGCCGGGAAGGCCCTGATATGGGGCTGTGCGGGAATCAGGGCGCGAGGGTACAGGAGATAGGGGTGTTGTAGGCGGGGGAGAGATCGCCGGTGGCGTTGGCCGCGTCGAGCGAACTGGGATAGAGGCCGTAATATTGCAGGGCGTCTTCGGCATAGATCGCGACGGCGAAGCCACAGTCGAGCGAGGAGCTGTAGGGCTTCACGGCGCTGCTGTGACGCTCACTGCAGACAACGGCAAGGCGGCCGTCCTGCCAGGCGAAGGCGCGGTTTTGCGTGCTGTACCAGGGAAAGAAGGTTTCGGAGCGTTCCTGCTCGGAGAGCATGACGTGCAGGGCCTGACGGAGCGTGCCGTCCGGCTGAAGGGCATAGAGAAAGAACTGATCGTCGAAGCGGACAAGCTGGAAATCCCGGCCGTCGACGCGGTCGGCCCAGGCGGATGCGGCGTCAAAGGGCAGGAGGGGGCAGCGCTGGAGAAGGGCGCCGGTTTTGGCGTCGAGTACGAGAATGTTGTAGACTCCGTCCTCGACGGTATGCAGAAACAGGCGTGTGCCGTCGGCGCTGACGGCGAGATGGGTGAGGGTGGTGTCAGGAGAGACGGGATAGAGGCAGGTAAGGCAGTCGGCAAAGACGTCGTAGCCCTGCCAGCCGTCCGGCTGGCCCTTATAGGGTTTCTCGGTATCGACCTGACCGTAGGGCAGGCAGTAGAGCCCATAGCCGCCGGGGATGCGGCTGGTGTCGATGTACTGGCCATTTACGGTTTTGTTGTCAAAGAAGAAGTAGAAGGCGTCGGCTGTGGCGATGGACTGGGTATAGAAATTGAAGCTGTCGCCCTGCTCGGCACTGCTGATACCGACCGACTGGCCGCCGTCTACGGATTTTTCCACCTCGATCTGCAGGTACTGGTCGGGCAGGACGGGGATCTGGAAGAAGGCGGTCAGGCGGTCGATGGCGTCCTGCTCGGGGCCGTAGAGGTAGGAGACCTGGGTGCCGTAGAAGAGGTTTGGCAGGACGATGTTGATCTCCAGAGGGTAGGTTTCGTAATAGTCCGCGACGCGGAGGATGGAGGAGGCGGCGGTGCCGGGCTGCACCTTGTCCTTGAGCGCCTGCACGGCTGCGCTGAGCGGGTTTTCGTCCTCAGTGCCGAAGCCGGAGCTGATGCCGTCCGTGATGTAGAGGTCGCACGGCTCACTTGCGCCGTTGTCCCAGTAGCGGCCGTTTTCGAAGGTATAGGCCGTCTGGGCGGTGTAGCGGGTGGGGGAGAAGGTGATGTCGCTGCGCCAGCGGAGGTAGTATCGGTACTGCGTATCGAGGCGGACGGTGAGGCCGGAGGCGGCCGATGGGTCGCCGCAGAGCACCTGCTCGGTGAAGGCGATTTGATCCTTCGGCGCGTCCAGCGCGGAGACGGCGAGGACGGCCGGAACCGTGAAGGCCAGGATGAGAGCAAGCAGGAGGAGGGGATATTTACGCATCGTCGTCCTCCTTTCCGGTGAGGCTGGTGAGGGCGCGGCTGACGCGGTCGGACTGATAGTGATAGCTCGATTTGACGTAGTCCATGAGGGTCTGGCCCTGGGATTCGAGGTCGCTCAGCTGGGTGTCGCCGACGATCTGCCCCTTGTGCAGGAGGATGGCGCGGCCCAGAAAGCCGGAGACTTCCTCGATGAGGTGCGTGGAGAGAAGGAGCGTTTCGTGCGGCTCGAGGATGCCGAGGAGGACCTTATAAAAATCCTCGCGGTTGAAGACGTCGTTGCCCGCGAAGGGTTCGTCCATCAGGATATAGTCCGCGCCCTGGCTGAGGGCGAGGATGACCTCAAACTGGTTTTGCTGGCCGGTGGAGAAGCTGCGGATGGGCTTGCGGCCTGGCAGGGCGAAAAAGTCCATGAGGCCGGAAAAGCGCGCGGCGCGAAAGGTTTCAAAGTGCGCGGCGTAGAAGTCGCGGTGGTCGTTTGCGGTGAGGCTGGGGAAAAAGCTGTGCTCACAGGTGGCAAACGAGAGGCGGGCAATGTTTTTGCGGGTGATGGGTTCGCCGTCCAGCGTGATGTCGCCGGTGTAGGAAACGAGATTCAGAATCGACTTCAACAGGGTGGTTTTGCCCGCGCCGTTTTCGCCGAAGAGGCCGATCAGTTCGCCGGGGCCAATGGACAGCGAGACGTCGTCCAGCGCTTTTGTTTTACCGTAGGTTTTGGAGATGTGGTGCAGTTCGATCATCCGAAGGCCCTCCAGAAAAGAAAGTGTTCGCCGGCCGGCAGGCATTGCTGCGGCGTGGCACGGAAGTAGAGGAGATTGCAGAGGCAGATGAGCAGTGCGGTGAGGACGAGGCCGGCGGCAAGGGCGAGCAGGGGGAGCGCGGCGCAGCGGCGCGGAAGCTCCCACCGGTCGGGGAGGCGGCGCATGAGATAGATGGATTTGGAGCCGCGATAGAAGGAGGCCAGGTTCAGGCCGATGTCCGCGAGGCAGAGAAGAAAATAGGCGGGCGCGGCGAGGAAGGACCCGCGCAGAATGTCGGACAGCGGGACGATCTGCGCGCCGGCGCGCAGCAGGCGGCGGCCGAGGACGGTTTCGTAGAGCGCGGAGCGGGCGGCGGAGTAGCGGAAGAGAAAGACGAAGAAGGAGCCGCAGAGGAGAAAGAGCGCGAGATAGAGCGCGGAGCGGAGCAGGCAGCGCCTGGCGTTGACGCCGGGGGGCACGCAGTCAGGGAGTTTGCGGGTCAGGTTCATCTTCTTGCCTCCTTGTTCCGTTGTGGGCGGAGAGATATGCGCCGCCGAAGGCGATGGCCGCGGTGATGGCGACGGCGAAGAGCCAGATGCAGCTGAGGGCGCCGCTGCCGAGCCGGACGGGCAGGCGCGCGTTCATCCAGACGAGGGAGAAGGCCGCGGCTGCGGCACGGCGGTCATTTCGCAGGGCGCTGGCGGCGGCTGCGCAGCTCAGGCCTGCGCAGGGGAGATTGAGCAGGTTGCGCGCCCAGGCTGCGGGCTCTCCGAAGGGGAGCAGGCCATGCAGAAAGCTGTTTCGCGCAAGCATCAGAAAGACACCCTGGGGGCCGAGGGAATAGGCGGCGCTTTTTTGGTAGAGAAGCGCGAGGGCAAAGACAATGAGGATTTGGGCGGCGTAGAGCAGGAGGAAGCAGGCCGTGGAGGTGAGCGCGTCCCAGAGCAGGAAGGCGCGCTCGGAGATTTGCAGGCGCTGGAGCAGGCAGGCCGTTTTGGAGCGCTTGGCGCCGGGGCCGATGCAGAGCAGGCAGGCGGTGAGGTTGACGGCCACGAAGAGAATCCAGAGCACGGTAAGGCCGGGACCGAAGCCGTCGCCCCAGGCCTTTGGCAGACCGAGGGCGAGGAAGACGGCGGCAGAGAGCGCGGCGGCAGCCAGGATGAGGAGCAGAAGGCGGAAGAGCCTGGTGCGGATGCAGAGCGCGAAGACGCTCAGGTGTTTTCGCATGACGATTCCTCCCAAAATTCTGAGATGAGGCGCAGAGCGTCTTCTTTGGCGATGCCAAGCTGACGCAGCGAGCGGGTGGCAGCGCGGAGATCTTCGCGCAGGAGCGTCTGCCGGAGGACGGCGAGCGAGGCGTCGTCTACGGTGATGCAGCTCTTGGCGCCGGTGTGTGAGGTAATGAGGCCCTCCTCTTCCAGAAGGCGGAAGGCCTTTTGCACGGTGTTGGGATTGACGCCGAGCAGGGCGGACAGGACGCGGCGGGAGGGGAGCTCGTCACCGTTTTGAATGGTTCCGGCGACGCAGCCGCGGCGGATGAAGTTTTGAATTTGCAGGTAGATCGGCGTGCCGCCGACCGCGCGGAAGGACGAGAAGGAGACCATGGCTTCACCACCGTATTACTGGTATGATACAGTTTATAACCGTATTATAGGCGTAATACGGTTTTCTGTCAAGCGAGATCTGAAAAACGGCATGAGATTTGTGAAAAATGACGGGGATTCGCATTGACAGGGTGGAATTACAGGGATATAATATAAATGACGTGAATGGAGGTTCACGTCTGAATGTTTGAAGACTGAGGGGTGCCGGATGTATAAAAAGCTGGGAGAGGCGGCGCTGGAGGCAATTTTGGAGAGCGGCGTGGAGGAATTCGCGCGGTGCGGCTATCAGCCGGCCTCCGTGGCGAAGGTAGCGCGGAGCGCGGGCGTGAGCGTCGGCGTGATCTATAAATATTTCGGTGACAAGCAGGCGTTTTTTCTGGCCTGCGTGCGCCACAGCCTGGAGCTGCTGGACGCGACGCTGCGCGAGGCTGTGCCGGAGGGGGCGGACGCGAAGACGAGCATCCGTGCGCTGGTGCGGGCGCTGATCGACGCGGCACGGCGGCACGGGAATTATAACGTTCTATACAATGAAATCACCTCTGGGAGCTGCCGGGCGTTTGCGCCGGAGCTGGCCCGGGAGATCGAGGCGCGGACGGCGGCGCTCTATACGAGGCTGTTTGCCGCTGCCCGGGCGGAGGGGACGCTGCGCGCGGAGATTCCGCCGGAGCGGTTTGCATTTTTCTTTGACAATCTGCTGATGATGCTGCAATTTTCGTATTCCTGCGACTATTATCAGCACCGGATGCGGCTTTACTGCGGCGAGGAAGACGGAGAGGACGAGCGGATGGCAGAGCAGCTGACGCGCTTTATCCTGGGCGCGATGAAGGGGGCGGACGCATGCAGCACATCATAGCGTACGATTTTGGGACGACGGGCGTGAAGACCTGTTTGTTCGCGGTGGACGGCGGGATCCGGATGGTATCGAGCGCCTACGCGCCCTATGGGCTCTATATCCGGCAGGACGGCGGCGCGGAGCAGGACGCGGAGGAATGGTGGAGCGCGATGTGCAGCACCACGCGCGCGGCGATGGAGGCATCTGACCTCGCGCCGGAGGCGGTGACGGGGATCTCGTTTTGCTCCCAGATGCAGGGCATGGTGCTCGTCGACGAGGACGGAAACGCGCTGCGCCGCCCGATGAGCTATATGGATCAGCGCGCGGGCGCGGAATTCCGCGCATGTCAGACGCACGGGCTGACGATCTCGGGTGTGAACGCGGGGATGATGCTGCGGAGTCTGGCCGCGACGCATGCCGCGTCGACAAGCGTGAAGGATCCGCTCTGGAAATACAAGTGGGTGCAGGCACATGAGCCGGAGGTCTTCCGGAGGGCGCACAAGTGGCTCGATGTGAAGGAATATCTGATCGCGCGCTGCACGGGGGCGTTTGTGATGACGCGCGATTCGGCCTATTCCACGTTTCTCTATGACACGCGGCCGGGGCGCGAGGGCTGGAACGCGGGGCTCTGCCGGATGTATGGCGTGGAGGCGCGGCATCTGCCGCAGATCATTGAATGCACGGATGTGGCCGGGACGCTGACGCAGCGGGCCGCAGCGGAGCTGGGGCTTTGCGCGGGGACACCGGTTTATGGCGGCGGCGGAGACGCGACGCTCATCGGCGTCGGCGCGGGCGCGACGGAGGTCGGGCAGACGCATGTCTACTCCGGGACGTCCGGCTGGGTCGGGACGGTGATGGATCATCAGGCCGTCGATGTGGTGGCCATGATGGCGGGCATCGTCGGGGCGGAGCGCGGAAAATACAACTATTTTGCCGAGATGGAGACGGCGGGCAAGTGCTTTGAATGGGTGAAGGATCATCTGGTGCTCGACGAGGTGAACGTGTATCTTGCGAAGACCGATGTGGCGGAGAGCCAGGAGACGATCTATGAGAGCTTATATGATTACATGTCCGACACGGTGGAAAAGGTGGCGCCCGGCTCCGGCGGCGTGATCTTTACGCCGTGGCTGCACGGCAACCGCTGCCCGTTTGAAGACCCTGCCGCGGCGGGGATGTTTTTCAACCTGCGGCTCGAGACCGGGAAGGCGCAGATGCTGCGTGCGGTGCTCGAGGGAATCTGCTTCCATCTGCGGTGGATGCTCGAGGTGCAGGAAAAGAAGACGAAGACGTCGGATCCGATCCGGTTTGTGGGCGGCGGAGCGCTGTCGAAGGTGACATGCCAGATGATGGCCGACATCACGGGACGGACCGTGGAAACGGTGGAGAACACGAAGGACGTCGGCGCGATCGGCGCGGCGATGCTGGCCGCGGTGGGAAGCGGCGAATTTGCAAGTTTGCAGGAGGCGGCGGGGCTGGTGCGTGTGAATGGGACGTACCGGCCCGATCCGGCGAATAAGGCGGTCTATGACCGGAATTTCCGGGTGTTCCGGAAGCTGTATGCGGCAAACAGGGAAAATTTTGCGATGTTAAATCGAACGGAGGGATAACGGATGGAAGAAATGGAACTGCGAAGAATCGTGGCGGAGACGGGGCCGGAGCTGCTGCGCGAGGGGCTGGTGGCCCGGACGTGGGGCAATATCAGCGCCCGCGTGGACGAGACGCACTATCTCATCACGCCGAGCGGACGGGACTATGCGGGCCTGACGGGGGAGGATCTGGCGCTTTGCGACCGCGTGAGCGGGTCGTATGTGGGGCGCTATCGCCCGTCGAGCGAGCGGGGCGTGCATGCCATTGCCTATGCGCTGTTTCCGGAGGTGGGCTTCGTGATCCACACGCACCAGGTCTATGCGACGGCACTGGGCCTTGCGGGCTTCCAGCGCGGGAGCTTTACGGGAGACGAGCGCGTCCGGCTCGGCGGTGTGGCGGTTGCGGGCTATGGCCTTTCGGGGTCGAAAAAGCTGCAGGCCGGCGTGCGCGCGGCGATGGAGACCGGGGCGCACACCATCTTCATGCCGCACCATGGGGCGCTTGTCTGCGGACGCGACCACGACGAGGCAATGCAGCGGGCGAAGCTGCTGGAGACGCTCAGCCGGCGCTGCTGGCGCGGGACGCTGACGCCGGGACAGGTGCTTGCGGAGGAGCAGAAGGCGGCGCTGCTGGCAAAGGTCCGGCACACGAGGCCGCAGGCGCAGTTTGTGACGACCGAGGCGCTGCTGACGCTGGCAGCGCTCGGGAAGCCGCTGCGCGCGCAGCTGGACGATATGGCCCAGATGATCGGCGGAAAGATGCCGTGTGCGGAGGCGACGGCGAGCGGGATTGTCCACGCGCTGGAGCAGGCACCGGCGGCGTTGGTGCCGGGAGTCGGCGCGGTGGTCTCGGCGGAGGACGCGGGAGACTGCGAGGCGCTGGGTTTGCTTGCAGACAAGGCGGCCATTGCGGCACTGCATGTGCTGGCGCTGGGGGCAAAGGCCGATCTGGGCCGGAGCAACGCGGCGGTGCAGCACTGGGTCTATGTGCACAAGTATTCGAAGCGGAAGGGGTAAGGCAATGGAACGGAAGAAGGAAGTTTTGCGGGCGGCAAAGTTTGTGCTGTTTTCCGCGTCGGCCGGGATCATTCAGCTGGGGCTGTTTACGGTACTCAATGAGCTGGCCGGATGGAGCTACTGGCCGTGTTATTTGATTGCGCTGGTGGCGTCGGTGGTATGGAATTTCACGCTGAACCGGAAGTTTACGTTCAAAAGCGCCAACAATGTGCCCAAGGCGATGGCGCTGGTGCTGGGCTACTATGCGGTATTTACGCCGCTGTCCACGATTTTTGGAAACTGGCTGGTAGAATCCTGCCATTGGAACGAGTATCTGGTGACGGGGATCAATATGGTTTTGAATTTTGCGACGGAATATCTGTTTGACACGTTTGTGGTGTTCCGCGGCAGCATGGATACGAATGACATCGCAAAAAAGGAGAAAGAGAGATGACAAACTGCGGTATCAGCCGTTGGGACGACCCCAACGAGATCAATGCGAGATTGAAGAATCTGACGGGACAGCCCATCTGGGAGGTTTCGGATGAATATTATGAGGAAACCGTGCTGCCCTACTTTGAGGAGAAGTGCAAGGGATCGAAGGCGGTTTATGAAGAGGCGAAGGAGTATATTCCGGGGGGTGTGCAGCACAATCTGGCGTTTAACAAGCCGTTTCCGATGTGCATGGCGCGCGCCGACGGCGCGTATCTCTACGACAAGGACGGGAACCGCTACATCGACTTCCTGCAGGCCGGCGGGCCGACGATCCTTGGCAGCAACTACCCGGTGATCCGGGAGGCGGTGATCGGGCTGCTGAATGAGTGCGGGCCGGTGACGGGCTTGCTGCACGAGGCGGAGCTGATGATCGCGCGGGAAATCAACCGGCACATGCCGAACGTGGAGATGTTCCGCATGCTCGGCAGCGGCACGGAGGCCGTGATGGCGTCGCTGCGCATTGCGCGGATCGCGACGGGGAAGAAACGGATCATCAAGATCGGCGGGGCGTATCACGGATGGTCGGATCAGATGGTTTATGGGCTGAAAATTCCGGGCAGCCGGGCGCTGCTGGAGTCCCACGGGATTCCGGGCGGGTGCTATGGGGCGACGGACGAGGTTCGGCCGAATGACCTTACCATGCTCGAGGAGATGTTAAAGCGCAACAAGCTCCTCGGCGGGACGGCAGCAGTGCTCGTGGAGCCGGTGGGGCCCGAGAGCGGAACGCGGCCGGTGGCACATGATTATAATGCGGGCGTGCGGGCGCTCTGCGACAAGTATGGTGCGCTGATGATTTTTGACGAGGTTGTGACGGGATTCCGCGTGGCGCTTTCGGGTGCGCAGGGATATTTCGGCGTGGTGCCGGATCTTACGGTATTCGGCAAGATCGTCGCGGGCGGTTATCCGGCGGCCGGCGGCGTCGGAGGCAAGAAGGAATACGCGCAGCTGATGGCGGCGGGCCTCGCCACGGGCAAGCACCGCGCCTATGTCGGCGGAACACTGGCGGCGAACCCGCTGTCCTGCCTCGCAGGCTACACGGCGATCCGCGAAATTGAACGCACGAACGCCTGCGAGATTGCGGGGCGGATGGGCGACCGGCTCTGCGACGGACTGAAGGGACTGCTCGAACAGTATGGGCTGCCGTTTGTGGCGTACAACCAGGGGTCGATCGTGCATCTGGAATGCACGGGTGCGATGAGCTTTGATTTCTCGTCGATGTCGTTTGCAAAGTCGGCGATGGGGCTGCTCAAGCACAAGGATATGATGTATGTCCGCAAGGACTCGATGGAGCGCATGGGCGCGGCGTATATGGCCAACGGCATCGTGACGTTGGCCGGGAGCCGGATGTATACGTCCATGGCTGACACGCCGGAGATTATCGACGAGGCGCTGGAGCGCTTTGAAGAGGTGTTCCGGCATGTTCGGAAGACCAACAAGGGAATGCTGTAAAGCGTCTGCAGTAGAGCGAAAGGGGGCGGGAGCCTCCTTTCGCTTTTTTGGGTTGGCTTTTTCTGGCGTTTTGCGGCCAGGTGTGGTAAAATGGGGACAGAATCAGGAAAAGGAGAGAGGGCAATGAAGAAAATCTCCGCGCGGATGTGGGCCACGCTGATTTTGATTGGGCTGGTGGGGCAGTTTGCCTGGACGATCGAGAATATGTATTTCAACGTGTTTCTCTACAACACCATTTCGACCGATCCTGGGTATATCTCGGCGATGGTTGGCTGGAGCGCCGCGGCGGCGACGCTCACGACGCTGCTGATGGGGGCACTGTCTGACCGGGCGGGCAGGCGGAAGGTGTTCATCTGCGGAGGATATCTGCTCTGGGGCGCGAGCACGGCGGCCTTTGGCTTTGTAACAGTGGAGAATGCGGCAAAGCTGTTTCCGGCCAACGCGGTGGGCGCGGCGGCGATGATGGTCGTGGTGCTGGACTGCGTGATGACCTTTTTCGGGTCGACCGCGAACGACGCGGCCTTCAATGCCTACATCACGGACAACATCTCCGAGGACAACCGGGGAAAGACCGAGGGTGTGTTGGCGGTGCTGCCGCTGCTGTCGATGCTGGTGATCTTCGGCGCGTTCGATGGGATGACGCAGCGAGGGCAGTGGCGGAAGTTTTTTGCGATCTTCGGCGGGCTGGTGACGCTGACGGGGCTGATCGGGTGTGTCCTCATCCGGGAGCCGAAACGGGCGCCGGGGCGGGAGCCGTATTTCCGGAATCTTGTCTATGGGCTGCGGCCGGACGTGGTACGGGAAAATCCGGCGCTGTATCTGGCGCTGGCGGCATTTTGCGTATTTTCCGTGGCGGTACAGACGTTTTTTCCATATCTCATCATCTATCTGCAGAACTATTTGAAGATTGAGGGCTATGCCCTGGTGCTGGGCGTGGTTTTGATCGCGGCATCGGTGGTGAGCGTTGGGTTTGGGCGGGTCATTGACCGGGTCGGGCCGCTGCGGTTTACGCTGCCGGCGGCCGGCGTGATGCTTGCAGGGCTGCTCGGGATGTATTTTGCGCGGGGCATGCTTGCGGTCATTTTGGCCGGGTGTGTGATGATGAGCGGATATATGCTGGTGACGGCGGCGCTCTCGGGAGAGATCCGCGACCGGACGCCCGCGGGCAAGGCGGGGCATTTCCAGGGGATCCGGATGATCTTTGGAGTGCTGCTGCCGATGATTCTGGGGCCCGCGCTGGGCGCGGCGGTCATCCGGGGCTCGGAGAGCACCTATGTGGAGCTGGGACAGGTGAAGACCGTGCCGACGCCGGGGATTTTTCTGGCGGCGGCCGGGGTACTGATTTTGCTGATCCCGTTTGTGTTTGCGCTGAAAAGACAGGAGGAGAAACAATGCCGGAGCTGAAGACCGTTTGGGGCGAGGCGCTGCGGGAGGAGCAGGTCTTGCGGGAGTATCCGAGGCCGCAGATGGTGCGGGAAAGTTATGTCAACTTAAATGGGTGCTGGGACTATGCCATCACGGCGGCGGAGACGGCGCCGGAGGGATGGGATGGGAAGATCCTGGTGCCGTTTTCACCGGAGGCACCGCTGTCGGGTGTGCGGCGGACACTGGAGCCGGGGCAGGTTCTCTGGTATCGGCGCGAGATTGCCGAGACGCGGCGCGAGGGGCAGCGGCTGCTGCTGCACTTCGGGGCGGTGGATCAGGAGGCAAAGATTTATGTAAACGGAAGGATTGCCGGGGAACATCTTGGCGGGTATACGGCGTTTACGGTGGAGCTGACGGATTTTTTAACGGATGCGCCGTCGGTGCTGACCGTGGCGGTGCGCGACGGGACGGACACGAACGAATATTGCCGCGGCAAGCAGAAGACGAAGCGCGGCGGCATCTGGTATACGCCGCAGAGCGGAATCTGGCAGACGGTATGGATGGAGTGGGTGCCGGAGGCCTATATCTCCGGGCTGCGGATCACGCCGGACGCGGCGGGCGGATGCGTGCGCGTTGTGGTGGAGGCGGAGGTAAATCGGGCCTGTTATCTCCATTTTGCGGGGCGGCGGATCGGGGCGTTTACGAACCGGGAGGCCGTGATCCGCGTGGAGCGGCCGGAACTCTGGACGCCGGAGACGCCGAAGCTCTATGCGTTTTCCGCCGAGCTGGGCGAGGATCGCGTGGAGAGCTATTTTGCGCTGCGCGACGTCGGTGTGGGGCGGGACGCGGAGGGGCGGCCCTGTCTGCTGCTCAACGGGAAGCCGGTATTTCAGACCGGCGTACTCGACCAGGGATATTGGCCGGATGGGCTTTACACCGCGCCGAGCGACGAGGCGCTGGTCTGGGATATTCAGACGATGAAGGATCTCGGATTTAACCTGCTGCGCAAGCATATCAAAGTGGAGCCGATGCGGTGGTATTATCACTGCGACCGGCTTGGAATGCTGGTTTGGCAGGATGTGCCGAACGGAGGCGGAGCGTATCGGATGATGACGATTTCCGCGCCGCTTTTGACCGGGCGGCACCGGAAGGACGACGATTACCGGCGTTTTGCACGGACGGACGCGGCGGGGCGGGCGGAATATGGCCAGACGCTCCGGGAGCTGGTAGGGCAGCTGGCAAACTGCCCGTGCATCGTGCAATGGGTGCCGTTTAACGAGGGCTGGGGACAGTTTGACGCGGCGGAGGCGGTGCGGCAGATCCGCGCGCTCGACGGGACGCGGACGGTGGATCACGCCAGCGGATGGCACGATCAGGGAATCGGCGATGTGCAGAGCTTGCATGTGTATTTTTACAAGTATCGCTTCCGCCCGGACCGGCGGGGGCGGGCCGTGGTGCTGTCGGAATTCGGCGGATACAATCTGCCGGTGGAGGGCCACACCTGGAATGGGAAGAACTTTGGCTATCGCGGCTACAAGTCGGCGGAGGCGCTGGAGGCGGCCTATGAACGGCTCTTTGAGGGGCAGATTCTGCCGGCAAAGGAGCGGGGGCTGGCCGCGTGCGTGTATACGCAGCTATCCGATGTGGAGGACGAGGTCAACGGGCTGGTGACGTATGACCGGAAGGTTGTAAAGCTACGCGGCGCCGTGCGGGAGAGCAATGCACGGCTGAAGATGAGATAAAAAATGTGCGGGCCGTTTTTTGGCCCGCACGTTTTGTGCATTTTATACTGATATTCAATTAAAAACTTTCATTCATGGAATGGAAGTTTTTAATAGGAAGATCATTATGAGACGAGATTCCGTGATTTTATCAAAATCACGGAATCGGTTACGCCAAAGGCGAAACCTTTCTGATGAAAGAATTGAATCAGAAAATAGTATTAGAGGAAGTGAAAGAGATTCAGGCCGGTGGCTTCGTCGAAGCGTCGCTCGACCGTACCGTCGAGACAGGTGAGGAGCAGCTCACAGGTGGCGCTGACGACGGCGCGGACGAGATGGCCACCGAAAACCTCCCCTTTGGAATTGCCGGCAGCAAGGTGCAGGTGGCAATAGGGGGCGCCGTCTTTGGTGGTGAGGGTGCCGGTCAGAGAGACGATCTCGTGGTCGCCGGTGAAGGTATTGGGACGGAACTGTTTGGAGGCGGTGTCCAGCACGCCGACGGTGAAGTCGTGGATTGCGCCGAGCGCCTGTACGCCGGCAAGGCCAATTCGCTCCTGTGCGGCGAGCGTGAGCAGCGAGGAGACAATTTCTTCGCCCTTGTCGATCCGGACAACGAAGGTATTTTGAAATCTGCGGTATTCCATGGTCAAAGGACTCCTTTCTGAGGGGCAGAATGGATGGTGGATGATCATACGATGATAGCACAAAACGCGGTGTGTGGGCAAGGGGGGAGAGAAATACGGCCGCTGGGGGAAAAGGCGAAAAAGCGTGTGCTGAGTGAAAATCAGCGCACGCTTTTTTGAGTCGGGAAAGATCGAATGCGGGTGGGATGTTACTCCCATTCGATGGTGCCGGTGGGCTTGGGGGTGAGGTCCCAGAGGACGCGGTTGACGCCGGGGACTTCGTGGGTGATGCGGTCGACGATATACTGCATCATCTTGAAGCTCAGCTCGGCGACGTCGGCTGTGACGGCATCGACGGTATTGACCGCACGGATGACGACGGGCCAGTCGTAGGTGCGCTGGCCGTTGGTCACGCCGGTGGACTTGAAATCGGGAACAATCGTAAAATACTGCCAGACCTTGCCCTCAAGGCCGTTCTTGGCGAACTCCTCGCGGAGGATGGCGTCGGACTCGCGGACGGCCTCGAGCCGGTCGCGCGTGATGGCACCGACGCAGCGGACGCCGAGGCCGGGGCCGGGGAAGGGCTGACGGAAGACCATATTGTCGGGCAGGCCGAGCGCCTTGCCGACGACGCGGACCTCGTCTTTATACAGGAACTTGATCGGCTCGACGAGCTCGAAGTGCAGGTCTTCGGGCAGGCCGCCGACGTTGTGGTGACTCTTGATGGGGCCGGACTCGAGAATGTCGGGGTAGATGGTGCCCTGGGCGAGGAAGTCGATGCCGTTGAGCTTCTTGGCCTCTTCGGCGAAGACGTCGATGAATTCCTTGCCGATGATCTTGCGCTTCGTCTCCGGGTCGGCCACGCCGGCCAGCTTGTCGAGGAAGCGGTCGACCGCGTCTACATAGATGAGGTTCGCGCCGAGCTCTTCACGGAAAACCTTGATAACCTGTTCCGGCTCGCCCTTGCGGAGCAGACCGTGGTTGACATGGACGCAGACGAGCTGGCGGCCGATGGCCTTGATGAGCAGGGCCGCGACGACGGAGCTGTCGACACCGCCGGAAAGGGCGAGCAGGACGCTGCGGTCGCCAATCTGGGCGCGGAGCGCGGCAAGCTGCTCGTCAATAAACGCCTGGGCAAGCTCCGGCGTGGTGATGCGCTGCATGGATTCTGGACGTTTGTTGTTCATAATACCTCCTGAAATCAGAAAAACCTCGAACTTTGTGATGCAAAAAAGTTGGAACGGCGCTCCGCTTAACCCTCTTCGCGGAAGATGATGCCGTTTTCGTCGGCCTTTTCGATGACGGCCAGTGCGTGATAGTTCAGGCCCATGCCGCGCAGCCGGTCGCCGCCGCCCTGGAAGCCCTTTTCGATGGCGATGCCGACGCCGACAAGCTCTGCGCCTGCCTGCGAAACGAGGTCGCACAGGCCGCGCACTGCCTCGCCGTTGGCCATGAAGTCATCGAGGATGAGGACGTGATTCTGGCTGGTCAGCCATTCTTTGGAGAGAATCTGGGTGACTTTCTTTTTATAGGTGTAGGAGTAGACCTCGGATTTATAGAGGCCGCCTTCGATGTTGTCGCTTTTGGCTTTTTTGGCGTAGACCATGGGGATGCCGTATTTGAAGGCGCACACCGCGGCGAGCGCGATGCCGCTGGCCTCGGCGGTGAGGATGACATCGACCTTGCTGATGTCGAAGATGCGGGCAAATTCATCGGCCATACGGCCCATGAGCTGGCAGTCGACGCGATGGTTTAAAAATCCGTCGACCTTGACGATATTTCCGGGCAGCACCTTGCCCTCTTTCTGGATGCGCTCTTTGAGTTCCTGCATAACGTACCTCCCTACAGAATAAAAAGCGGCAGCAAGCCGGAAGACTTACTGCCAAAAGCCCCTCAAGGGGACGGCGATCCCCCTGAGCGGCGGTGTTCCAATAGACGCAGCTTCGGCGCCGCGGTAGAAACGCCCGGGCCATACATCCGGGTATATATTGGCAGTGGGCGGGGCGGTAGGAGCTGCAGGATGCAGCCGGATGGCCCCGCGGTTTCGCTAGGGTGTATCTGAAAACTCCCGACGCACCCGGACAGCGGGCCTTTTCACGCCGCGCCGCGTCATTTTTCCTTGAAATACGTCAGTATTCCTGCGAAAAAATGTCTTG
>USLX01000004.1 GCA_900555665.1 uncultured Eubacteriales bacterium | reverse complement strand
ACTGGGGGAGCCCCCTGCCGCAAAAGTAACCGCCCCATCTCCCGATGGGGCGGCCCAATCTCAAGCCTCCCGTACAGCCAGCCGCCGTACCAATTCCTCCAAAAACGCCGTGTCCGCAAACGCACCCAGCGCCGCCACGGCCTTCTCGCCCTCCGCGGCGATCATCGCCGCGCAGCGCTCCAACCCGTAAAGCCGCACAAACGTGCCCTTGTTCGCGTCCACATGTACGGCCTTGCCCAGCGTCTTCGCGTCTCCGGTCACATCCAGCATGTCGTCCCGGATCTGGAACGCCAGCCCCAGCGCCGTGCCATACCGTGCCGCCGCGTCATATGCCTCCGCGCTTCCTCCTCCCGCGGCCACGCCGCAGCAGCAGGCCGCGCGAATCAGCGCCCCGGTCTTCAAATCCTGCAGTACCTGCACCCGCGCCGCGTCCGGCGCTTCGCGCTCCGCCGCCAGATCGAGCACCTGCCCGCCGACCATGCCAAGCGCCCCGGCCGCCGCGCCGAGCGTCTTCACCGCCCGTACAATCACGCCGTCCTCCGCGCCGGACTCCGCCAGCGTCTCAAACGCCGCCGTCAGCAGCGCATCGCCCGCCAAAACCGCCGTCGCCTCGCCGAACACCTTGTGGTTTGTCAGCTTCCCGCGCCGGTAATCGTCGTTGTCCATGCACGGCAGATCGTCGTGGATCAGGCTGTAGGTGTGAACCATCTCCACCGCCGCCGCAAACGGCAGCGCCTGTTCCCAGTCCCCGCCGCACACCCGGCAGAATTCCAGCACCAATACCGGCCGGATCCGCTTTCCGCCTGCCAGCAGGCTGTATCGCATCGCTTCCAAAATCCGCCGCTGCGGCAGCTCCTGCACAAAGCATCCCTGCAAATACGCCTCCACCGCCGCGCGGTAAGTTTCCATCCGCTTCTCAAATTCAGACATCGCGTTCAAACTCCGTCTCCACCGGCTCGCCGTCCGGCCCCTTCATCAATTTCACAACCTGCACCTCCGCGCCGTCGAGCAGCTCCGTGCACCGCTGCACCAGCCCCGTCCCCTCCTGAAAGAGCTTCAAAGACTCCTCCAGCGGCACGTTGCCCTGCTCCATCTGCCGCACGATCTCCTCCAACCGTGCCATCGACGCCTCAAACGTCTTCGATTTTCCCGCCATCTTGATCCTCCATGATCTCCCGGATCTCCGCGCGCGCACTTCCCTGCCGCAGCGTAATCTCCACGCGCTCGCCCACACGCAGCTGCCCCGCGCGCTGTACGACGCTTCCGTCCTCCCCGCGCACCAGACTGTAACCGCGCCCGAGCACCTTCAGCGGGCTCATCGCATCGAGCGCCGCAGCCAGATGTCCGAACCTCTGCCGCCGCTCCGCGGTACACCGCTGCATCTGCGCCGCCAGCATCCGGCTCATATGATCGAGCAGCATCCGCCGCTCCTGCACATAGCCCAGCGGCGACTGTAAAACCCGGCTCCCGGCCAGCGCCGTCAGCCGCTGCCGGTCCAGATGCAGCTGCTTTTTCATCGCCGCCAGCATCTGCATCCGGGAATGCTCCAATTTTTTCCGCAGCTCCGCCTGATCCGGCGCCACCAGCTCCGCCGCGTTCGACGGTGTCGCCGCCCGCACGTCGGCCACAAAGTCCGAAATGGTCACATCCGGCTCATGTCCCACAGCGGACACCACCGGGATCTCGGACGCAAAAATGGCCCGTGCCACCCGCTCGTCGTTGAAGGCCCAAAGATCCTCCATCGATCCGCCGCCGCGCCCCGTGATCAAAACGTCCGCAACCTTGTGCGCGTTGGCATACCGGATTGCCCCCGCGATCTCCGCCGGGGCCTCCGCGCCCTGCACGCGCACCGGCAAAATCTTCACCTTCGAGAGCGGATAGCGCCGGTTCAAAATCCGCAGCATATCCATAATCGCCGCGCCCGCGCCGGACGTGATAATGCCGATCGTGTGCGGATATGCGGGCAGTGCCCGCTTCCGCGCCCGGTCAAACAGCCCCTCGGCCAAAAGCTTCGCCTTCAGCTGCTCAAACGCCACATGCAGATCGCCCACGCCCGCCGGGCTCAGGTTCTCGCAGTAGAGCTGATACGCCCCGTCGCGCGGGAATACCGTGATCCGCCCCACGGCGAGCACCTGCATCCCGTTCTCCGGTTTGAATCGCAGCCGTGCCGCGCTCGAGCGAAACATCACGCCCCGCAGCGCCCCCTCCGCATCCTTCAGCGTAAAATAATGATGCCCCGAGGGATAAACCTTATAGTTGCTCAGCTCCCCATGGACGCAGACCTGCCCCAGCAGCGCGTCCCGGTCAAACAATCCCTTGATATAGGCGTTGACCTGAGAAACCTCAAGAATTTGCAGCTCCATGCACGCCCTCCAGCCGCGCCGTCAGCAGAGCAACGCCCATCGCGTTGTCCGTGGAAAACTGCGGCTGGGCAAACACGGCGTCCAGTCCGGTGCACATGCTGCGCAGCAGCGCATTCGAAGAAACGCCGCCCGAAAACAGTACCGTCAGCCCCGGATATTCCTTCCGTGCCTCCTCGGTCGCCGTCTGAATGCACCGAATGACCGACAGCAGCGCATACCGCGCCGTCCGTGCCGCGTCATTTCCGGCCGCGAAATACTCCTGCACCTTGTTCTGCAGTCCCGAGAACGAGAAGGTCAGCCCGTTCACCTTCACGCGGAAGCATTCCTCCGCGTCCGTCTCTCCGGCCAGCGCATCCATCGCCTTGCCCGCCGGGAATTGCAGCCCCAACAGCTTCCCCGTCCGGTCAATGACCTGACCGGCAGAGATATCGCTCGTCCCGCCGAGCTTCGTGGCCTTCACGTTCTTCCCCTCCGGCTCGACGAGCAGCAGCTCCGTCGTTCCGCCGGACAGATGCCAGGCCAGATGCGGCTGATCCATCAGATCCATCCTTCCAGCCGACCAGAGCGCCGCGGCAATATGCCCCTGTTGGTGTGAAACCGCGTGAAACGGCACTCCCAGCGCCGCCGCCATCGTCTCCGCCTGCGAATGCCCCGCCAAAAAGCACGGCATGTAAGATCCTTCCACTGCCCGCGGCCGCGTGCTCGCGCCGACCGCCTCGATCTTCTCCGCCGGCCACGCGGCAAACAGCTCCCGCGCCAGCTCCGGCAGCCGCTTCACATGTGCAAACAGCGCATCCGACTGCCGCAGCCCCAGTTCCCCGGGCCGCACATCCAAAATCCGCGAGCAGTTCATCCCGCGCACACCGTCCGATGCCGCCACCGAAGTGGTATAGTTGCTCGTATCAAATCCAATAACCATCATTCCACCTCATGCTCCCGCGCAAACGCGCCCAACACGCCGTTGACAAACGCCACAACGTCCTCATTTTCATACTTCCGCGTCAGCTCAACCGCCTCGCTGATGGCCGCGCCGGTCGGCACGTCGTGCACATAAAGCACCTCATACATCGCCACCTGCATCACGGCCTTCGCCACCTTCGAAATCCGGTCCAAACTCCATCCGATGGCGTACTGTTCCAGATACCCGTCGAGCTCCTCCTGCTTGGCCTGCACGCCGCGTACCACATTCTGCAAATACTCCAGCTGCCTGCCCGCCGGCTTTTCCGCATAGACGTCGCTCTCCGCCTTCAAACTCGGGTAATACCCCTCATCCATCAGCGCCGTGAGCGCCTCTTCCGCCGTCACGTCGTTCAAATACATCTCATATACAAGATGACACGCGATCTCCCGTGCATTCGTCCTTGTCATAGCAAATCCTGTCTTTCTCTCTTAACTTTGTTACTTCCGGCCCTCGCGCGGCAGCGCGATGCCCGACACATTCACATTCACCTGCGAAACCTTCAGTCCCGTCAAAGACTCCACACACGTCTTCACATGCTCCTGCACATTCCGTGCCAGCACAAATACTGCCTGTCCGAACTGCGCCACGATCTCGCAGTCAATCCGCAGCGCCTCGCCGTCGCTGGCGAGCCGGATGCCCTTGGCCAGCGTCTTTTTTCCCAGCATCTCCGCCAGATCATAGCCGAGATTACTCGCCAGCCCGCACACGCCCTCCACTTCCAGTACAGCCATCGCCGCAACCGACGCGACCACCTCTTCCGAAATCTGGATAGAGCCGTTTTCCATTTCCTTGGAAAAATATTCCTTGTTCTCTGCCATAAAATAGCCTCCTGCGCAAAGTTACCGATACGGATCTCATTTTGATATTGTACCATATCTCGCAGGAATTTCAAGCAAAATCCGGATAAAAAAGAGGAGAGCGCTTCCGCTCTCCCAAAATTCCGTCCCCTCAGGGCTTCACCTCAATGATCCGCACCTGCGAGAGCGGATAGTCCGTCTGCGAGCGCACCACATCGGAGATGAGCGCCGCGTCCGCCTCGCTGAGCCCCTCCGCCGGGGCCGCCACCGCCACGCTGACCGTATCGTCCGTAATGTACGTCACACAGTCCGAAAATCCCTTTGCAATCACCATACTCTCAATCTGCGCCTCGCTGAGCGCCGTGTTCACGATCTGGTTCAGCGTTGCCGACGCCGTATCGCCGACCGCCGTCCCCTCGTCATAGGCAATCGTCTCCTCCAGGAGCTCCACGGCGCTGTCCCGCGAGGCCTGCCGGCTCTGGCGAACCTGCGCGAAATAATCCGCCGCATCCATATTCGCCACCGCCGTCGCATCCTCTTGCGCATCCGCAATCACCATCGTCGTCTCCCCCATCACCTGCTCGGCGCTGAGCGTCTGCGTCAAATCCGGTGTTTTCTCCTTTTGGTTGTACGACCAGTTGAGATACACCCCCGCGCAGATAAACAACAGCACCGTCGCAATCACTGCGTTCCGTTTCCATGCCTTCATACCGATTCCTCCTATTGTCCTTTCATTTTGATGACTGAAATTTGACTGCCCACCAACCCCGTCAGGCTCTTCACCGCCTGAAATACCGCCAGCTTCACCCGCGCCTCGTCCGCACCCTCGCAGACCACCACGGCCCCCTGAAACTGCGGCTTCCTCGTCTGTACCAGGACCGGCGCTTTGTCCGCCAATACGGTCTTCGTCTCCCGGCCCTCCTCGCGTTCCGTCTCATCCACCTGATAGACGGCCTCTCCGCCATCCGAGAGCGTCAGCATCACGCGAACCCGGCCCGCACCGTCCACCTCCCGCAGCAGCGCCTCGAGCTTTGCCTCCGTCTCGGCCAGCGAAAATTCCGCCTCCGTCCGCACCGCATCCTTCTTTCCTTCCGCCGGCCAGAGCAGCAGCACCACGCCCAAAAGGGCTGCCAAAAGCGGAATGCGGTATTTTGCTGCGGCGCAGCGCAGCTTCCTGCCTGCCGCGCGCAGCGCATCGCTTTTCTCCTTCATTCCCACACCTGCCTTGCCGCCGGGATCGCCAGATCCTCCTCGATGATCCTTGTCAGCGCCGCCCGCTTCTCCCCGCCGCACTCGCCCCGCAGCGTCACGCGCCAGGGATAGGGCCCGCTTCCGAGGTCGCGCGTTTCCACCTCGGCCTCCACCGCCGCGCCCAGCGCCGCCGCTTTGTCCCATATATATGTCTCCGCCTGTCCGGATATGATCCGCGCCTGAAGCTCCCGGTTTTCTACCTCCACGCCCGTCCGCGCCGTCTCCGTGTTCAGATGGATCTGCGCGATCTGCGCAGCAATCGTGTCATAGTCCAGCTGCATCACCGGCCCCAGCGCCGTCAGCGCCAAAAGCAGCCCACACCCGAGCTGTACGCTCCGCCGCGCCCGCCCCTCCGGAACAAGGTCCATAAGCAGCGCCGAGACCAGCGCCGCTGCCGTCACCGACAGCAAATATCCTCTCATCCGTTCACCGCCTTCAAAAATGCGCAGACCGCCACCAAAACCATCACCGCCGCGCTCCCCGTCATCGCCAGCAGATCCCCCATTGCCTCCGCCGCGCAGCCAAGCAGTCCCGTCTGCTCCTTCTGCGCGACAAATCCGCCGAGCGCCGCCGTCGCCCGCAGCGCCAGATACTGCGCCCCGATCCTGCAAAACGGCCCCAGCGCCGTTGCCAGAACCGCGAGCATTCCAAAGGCCCCCGACGCCTGCCGGATCACGCCCGCGCTCGTCAAAATGGCCTGCGACGCCTCTGAGATCATGCTCCCCACCACCGGAATCGCCGCCGATACCACGCCCTTCGCTGCCTTCAGCGTCAGCTCGTCCGTCGCCCCGGCCAGCATCCCCGTCAGCGTCAAATAGACCGTAAATGCCGCCACTGCCGCTCGCAAAACTGTCTTCACCACCCATCCGGCCAACTCCCGCAGCCGCGTCAGCCGCCCGTCACCGATGGCGTGCTCCGCCGTCGCGAGAAATAAATAGCCGTACACACACGGAATCAGAAACGAGCGGATCAGATTCGTCAGCACGCTCACAAGCAGCGTCGCCCCGGCGTAGAGTGCCCCGCCGCTTGTCACGCCGCCGGAGGCCGCCAGCGCCGACGAGAGCACCGGCAGCAGCAGCGCCGAAAAATCGCTCAGCTCCTCCAGCGTCCGCTTCGCAAGCCCAGCCATTCCGTCGAGCTCTGCCGTACAAAGCGCCGCAATGGCCAGACATCCCGCCATCCGCGCCGCCGTCTCCAGCCGCTCACCGCCCATCGTGCCCGCCGCTGCGCAGATCAGTCCCACCGCCAGCATCCCCGCGCACGTCCGCAGCCCGGCCCGGACCCATCCGCCCGCCTGCTCCACGACCGCACGGAAGATCTTTTGCAGATTCCCCGCAAAATCTCCGCCCTCCACCGGCGAAACGTCCTCCAGCAGCGCCGCGCTCTCCCCCGTCAGCCCCTCGCGGAGCTTGTCCGCGCCCAAAATCCCGGCTTCCTCCTGTAAAACATCCGCCGCATAAATGTTCCCAGCCAGTGCCACCACCAAAACCGCCGCCAAAACCCACCGCCGCATCCCAACCCTCCGAATCCTAACTCTAAAGATCCCCTCTACAAGCGGGGTCTGTGCTCGCCGCCCGTATCGATAGGCCCCCTCTGCGTCAGAAGAAGCCTGCTCCATTCCTCTTCCGCCGGGACGGCGAAAGCTCCATATCCGCAGCCTCCTTCTTCCTTTTCAAACCGGAACCACTTCATTGGGTTCCGGTTTGGGTCAGACACGGGCCTGTCTGCGCTTCGCGCAGACTGGGGGAGCCCCCCGCCGCAGCGGCAAAGCCTCTCCCTCCGGGGGAGGTGCCCCAGTGCGCCCGCTGGGGCGGAGAGGGCCGGAAAGCACGAAAATCTTCCTCTGCCCCAAACCCAAAACAGAAGCGTCATTGCAAACCAGCCCGCACACTGGCGCGGCAATCCCGTAAATCTTCCAAAAGTCCTCCGCCGCCCCCTATCCCACTGTCATCCTCTGCAGCAGCTCCGCCACGCTCGCCGCCAGCGGCAGCAGCGTGTATACCGCCAGGATTCCGCCGCCAAGCTCCACGGACTTCGCCAGCGCCGCCTCTCCCGCATCCTGACAAAACGCTTCCGCCACCTGCGTGAGCAGCCCCACCGCCGCCGTCTTCAATACCGGCGCAAATACCGCCGCATTTACCCCTGTCAGTGCCTGCAGCTTCCGCAAAAATTCCAGCACCGGCGGCACCACCGCCAGCGCCGTAAGTCCCAGCCCCGCGCAGCCTGCCAGAGCCAGCAGCGCCGCCTGCTCCGCATTCTGCTTCCGCAGCGCCACACAGCCCAGCGCCGTCACCACCGCAAACGCGGCAAATTTCACAATTTCCATTTCTAAAACTGAAACAGATCCTTCACCAGCGCAAACAGCGCCGCGATCTTCTGCACCACAATCATCAAAACCACTACCAGCGCCGCCAGCGAGGTCATCGTCGCCTGCTCCTCCCGCCCCGACCGGACGAGCACCTGGTTGAGGATCGACACAATGATCCCGACCGCCGCGATCTTGAAAATCAGGTCAATTTCCATATCAAAGTAAAATCACCGCCACAGCCAGCCCCGCACAAATTCCAATCGTCTCATAGCTCCTGCACCGTGCGCGGCTCCCGGCCTGTACCTCCTGCAGCTCCTGCCCGATCCGCTCCTGCGCCAGCTCAATGGCCCGCCGCTGCCCGCCAAGGTCAAATCGCCCGAGCGAGAAGGCCAGATTCATCATCGCCTCGCGCGTTCTGCGGCTCCATTGCAGTTCCTTCGTCTGCTCCATGGCCCCGCGAAAGACCGCCTGCGGCGACGCGCTCCGATCCTCCCGCATGCTCCCGGCGCACCGCCCGAAAAACGCGGCAGCCGCCGCCTCCTCCCCCTGCGCCAGCTCTGCAAACAGCTCCGGCAGCGGCGTCAGGCGGTATTCCATCTCGCTTTTTAAATACTCCAGCGCCGCAATCAGCGCCACCATCTGCCGAATCTGCCCCCGCACTGCCCGCGCAAAGCCAAATCCGGCCCCCGCCGCCCCCACTGTCACCAGCAAAACTCCCAACACCTTGATCATCTCGATCCCTCTCCTCCAAACTTCTCCGCTTCCGCCCCGTCTGCCTGCCGCGCAAGCCGTATCCTCAAACCTCGCCGCTTCTGCCGCGCCGCCCCTCTTGCCAGGGTGTATTCTTCCAACTCCCGACGCACCCGGGCAGCGGGCCTTTTTGCGGTATGCCGCGCCATTTTTCCTTGAAATACGTCAGGATTCCTGGGAAAAAATGTCTTGCTCAGCGCAAAAATTCCTCGCTGCCGGTCACATCATGAGTTGGAAGAATACACCCTACGCGGTTTTTCCCGGCAGCCTCCGCCAGCCGCGCAAAAACCTCTCCCCCAAAATGCGCTTCCGCCACCCTGCCGGCTCCGATCACACGAGCCGCTCCTCCGAAAACGACCATCCCCGCCCCAGCACCAGCGCCGCCGGAAATACCCCGCTGCCGATCAGCTGCCGATATACCCCGCGCTTATTTAGCTCGTCCACGCCGCTTGCATGCGCCGTTGCAAGCAGCTTCACGCCGCAATACGCCGTCCGCTCCACAGCCCGCACATCCTCCTCCGCGCTGATTTCATCCAGCGCAATCCACGCCGGGTTCATGCTGCGCAGCAGCCGTTCCATTCCCGCCTGCTTGCCGCAGCCCCGCAGCACATCCACATGCTCTCCCAGCGCAAATGCCGCTAGTTCCCCGCGCTCATCCACCACCCCCACACAAAATTCCTTCCGGCTGAGGGCCCGGATGCAGGCGCGTAAAAGCGTTGTTTTGCCGCTCCCCGGAGGCCCGATGATGAGCAAGGAGTCCTGAAGGCTGGCCTCCAGCCGCCCCGGCTCAATCCAGATGTCGTGCGCAATGCGGATATTCAGCGACGTAATCTCCTTCATTGTCTGCTGCTCTCCGTGCCGCACCACAGTGCCGCAAACACCCACTCGATGCCCGCCCGGCAGGGTAAAATATCCCTCGCCCAGGGCCTTTTCCACGCTATAAATCGAGTGCGACGTACCTGCACGCAGCACATACTCCAGCGCTTCTTCTGTACATTTTCCGCTGTATGCTGGAAGCATTTGCTCTCCGCAGGCGGTTCGAATGGAAAGCGGCTGGCCAATGCGCAGGCGGATTTCCTGCATCGCAGCCCAGTTGCATCCGCGCACAGCTTCCCGATAATCTGGCGGCAGCACGTCCAAAATTGACTGAATCATTTGCATACGTTCACTTCCCATACATCCTATGCTGCATCCGGTACGATATGCCTGCGCTTGACTTTCCAGAAAGATCCGTGTACAATAACTTTTGCAAATCCACAGGATCTGCCTCCGTAGCTCATCTGGATAGAGCGTACGCCTCCTAAGCGTAAGGTAGTGAGTTCGAGTCTCGCCGGGGGTGCCATGTCGGAGCAAGCGATGTATCGCTTGCTCCGACTTTTTTCCAAAAGCCAGAACTGCGCGTGAACCGGCTGCGCCCCTTAAAAGGTGCAAAAAAACGCCCCGTCTGACAGCGGCTCTGCCTTCCGGCAAGGTCTCTGTCAACGGAACATCTTTCTGATTTTTTTGACTTTTGAGAAAAAATGCCCCGCATCCTGCCAGGATGCGGGGCGGCTTTTTATTTCTTTGCCTTCTTTTCCTTGCGGGCAGCCACGGCGGCAGCCTTCTGCTTGGCGGCTTCCTTCTCCGCAGTATTGTTGGTGGAGACGGCGAACTTCGCGAACTCCATACGGACACGGTCGGCGCTGGTTTCGATGACGAGCGAATTGTCCTTCACAGACACGACATCGCCGATCACGCCGCCGATGGTCGTGATGTTGTCGCCGACCTTCAGCGAGTTACGCATGGCTTCAGCTTCCTTCTTCCGCTTGTTTTCCGGGCGGATCATAAAGAAGTAGAAGACCGCAATCAGTGCGACCATCATAATGATGAAAGACAGGTTGCTGCTGCCGGCAGAAGCCGCAGCGTTTTCCAGGAACAGGGTCATTGTGTTTCCTCCATACGTTCAATTTCAAATATTATACCGGCTTTGCCTACATTTTTCAAGTCAGGCAGCGCAATTTCCGTAAATAAAATGTAAACTTAAATTCTGTGATCCAGCTTTTCCGCATATTCCGCGCGGAAGGCCGCAAACGTCCCCGCGTCGAGGCTCTCGCGGATGCGCTCCATCAGCTTGTTGTAGAAATAAAGATTGTGCATCACGGAAAGGCGCATTGCCAGCATTTCTTCCGCCTTGAACAGGTGATGCAGGTAAGCGCGGGAATAGCGGCGGCAAACCGGGCAGTCGCATTCCGGATCGATTGGTGCTTCATCATAGATATACTTCGCGTTTTTCAGGTTGATCGCACCCTGCCAGGTAAACAGCTTCGCATGCCGGGCGTTACGGGCCGGCATGACGCAGTCGAAAAAGTCCACGCCGCGCGCCACGGCCTCGATGATGTTGCCCGGCGTGCCGACACCCATCAGATAGCGCGGCTTGTCCGCCGGCATATGCGGCTCTACGGCATCGATGATCTGGTACATCACCTCCGTCGGCTCGCCGACAGCCAGGCCGCCAATGGCATAGCCCGGCAGATCGAGCTTCGCGATCTCCTTCATGTGCCAGATGCGAAGGTCCTCAAACGTTGCGCCCTGATTGATGCCCCAGAGCTGCTGGCCGGGATTCACCGCGTCCGGCTCTGCCAGATACCTGGCCATCGCCTCCTTACACCGCGCCAGCCAGCGGGCCGTGCGCTCGCAGGAAGCCTTGGCATACGGATAGGTCGCCGGATTTTCCACGCACTCGTCAAACGCCATCGCGATGTCAGAGCCGAGGTTCGCCTGGATGCGCATGCTCTCCTCCGGCCCCATGAAGATCTTCCGTCCGTCAAGGTGCGAGGCAAAATGCACGCCCTCCTCCTTGATCTTCCGCAGACCCGCGAGGGAAAACACCTGGAACCCGCCGGAGTCCGTCAAAATCGGCCCGTCCCACGTCATAAACTTGTGCAGGCCGCCGAGCTGCTTCACCACCTCATCACCCGGACGCAGGTGCAGGTGATAGGTGTTGGAGAGCTCCACCTGCGTGCCGATCTTTTCCAGATCCGCCGCGCTGAGCGCACCCTTGATGGCACCCTGCGTGCCGACATTCATAAAAACGGGAGTCTGCACCGTTCCGTGCGGACAGGTAAAGACACCCCGCCGTGCCTTCCCCTCTTTTTTAATGACCTGAAACATCTGTGTCCTCCTCATTTAATCCATTTGCAATCAGCATCGCATCGCCGAAGCTGAAAAAGCGGTAGCGCTCTTTGACTGCCGTCTCGTAGGCATGCAGGATATGCGCGCGGCCGGCAAATGCGGACACCAACATCACCAATGTACTCTCCGGCAGATGGAAATTGGTGATCAGCGCGTCCATCGCGCGGAACTGATAGCCCGGATAAATGAAAATCTCCGTCCACTTCGAGCTCTCGCGGAAGGTGCCGTCCGCCTGCACCAGCGATTCCACCGTCCGGCAGCTCGTCGTGCCGCAGCAAACGATACGCCCGACGCTGCGGCGCGTCTCGTTCAAAATCTCCGCCGTTTCGGCGTCCATCATGCAAAATTCGCTGTGCATGTGGTGCTCCGTGACCTCTTCGGCCTTGACGGGGCGGAAGGTCCCCAGGCCAACATGCAGCGTCACATAGGCAATCTTCACGCCCTTCGACGCGATCTGTGCCAAAAGCTCCTTGGTAAAATGCAGCCCCGCCGTCGGTGCAGCGGCCGAGCCGTTGATCTTCGAGTACACGGTCTGATACCGCTCTCCGTCGGCCAGCTCCTCCTTGATGTACGGCGGCAGCGGCATCTTGCCGAGGCGCTCGAGCACCTCAAGGAAAATACCCTGATAGTGGAACTGCACCAGCTTATTCCCGTCATCCACCTCGCCGATGACCGTTGCCCGCAGCTCGCCGTCGCCAAAGGAAAGCTCTGTCCCGGTGTGCGTTTTGCGCCCCGGCTTCGTCAGACATTCCCAGACGCCCTCGCCCCTGTCGCGCAACAGCAGCACCTCCACCGCGCCGCCTGTCGGCACACGGTGGCCGAGCAGCCGCGCCGGAAGGACACGGGAATTATTGAGCACCAGACAGTCCCCCGGCCGGAGAAAGTCCGCAATTTCATAGAAATGATGGTGTCCGATTGTCCCTGTCTCGCGGTCAAGTGTCATCAATCGGGATGCGCTTCGATCCGCCAAGGGCGTCTGCGCGATCAGCTCTTCCGGCAGATCATAGTAAAAATCATGGGTTTTCAACAAACATTGCCCCTTTTTTCTTCAAAGTTCCAGCAAAGATACACATTGATCAATTCGACAGCATATGCTATTATGAAGCCAGTCGAATTCGTGGACATATGGCCGCACATCGTGGACACATTTACACAGTCCCATCTTTCCTGCAAGCACAGCCTATTATAGTCCATCCACTGGCGACATGCAACCGAAACTTTTCTCACCCGTATCATTTTCGCAGATTGGAGCACACAGCATGAAACAATACAACATCGGTATCATCGGAGCGACCGGCATGGTCGGTCAGCGTTTTGTACTTTTGACGGCAAACCATCCCTGGTTCCGTCCCGTCGTCCTCGCAGCAAGCAGCCGCAGCGCCGGAAAGACGTATCGAGAGGCCGTCGGCTCCCGCTGGTATATGACCGACCCCATTCCGAAAGAGTTGGAGGACGTTGTCGTGATGGACGCGGAGGCCGATGCGGAGCGGATCGCCTCCATGGTGGACTTCGTGTTCTGTGCCGTCGATATGACGAAAGACGCCATCCGCGCCCTGGAAGAGCGCTATGCGCTGCTCGAATGCCCCGTTGTCTCCAACAACTCCGCCCACCGGGGCGTCCCGGACGTCCCCATGGTCGTGCCGGAGCTGAATCCCGAGCATCTCGAGGTGATTGCGGCGCAGCGCCGCCGGCTCGGCACCAAACGCGGCTTTGTCGCCGTCAAGTCCAACTGCAGTCTGCAAAGCTACGTCCCCGCGCTGCATCCGCTGCGCAAATACGGGCTGGAGCGCGTGCTGGTCTGCACCTATCAGGCCATCTCCGGCGCGGGCCGGACGTTTGAGACCTGGCCCGAGATGATCGACAACATCATCCCCTTTATCGGCGGCGAAGAGGAAAAATCCGAGCTCGAGCCGCTCAAGCTCTGGGGCCATGTCGAAGACGGGCGCATCGTCAATGCCGACGGCCCGGACATCACGGCCCAGTGCCTGCGTGTCCCCTGCTCTGATGGGCATATGGCCGCCTGTTTCATGAAATTCCGCAGCCAGGCGCCCTCCATCGAGCAGATAAAGGCCGACTGGGCCAATTTCTCCGGCCGCGCGCAGGAGCTGAACCTCCCCTCGGCGCCCAAACAGTTCCTGCACTATTTTGAAGAGGAAAACCGCCCGCAGACAAAGCTTGATCGCAACCTTGAGCACGGCATGGCCATCAGCATCGGCCGCCTGCGTCCGGATTCGCAATACGATTACAAATTTGTCTGCCTCTCCCACAACACGCTTCGCGGCGCAGCCGGCGGCGGCGTTCTGCTCGCCGAGCTGCTCTGCGCAGAAGGCTATATCTGAGCTTTTCCAGAATCCAACCGACAAACCGCACGATTTGCATTGCAGATCGTGCGGTTTTTTCTGTGAAAGGAGTTTTGCATGAAAGATCCGTTATTTACCGGCGTTGCCACCGCCATCGTCACGCCCTTCGCCGCAGATGGCTCCGTCGACCTCAGCGTCTTTGACCGTCTGCTTCGCGCGCAGCTTGCCGCCGGGATCGACGCCATTGTTGTCTGCGGCACCACCGGAGAGAGCAGCACGCTCACCGAGCAGGAACAGCTCTCGCTCATCGCGCACGCGGTCGAATATGCCGCCGGCCGGTGCAAAATTATCGCCGGAACCGGTTCCAACAGCACCGCCCACGCCCTTGCCCTCAGCCGCGCGGCCTGCGCGCTCGGCGCAGACGGGCTTCTGCTCGTTACGCCCTACTATAATAAGTGTACGCAGGAGGGCTTGCTCGCGCACTATTTCGCCATTGCAGACGCCGTCACCTGCCCCATCATCGTCTACAGCGTCCCCAGCCGCACGGGGCTGGACATTTCCGTCGAAACCTGTGTTCGCCTGAGTACGCATCCGAATTTAAACGGCATCAAGGAGGCCGGCGGCGACACCGCCAAGGCCGCGCGCATTCTCCAGCGCTGCGGCGATGCGTTCCACCTCTGGTCCGGCAACGATGACCAGATCGCGCCGCTCATGGCGCTGGGTGCGAAGGGCGTCATCTCTGTGCTCTCCAACGTCCGCCCGCACAAGACCATGGCGCTGACGCACGCAGCCCTGCGCGGCGATTATCAGACGGCCGGACAGATGCAGTGTGCCTGTATGCCGCTCGTCGACGCGCTCTTCTGCGAAGTCAGCCCCGGCCCGGTCAAGTACGCACTGGAGCTGGAAGGCTTCCCCGTGGGCGCGCCGCGCCTGCCGCTCACGCCGCTTAGTGAATCCAACCGTCCCCGCCTCGCCGCCGCCCTCGGCACCTGGTAACTCCGCCGCCCTGTTCGGCTGCAAAGGCCGGGAAAAGTTTTCCCTCCGGCTTTCCTTCCCGGAAGTGCCGGAGGGCTTTTTTGCATAGTTTAGGCCTCAGCGGCTCCGTCCATCCCTCTTACGGCGTGGGCCTCTTTGGGGCATCCCCTGCCCGCAGCGCCGCATCGGCGGATGCCGTTCCGCGCCTTCTGCGCTGCAGGTATTCAAGCAGCATCCGGCTCACCACGGAGCTGACGGTTTTGGAAAAGGCCAGCCCCGGTGTCCGGTAGCAGGCCGGTTTCAGCGGACGCGACGCCACGCCCGGGCTGCCGAAGGCCTGCAGCACCAGCTCCTGCGAGACAGTCACGCCCAAGCCGCTTCGCACGAATGCCATAATCAGCGCATCGTCCCGAAAGCAATTGTGCGGTGTTGCCTTATATGCCATAGCAAAGCATTCGTTTTACTGATATGATATCCTATGCTATTCCAGCGCTATTCCAGGGTGTATTCTTCCAACTCTGACAAAGTTCAAGTCCGCCTGCAGCAATTATCGCTTGCGGGCGGCCTATATTTTTTTGCGCAGCTGCCCGGCTTCTTGACGAATTCGTGCCGCGGCTTATACTGGGAGATAGAAGCCCAGACCCGAATGAAGAAGACGCTTCCCGATGATTCAAATGTTGAAGAGGTGCATCCCATGACCGATATCCAGACCGCCCTTTTTGCGCTTCAGGATCCCGCCTACCGCGATTTCCACGCGAAGCTGATCCCGACCGTTCCCAAATCGCGCATCATCGGTGTCCGCACGCCCGTGCTGCGCAAATTCGCAAAATCCCTCCCGGCGGAGCAGGCCCTCCCCTTCCTGGAGGCCCTGCCGCACGACTATTACGAGGAAAATAACCTCCACGCCTTTCTCCTCGAGCCGATCCGCGACTTTGCCAAGGCCCTTGCCCGGACAGAGGCCTTCCTGCCTTACATCGACAACTGGGCAACCTGCGACTGCTTTTCACCCAAAGCCTTCGCCAAGGCGCCAGATGCGCTCCTGCCGCACATTGCGCGCGATCTTGCCTCCGGCAAAACCTACACGGTTCGCTTCGGCATCGGCATGCTGATGCGCTATTTTCTGGACGAGCGCTTCGTGCCGGACTACCCGGCGCAGGTCGTATCCTGCGCCTCGGACGAGTATTATGTCAACATGATGATCGCCTGGTATTTCGCAACGGCCCTCGCCAAACAGGAATCCACGCTTCTCCCCTGGTTCACAGAGCGCCGCCTCCCGCCGTGGATCCACAAAAAAGCCATCCAAAAATCCATCGAGAGTTTCCGCATCCGTCCGGAAGTAAAGGCCTTGCTGCGCACGCTTCGTTGACCATAACCATAACTTGCGCCCCTCTGCAACAAGTTATTCACACTGTCCACAATTTTATCCACAGCGCTTCTCCTCCCTGATTTCAAGCACTTCCGGCGTTTCCTAAAAATTTGTCAGGCAGTGGAAATCGAGCACTTTCACGCAGGAAGGCGCGAAATTCATTTACATAATACATGATTTGCAGGAATGTTGTCATCCTTTTGTAAATTTCCTCCCCTGCACCAGCCTTCGACGCAGGGGGAATCACAGAAAAAACCACCGGCATTGCCGGTGGTTTCCGCTTTCAGGCAAGCCCCACGGTCGCCTCTCTCCGGCCGGCCCGCGATCTCCGCTTTATTTTGCATAATCCATGGAGATCGGGCGCGTGGCGAAGGCGTTTAGCTCCTGCCCGGCGCGCGTCCCGGCCAGATACTCATAGTATCCCTGGCTGCCGATCATCGCGCCGTTGTCGCCGCAAAGCTTCAGCGGCGGCTTGTAGAGCGCTGCACCGAGCCCGGCGCACTCGCGTTCAAATTCCCCGCGGATCCAGGAGTTTGCGGCCACACCGCCCGCAATCGCGAGCTTCTGATAGCCCGTCTCGCGCAGTGCCTGTATCGTCCGGGGCACCAGCATCTCGCTGACAGCCTTGGAAAACGACGCGCAGAGCGAAGGCACGTCGATGGCCTCGCCTTTCTGCTCATGCTGGTGGATGAGGTTCAGCGCGGCGGTCTTCAGCCCGGAGAACGAAAAATCCAGCGGGTTGCCGCTGAGCTTCGTGTGCGGCAGCGGATATTTTTCCGCGTCGCCGGTCTGTGCCATGCGGTCGAGCGCCGCGCCGCCCGGGTAGGGCATGCCGAGCACGCGCGCCACCTTGTCAAAGCACTCGCCCGCCGCGTCATCGCGCGTCGAGCCGAGGATGCGGAACTTCGTATAGTCCTGTACATCGACGATCATGCTGTGCCCGCCGGACACGACGAGGCAGAGGAACGGCGGCTCCAGCTCCGGATAGGCCAGATAGTTTGCCGCAATGTGTCCCCGGATGTGATGCACCGGCACGAGCGGCACGCCGAGCCCCAGCGCCGCGAGCTTCGCGAAGTTCACCCCGACGAGCACCGCGCCGATCAGCCCCGGCGCATACGTCACGGCCACGGCGTCGATGTCGCCGCGCGTAAGCTGTGCCTGCGCAAGCGCCTGATCCGCAAGGCCGTAGATCGCCTCGATATGCTTGCGCGACGCGATCTCCGGCACCACGCCGCCGTAGAGCTTATGCAGTTCCACCTGCGAAGCGATGCAGTCGCAAAGAATCTCGCGCCCGTCCCGCACCACGGCAACCGCCGTTTCGTCGCAGGAGGATTCGATTGCCAGAATATTCATGCCGTCAAGTCCTTTCTGAGGATGCGCGCATCCTCCTTCGGATGAAAGTAATAGTTGGGCCGCCGCCCGATCTCGGTAAAGCCGAGCGCGTCATAGAGCCGGATGGCCGCCTCGTTGGACTCGCGCACCTCAAGCGTCAGCACCTCTGCGCCCTCCTCCGCCCGCAGCGCCGCGCACAGCGCCCTCACCAGCGCTGCCGCAACCCCCTGCCGCCGATGCTCCGCATCGACGGCCAGATTCATCATATCCGCCTCACCGAGCACCGTCTGGCTCCCGACGTAGCCGAGAACCGTCTCGCCCTCCGCCGCCACAAGCCAGAGGCTCAGTTCATTTTCCAACTCGCGTGCGATCACCTGCTCCGGCCAGGGATCGGAAAAGCACGCGCGCTCCAGCGCCGCGACCTGCGGCACATCGGGGGCCGTCATCGGCCGAATTGTTGTGCTCATTTCGCCGCATACCAGCTTTCCCCCGTTTTTGCCTCGGCCAGCAGCGGTACGCTCAGCTCCATCACATGCTCCATCTGCTCTGTCACAAGCTTCTGCACCGTCTCCGCCTCTTCCACCGGGCATTCGACAATCAATTCGTCATGCACCTGCAGCAGGAGCTTTGCACGCAGCTTCGCCTGGCGCAGCGCCGTGTCGACGTGGAGCATGGCCAGCTTGATGATATCCGCTGCCGTCCCCTGGATTGGCGTATTGAGCGCCACGCGCTCTCCAAACGAGCGGATATTGAAGTTGCTGCTCTTCAGCTCCGGCAAATCGCGCCGCCGGCCGAAGAGCGTCGTCACATAGCCGTCCTCCTTCGCCTTCGCGACAATGTCGTGCATATAGGCCTTCACGCCGGAATAGTTCGCGAGATAGGACTCAATATACGCCTTGGCCTCCTTGCGCGTGACGCCAATGTCCTCGGCCAGGGAAAACTCCGAAATGCCATAGACAATGCCGAAGTTGACGGCCTTCGCGTGCCGCCGCTGCAGCGGCGTGACCTGCTCCGGCTCCACGCCGAAGACCTGCGCCGCCGTCGCCGTGTGGATATCGAGCCCGGAGCGGAAGGCCTCCTGCATCTGCGCGTCCCCGGCGATATGCGCCAGCACGCGCAGCTCAATCTGGCTGTAGTCCGCATCGACAAACACGCAGCCATCCGCCGGAATAAACATCTTGCGGATCTCGCTGCCAAGTTCCGTCCGCACAGGGATATTCTGCAGATTCGGCTCTGTGGAAGAAAGGCGCCCTGTCGCCGTCACCATGTTCTGGAACGTCGTGTGGATGCGCCCGTCATCCGCGATCTGTTTGACGAGCCCGTCGGCATAGGTCGACTTCAGCTTCGTCAGCATCCGGTAATCGAGAATTGTCTGAATGATGGGATGCTTGTTTTTCAGTTTCTCCAGCACGTCCGCGTTCGTGGAATAGCCGCTCTTCGTCTTCTTCATCGCGGGCAGACCAAGCTTTTCAAACAGCAGCTCGCCGAGCTGCTTGGTGGAATTGATGTTGAATTCGCCGCCCGCGTAACCGTAAATGATGTCCTGGCAGGCTGCGATGCGCTCCGAGAGCATGTTGCCGAACGCAACCAGCGCCAGCTGGTCGACGAGCACACCGGCCGTCTCCATCCGCGCCAGCACCGCACACAGCGGCAGCTCCATATCAAAATACAGCTCCTGCATTCCCTGCGCTTCCAGCTTTGCAGGCAGCACCGCATAGAGCGCCGCGACCGCCGCCGTCCGCGCAAAGAGGTTGGAGATCACCGCGGCCTCGCCCAGCTTCTTTTCGTCGGCCAGGCCGATCTGGCTGCCGCAGTACTGCACAAACAGCCGGTCCACCGTCGGGCTCCCCTGTGTTGCGTCGAGCAGATAGCCAGCCAGCGCCGTGTCAAAGCAGAAGCCCTCAATGGGCAGCTTCTTCCCCAGCAGAAACCGCATCGCCTCTTTGACGTCATGCGTCACCTTCCGGATGCCCCCCGCGCAAAGCCCGCGCAAAAACGCCTCATAGCCCTCACCGAGTTCTTTCCGCGAGAAGCACCAGGCCGTATCTCCACCATCCATAACCGCCACGGACGAAAAATCGGCAGAAAACAGCACGAACACCCGTTCCTTTTCCGCAAACTGCGCCAAAAGTGCCACCGCCCGTGCCGCGTCCGTCACGATCTCAGACTGGCACTCGCCCTCATAAACCTCCGGCTCCGCCGGCTTCGGCGGATGGAGATGATAGCGCGCGGCCAGGCGCGAAAATTCGAGCTTCTGGAACAGCGCCCAGAGCGCATCGTTGTCCGCCTCACGCACAAGGCACTCCTCCGGGCGAAAATCAACCGGTGCTTCGCAGCGGATCGTTGCAAGGTCATAGGAGAGGTAGGCGTTTTCCCGCCCGGCCTCGAGCTTTTTGCGCACGGATTCTTTGATCTCATCCAGATGCGCGTACACACCGTCCAGCGTGCCGTACTGCACAAGCAGCTGCGTCGCCGTCTTCGGGCCGACGCCTGCCACGCCCGGAATGTTGTCCGAGCTGTCGCCCATCAGGCTCTTGAGATCGATCATGTGGATCGGCGCAAAGCCGTATTCCGCCTCAAATACCTCCGGCGTATAGAGCGTCGCATTCGTCTGCCCGCCCCGGGTGACCACGAGCTTGACCGAGACATGCTCCGCCGCCAGCTGCAAACTGTCTCGGTCGCCGGTGACGATCACGCAGTCCCAGCCCGACGCGGCGCAGATCCTGCCCGCCGTACCGAGGATGTCATCGGCCTCCCAGCCCTCGCACTCGAAAATCGGAACGTTCATCGCGCGCAGCACGTCCTTCATCAGCGGCATTTGCTGTGCCAGCTCCTCCGGCATCGCGTGCCGCGTGGCCTTATAGCCCTCATACTGCAGATGCCGGAACGTCGGCGCCTTGAGGTCGAACGCTACGGCCAGCGCATCCGGCTGCTCTTCGTTCCGGAGCTTTTCCAAAATGTTCAAAAATCCAAAAATCGCATTGGTGTACAGCCCCTCATGGGTAGTCAGCAGCCGCACGCCGTAAAACGCGCGGTTGATGATGCTGTTTCCGTCCAAAATCATCAGCTTCATGACAAAAGCTCCTTCGTTGGTTTCATCATTTCAGTTTACCACAAAAGCGCCCCGCTTGCAACCGAGCGAGGCGCTTTTGTGTTCCGGTACGCAAAAAGACGGAGCAAATTGCTCCGTCTTTTTGAATCACTTGCTTGCAACGGCTTCGATCTCGACGAGACCGCCGGCCGGCAGGGCCGCGACCTGCACGCAGGACCGGCAGGGCCAATTTTCGGTGAAGTATTTGCCGTAGACGCTGTTGACGGTCGCGAAATTCGCCAAATCCGTCACAAACACCGTCGTCTTGACCACATCGGCAAGCCCCATATCTGCCGCCGCGAGTACGTTTTTCAGGTTCTCAAGCGCCAGACGGGTCTGCTCGGCGACATCCGCCGGCATCTTGCCGGTGGCCGGGTCAATACCCAGCTGACCGGACGTATAAACAAAGCCATTGATTTTACAGGCGTGGGAATAAGGCCCCAACGCTGCCGGTGCGGGGATGGTGATGGTCTGTTTCATGATAACTCCTTATTGCTGCAAAATTTCATAGAGGCGGCGTGCACCACGCTCCAGCTCCGTCATCGGCAAAACCAGCTGCGCCAGTTCGCCGTTCCACTGGAGCTGCGGAAATTCCGTCTCGCTCTGGCGGCGCACAGCGTCCTGCACGCCGGGGTAGAGCGCCGTCAGGATGGCGAATGCGCCGCCCTCCTGTTTATCATACTGCTTGCCGCAGACCGAATATTGTCCGTTTTCCTGATCCTGCATATTTTTCAGCACGGCAAGGCCCATAAAGCCGGAGCCGGCAAAATGCGGGATAATCTCCGTTCCGGTGTGCGCGGTGAACGTCGAGCGCACGCGCAGCATCGGCACCGCAAAGCGCAGCCCGGCCTGCACGGCCTTCGGATGAATCACCGACGCGCCCCATTGTGCAAGGCACAGCATCGCCTCGCTCGAGATCTGCGTCATAAACGCCGCCTGCGGAATCAGGCGCGGATCGGCCTTCGCCACGCCATCCACATCCGTATAGATGTCGACGGTCTGCGCGCCGAGATAGCCGCCGATGACGACGGCCGACGTGTCGCTGCCGCCGCGGCCGATGGTCGTGGTGCGGCCCGTGCGCGTCCGCCCCTGGAAGCCAGTGATCACCGGCACACGCCCGGCGTGCATTGCCTCGAAGACGTTTGCGGGGTTCATCCCGATGATGTCCGCGCTGCTGTGCGTCTCGGTCGTAAAGATCCCCGCGCTCTCACCCGTAAAGGCCTCCGCGGCAACGCCCGCGGCGCGAAGCTCCTCTGTAAAGACGCAGGCCGAGATGATCTCGCCGCAGCTCGACATCAAATCGCGCGTGTCCGTCCCGGCATCACGCGGAAGCTGTGAGAGCAGCGTGTCCGTTGCATACGGCGCGCCCATGCGTCCCATGGCCGAAACAACCACAACCGGCGCCTTACCCGCCGCAAGCTCCTGCTTGACGTGGGCAATGGCCTGCGCCCGGTTTTCCGGGGTGGCAACGGAGGTGCCGCCAAATTTCATTACTACAATTTCTTTCATATCGTGCTCCTCAGCAAAGGCCCATCTTGATCATCGTCTCTGCAATCTGTACGGCGTTGAAGGCTGCGCCCTTGCGGATCTGGTCACCGCAGCACCAGAAGGTCAGCGAATTGCCGTTGCTCGAGATGTCGTCGCGAATGCGGCCGACGTAGATGAGATTCTGGTCGGAGGTATCCCACGGCATCGGGTACTCCAGCTTCTCCGGGCAGTCGACCACCTTCACACCGGGGGCATTTGCGAGCAGCTCGCGCGCTTTATCCGGGCTCAGGGGCCGTTCCGTCTCAATGGTGATCGACTCACTGTGGCTGCGGAAGATCGGCACACGCACACAGGTGCAGTTGACCATGAGGTTCGGCTCCCCGAGGATCTTGCGGCCCTCGTTGAGCATCTTCATCTCCTCATGCGTATAGGCGTTGTCCTCAAAGACGTCAATGTGCGGGATGAGGTTGAAGGCGATCTGATGCTGGAAGGCATGCGGCGTCACGGGCTTCCCGTCCAAAACGTCGCGGCTCTGGTCGCGCAGCTCGTTCAACCCCGCAATGCCGGCGCCGGAAACGGCCTGATAGGTCGAGGCGATGATGCGGTTGATATGTGCGTAGTCGTGCAGGGGCTTGAGCGGAACCATCGCGATGATGGTCGAGCAGTTGGGGTTTGCAATGATGCCTTTGTGCCACTTCAGATCCTGCGGGTTGACCTCCGGTACCACCAGCGGCACCTCGGGATCCATTCTCCAGCAGCTGGAGTTGTCGATCACGATCGCGCCTTCCGCCGCCGCGACCGGCGCGAGCTTACGGCTCACTTCCGCGCCGACGGCGAACAGCGCAAAATCCACGTCGCCAAACGCGCCGGGCTTGCTCTCTTCGACCTTGACGGGTTTGCCGTTAAACAAAATCTCCTTACCGACATTCACGCCGACGTCAAGCGGTTTCACGCGCTCGATCGGAAAATTTTCCTCCTGCAGGATCTTTAGCATTTCCGAGCCGACAGCGCCCATCGCGCCAACCACTGCTACACGGTATTGTTTCATGCTTCTGTCTCCTTTTCTTTACAGGCCTCCGAGGTAAGCTTCGCGTACCTTTTCGTCATTTGCCAGATCCGTGCCCAGGCCGGAGAGGACGATATTGCCGGTCTCCAGCACATAGCCGCGGTGCGAAATGGAAAGGGCCATCCGCGCGTTCTGCTCGACGAGCAGAATGGTCGTGCCCATCTGATTGATGCGCTTGATGAGCTTGAAGATTTCCGCCACGATCAGCGGCGCCAGGCCGAGCGACGGCTCATCCAGCATCAAAAGCTTCGGCTGGCACATCAGCGCCCGCGCCACGGCCAGCATTTGCTGCTCACCGCCGGAGAGCGTGCCCGCAGCCTGTTTGCGCCGCTCCTTGAGGATTGGGAACAGGTCAAAGGCGTTGCTCATCTCCTGCTCGCGCACGGCATTACTGACCGTATAGGCGCCCATGCGGAGGTTGCCCTCGACGGTCAGCTCCGGGAAGACCTGGCGGCCCTCCGGCGACAGGGCGATGCCGCGCTTGACGCGGTTGTGCCCCTCGAGCTTGGTGATGTTTTCGCCCTCAAACCAGATCTCACCCGAGGTGATCGGCACGAGGCCCGCGATGGTGTTCAGCGTGGTGCTCTTGCCGGCGCCGTTCGAGCCGATGAGCGTCACGATCTCGCCCTCTTCGACGCTGAAGCTGATCCCCTTGACCGCTTTGATCGCGCCGTAATTCGTGCACATGTTTTTAATTTCAAGCAGCGGCATATTAAACCTCCTCGCCCAGATACGCCGTGATGACCTGCGGATCCTTGCGGACGACATCTGGCGTGCCATTGGAAATGAGCGTGCCGTGGTCGAGTACATAAAGCCGGTCGCAGAGGCTCATCACCAGACGCATGTCATGCTCAATCAGGATGATGGTGTTCCCCATCGCTTTGAGCTCGCGGATGAATTCCAGCAGATCGGTGGTCTCCTGCTCGTTCATACCGGCAGCAGGCTCGTCGAGCAGGATCAGCTTCGGATGCGAGGCCAGCGCGCGCGCAATCTCCAACCGGCGCTGCAGGCCGTATGCCAGGCTGTTGGAATAGTGATAGCGGTACTCATAAAGCCCCGTCATCTTCAAAACCTCTTCCGCCCGCTCGAGGCTTTCGCGCTCTTCGCGGCGGTTGCGGGGCAGATTGAGCATCGACTCGATCACGTTCGCCTTTTTGCTGCTATGCAGGCCGACGAGAACGTTGTCGAGCACCATCATATTGTGGAACAGGCGGATATTCTGGAATGTGCGCGTCATGCCCTTGGCCGTGATCTTATCCGGGGCAATACCGGTGATGTCCTCCCCGGCAAATTCCACTTTGCCGGACGTCGGGGTATAAATCCCCGTGATGTCGTTGAAGAGCGTCGTTTTTCCGGCGCCGTTCGGGCCGATCACGCCGACGATTTCATTTTCATAGACCTGCATCGACACGTCATTCACCGCCGTCAGACCGGCGAAACGCTGTGTGACGTGTTCACAGTTTAAAACGGCATTTTTCATTCTTTCACCTGCTTCCTGTCCGCTTTTTGACCATGCAGCTTGTTATAAAGATGGATCTGATGCAGGTCAAAGCCGCCGAGGATGCCATCGGACTTGAACATGATCATGATAATCAGAATCAAACCGTACAGGATCTGTCGCCATTCCACAATCCACTCGCCGCAGAACGTCCCGAGCCAGCGGAGGAATTCGGGCAGCACCACGAAGAAAGCCGCGCCAATGATGCTGCCTGGAATGCTTCCGAGGCCGCCCATGATCGTCATCGAGAGGATCTGGATGGACTGGTTGTAGTTAAACGTGGTGGAATCGACGTAGCCGATATAGGACGCATAATAGCCGCCCGCCATGCCGGCAATCGCCGCACAGATGGAGAAGGCAATCGTCTTATACAGGAACACGTTAACGCCCATGGCCTCCGCCGCAATGGCGTCGCCCTTGATGGCGCGCATCGCGCGGCCGGAGCGGGAGTTGATCAGGTTGTGCAGCAGCAGCACCGTCAGCGCCAGGAGCAGCAGTATCACATAATACTTGCCGACCGGCTTGCTCAGCTTGAGGCCGAAGATGTTCGTGATTCCGAAGATATCCGGCGAGGGGATCTGCTTGATGCCGAACGGGCCGTTCGTCAGGCTGACCCAGTTGAGCTCCACAATTCGCACAATCTCGCAGAACCCGAGCGTCACGATGGCCAGATAGTTGCCGGAGATGCGCAGCGTCGGCAGTGCAAGGAGCATCCCGACAATGCCGCTGATGAGGATCGCGCCGAGCATGGCCGGGATGAAGGAAAAACCAAGCCGTGTTGTGAGCAGCGCGACGGAATACGCGCCGATGCCATAGAACGCCGCCATGCCGAGGATGACGATGCCGGTATAGCCCATGACAAGGTTCAGCGCGAGGGAGAGCGTGGAGTAAATCAGAATCTGGATGGCAATATTGCGCAGATAAAAGCTCTGGAAAATCAGGGGATACGCCGTCATAAAGGCAAAGAAGATCACTGTGACGAGCGCCTGATGATCTGCCCAGGCATTGATGAGTTTTTTAAACACGTCATAGCTCCTTTCTTTAGACCTTGTTGTGGACCTGCTTGCCGAAGATACCGGCCGGCCGGATGATCAGCGCGAGGATCAGCACGATAAATGCGATGGCGTCCTTATAGCCGGAGCTGATATAGCCGGCGACGAACGTCTCAAGCAAACCGATGACCAGACCGCCCACCAGCGAGCCATGCAGCACGCCGATGCCGCCGAGGATGGCCGCGGCGAAGGTCTTGATGCCGATGGTGAAGGACATCGTGGTATCAACTGCACTGTAGTAGATGCCGATCATGACGCCGGACAGCGCCGCGCAGACCGTACCGATGAAGAACGTCAGCGTGATGATCCAGTTGACATTGACGCCCATGAGCTGCGTGGCGAGCATGTTCTGCGAAATGGCGCGCATGGCCTCGCCGGTGCGGGTGCCATAGGTGAGCCAGGTCAAAAACAGCATCATGACCAGCGCCGTTGCCAGGATGATGAGCGTAAACGGATCGATGACCGCGCCGAAGATCGTCACGGTCTGGAAATTGTGGATCGCCGGCACCGCAATCGTCTGCGAGCCGAAAATGTAGAGCAGCAGGTTCGTGATCACCGTGGAATAGCCGACCGTACAGATCAGGGCCGAGATCCCGGCGGAACCCTTTTTTCGGATCGGGTTCAGCGAAGCCCGTTCCATAAACACAGCGCCGAGCCCGCAGGCAAGCAGCGCCAGCACGATCGCCAGCCAGTACGGCAGCGACAACGTCTTGACGAACAGAATGATCAAAAAAGCGCCCGCAACCATGAACGCATTGTTTGCGAAGTTAATCAGTTTCAGCACGCCGTAGACCATGCTGTATCCGACTGCGACAAGCGCATAGATACTGCCCACGGCAAGGCCGTTGATAAGTTGTTGAAAAAACATATGATCCTCCAAATAAACTGGATGGGAACTGAGAAGGCTACGCGAAAGGAAAAGGGGGCCGCGAAGACCGCAGCCCCCTGCCAACTCGGCTTTTACAGACTACGAAACAGCAGGAATCTTGCTTACTGATGTTTCTGCTTACTTCTGCCAGGCAACAAACTCGCCGTTGACGATCTCGAAGGCGCTGAACGGCTTGTTCATGTCGCCGTTCTCTTCCATCGTGATCTTGGCGGTCAGGCCCTGGAAGTCCTTGATCTTGTGCATCTCTTCCACAAACTTCTCGCGGTCGTTGCCGGAGTGGCGCATGGCCTCGAACATGACCTGGATGAGATCGGTGGAGTTGAAGGCGTGGCTGTCAATGGGCTCACCATACTTGGACTCGTAGGCTTCCTTCCATGCTTCGAACTCAGGGGTGTTGCCCGATGCGCCGAAGTAGGACAGAAGGATCTGGCCTTCGCAGTTCTCACCGACGTTGTCGACGTAAACCTGATCCTGCAGGGAGTTGTTGGAGAGGATCTGCTTGTCGATGCCGAGTTTGCGCATCTGGTTGACGAGCAGGGATGCCTCGTTCAGGTGGGCCACCAGCATGAACAGCTCATAGTCATCGTCGATCTGCTTGAACTTGGACAGGGACGCATTAAAGTCCTTCTGGTCGACCTGGAACATGTCCGCGTAGACCAGCTCGCCGCCGCGATCTTCAAACGCAGCCTTGAATTCGTCGTACATGCCCTGGCCCCAGTCGCTCTGTTCGTAGTACATGGCGACCTTCGTCAGGCCCATATCGTCGATGATGAAATCGGCGAAGTAGGTGCACATCTGCTTGGTGGTGGAGTCGCCGCGGAAGAAGCGGCCCTCGCCCAGGCCGGACCAGTCCGCATTGGAGACGGAACCGGAGCAGACGGGGATCTGCGCGTCGACAAAGATATCGACTGTAGCCAGCGCGGAGGTCGTGGTGAACGGGCCGAAGACCGTCAGCACGTCGGTCTCATCGCAGACCTTGTAGGCCAGGTTGGTGGTTTCGTTGGGGTCGGACTTGTCATCGTTCCATTCGACCTCGACCATGGAGCCGTTGATGCCGCCGTTCGCGTTCACGTTCTCAACAGCCAGCTCGATGGCCTGGCGCTGATGACGGCCGTAGGTCTCATAGTTGCCGGTCAGCGGGCCGATGTAGGCGATCTTGATGGGCTCGCCGGTGGCGGCAGGAGTCTCCTCCGCGTCGGAGGAAGCGGTGTCGGCGGTATCGGCGGTGTCTTCTTTCTTTTCGGTGTCAGCGGTGTCGGTCTTGGCGGTGTCGTTGGCGGCCGGGTCTGCCTTGGAAGCACAGCCTGCCAGGCAGCCAAGCGCCAGGATCAGTGCGAGAAACAATGCGACTAACTTTTTCATATGATTTCTCCTTTCACGTTTCGGACTCAAAGAGTCCTTGCTTTTCATCGCTAGACAGATTATATAATAATTATTAAATTTTTTCAATAATCATCTTGACTAATTTTTTACCCTGTGTTATGTTGAATATGTAAAATAAACCTCGAAAGTTGGTGGCCATTTTGATAGATGATACACAAATTCTCGGCTTTACAGCCATTCTAAAGGAGGAGCTCATCCCTGCCATGGGCTGCACAGAGCCCATCGCCATCGCGCTGGCTGCGGCACATGCGCGCACTCTGCTCGACGGCGAGCCGTTCCTTCGCCTGCGCGTGGGCTGCAGCGGCAACATTATTAAAAATGTAAAATCCGTCATCATTCCCGGAACGCAGTCGCTCTTCGGCGTCGAGGCTGCGGCAGTGGCCGGTGCCGTGGCGGGCGACTATTCCGCCGGGCTCCAGGTACTCGCCAAGGTTACAGACGAGCAGAAGGCCGAAATCACACGCGAATACCACCAAAAGGACTGCCAGACCTATTACCTCCGCTCGCCGCACACACTGCATATCCGCGTTGAGGCCTGGAGCGAACATCATGCCTCCATCGTCGAGGTGCAGGACCGGCATGACAACTGCGTCTACGCCTGCGCAGACGAGGTTGTGATCCTCGACGCGCGGGAGCAGAGCCGCACCGGCGACAGCTCCGCCACCGCCATCTTCCGCGATCAGCTCTGCCTGGCCCTGATTAAAGAGTATGCCGACACCGTCGATCTGTCGCTTGTCCGGCCGATTCTCTCCCAACAGATTGAGTTCAATATGGCCATCGCCCGCGAAGGGCTCAATCGGAAATACGGCGTCAACTACAGCGACGTCATCCTCGCCCGTCAGCCGACGGTCTACGAAAAGATGGAGGCCTGGGCCTCCGCAGCCAGTGAGGCACGCATGTCCGGCTGTGAGCTTCCCGTGGTGATCAACTCCGGAAGCGGCAACCAGGGCATCTCCTCCTCCGTGCCGGGGATCGTCTACTGCCGTGAAAAGGGCTATTCCGAGGAGCAGCTTCTGCGCATGCTCTGCTTCTCAAATCTGCTCACCATCTATCAGAAGCATTACATCGGCAAGCTCTCCGCCTTCTGCGGTGCCATCTCGGCCACCTGCTCCAGCGGCGCTGCGCTGACCTATATTGAGGGCGGCACGCTCGAGCAGATCAGCCATACCATCACCAATACCCTCGCCGTCACTGCCGGCATCATCTGCGACGGTGCAAAACCTTCCTGCGGTGCCAAAATCGCCACCGGGCTCCACGCTGCAATCTATGCGCACCAGCTTGCCACCGTCGGCCGCGCCTACTCCGTGGGCGACGGAATTGTCTGCCATGATGCAGACGCCACCATCCGCGGCATCGGCCACATTGCCCGCGAAGGCATGGCCACCACGGATGTTCAGATCATGGACGTCATGCTCAGCACCTGAGCATGTTCCAACCCGCCGCCCCGCGCGCGGGGCATCAAACCGAATCATCATAAGGAGGAACATCCCATGAGCAAAGCCGATATTGAAAAATTCGTTGCCGATCAACACTTTGGCGAACCCATTTCCCAGGAGGACTTCAAGGCCGCTGTCAAGGGCGCCTATATGGACCGCGCCCGCCAGGTCTGGTTCATCTACAAGAAGATCAAAGAGCTCTATCCCGAAGTAGACGCCGAGCGGATCATCCGCGAGGGCTCCTGGGACTTCGGTATCTACCAGGGCAACCAGATCGCCGAAAAATACGGCGCAGACAACATCACCCCGCGTGAGGCGCTGCTCGGCCAGACGAGCAAGGGCGGCATGCTGGTCTTCGAGCAGGAGATTCTGGAGGCCGACGAGAAGAAGGCTGTCAAGCTCTTCACCGCCTGTCCGCACTGCGAGGCCATCCGCGAGCTCGGCGCAACGCCGGAAGAGATCAAGTGCTTCTGCCGGAACATGATCGGTGCCTGCGACTACGCCATCGTCCATCCGTTCACGCACTGCAAGATCGAATTCCCGACCACCGTTGCCGACGGCGAAGGTGAGCCCTGCCGGATGACGATTACATACGTCGACAAAAAGTAACTCCGCATCTCAATCATCTTCAAAGGGAGGCATCCGCCGTCATGGAATATCATCAGAAAATGTCACTTTCCGCCGTAGATCGAGCGATTCTGGATGCATACTGTAAAATCGCAGATGCCGTCGCCGCGCTGGTCGGGCCGCATTGCGAGGTGGTTGTCCACTCGTTGGAGGATTATGACCATTCTCTGATCAAGGTTGTCAATGGCTCGCTCTCCGGCCGTGAAGTCGGCGCGCCGCTGACAAACGTCGCGCTCTCCATCCTCAACGGCACCACGGATTACCCCGCCGATGTGGTCGGTCCCTATGTGTCCATGAGCACGCGCGGCCAGCAGATCCGCAGCATCACTTCGCTGATCCGCGGAGAGGGGCATCGCCTGATCGGCATGATCTGCTTTAATATGAACCTTTCGCAGCCGTTTTATGAGATTGCGCGCACCTACCTCGGACAGGACGCCGCACCGGACACCGGTATCCGGGAGATCTATCCGGAGTCCGTCGACGTTTTGATCGACCATATGCTCAACGAGGCCATTGCCTATGCGCAGGAGCAGCCTGGCCTCTCCGCCGTGGAAAAGAACCAGCTTGCCATCGGCCGCATGATCCAATCCGGCCTGTTCGACTTCAAGGGTGCCGTGGACATTGCTGCATCCAAGCTGGGCGTCTCCCGCGCCACGGTCTATAATTATCTGCGTGACGCCCGGCAAAACCGCCCCGCAAATACCGCCGTCAGCTGACGGCAGGCCTTGCCTCCTTCCGGCGTCTCAATCCCACGTTTTCCCATCACGCGCCCGCCGCCCTACCCGCGGCCGGGCGCGTTTTTCCATTTGAAATCAAGCCTCTTCCTTGTCCAACCCTCGGCGCAGCCAGTCCCGGAGACCCCACACGGCAGCTCCACGTGCCCAAAATGGAAAACTTCCGTGCCCCCAGCGCAGCAAGTTTCGTCAAAAAATTTGCGCCGCAAAGCCGGGCCGGTAAACCATCGCCCTTCGCCGCAATCTACCTCCACGCTCAGCCCAACCCTGGGGTGTATTCTTCCAACCCCCAACGCACCCGGACAGCGGGCCTTTTCGCACTGCGCTGCGGCATTTTCCCTTGAAATACGTCAGTATTCCTGCGAAAAAATGTCTTGCTCAGCGCAAACATTCCTCGCTGCCGGTCACTTCGCCAGTTTCATACTATTTTCTGATTCAATTCTTTCATCAGAAAGGTTCCGACTTTGGCGTAACCGATTCCGTGATTTTGATAAAATCACGGAATCTCGTCTCCTAAGGATCTTCCTATTAAAAACTTCCATTCCATGAATGAAAGTTTTTAATTGAATATCAGTATCAGATACACCCCAGGCATCAGCACCGCAGGAAACACCGCCACATCACCAGCGCCCCGGCCGGAAATCCCGGCCGGGGCGCTTTTCGTCATGATTTCAGCAGCGCTTCCACTTTGCGCCGCCGGGGACATCGGTAATCTCAATCCCCTCCGCCTTCAGCGCGTCACGGATGCGGTCGGCCTCGGCAAAGTTCTTTGCCTTCTTCGCCTCATAGCGCGCGCGAATCTGCGCCTCAACGTCCGCGTCCGGCGCGCCGTCCTCGGCAATGACGGAATAGTCACCGCCGGTGGCCTTGGCCGCGGCCTGCTTCTTCCGCTCCTCATCGGCCTTCTTCAGAAGGTCGAGACTCAGCACCTGATCAAAGTCGCCCAGCAGATACCGCTTCGTCGCGTCATTCGTCTGATACTTCAGCACGTCGTAGAGCGCCGTGATGGCAAGCGAGGTATTCAGATCATTTCCGAGCGCCTTGTGGAACTTTTCGCGCAGCGCGGCAACGGCGTCTTCGTCGATGGGGGCCTCCGCCGGATCAAGCGCGGCAATCTTTGCAATCAGCTTCTTAAACGTTCCTGCCGCATTGTCGAGATTGTCCCAGCTGAAGACCAGGCCCTTGCGGTAATGGCTCTGCAGGCAGAAGAACCGATAGGCCAGCGGGTCATAGCCCTTCTCCTCGAGCAGCGAAACCGTCAAAAATTCGCCCTTGGATTTGGACATCTTGCCGCTCGAGGTGTTCAAATGCGCCACATGGCACCAGTGCGGGCACCACGGATGGCCCAGATAGCTCTCCGACTGCGCAATTTCGTTCGTATGATGCGGGAAGGCATTGTCGATGCCGCCGCAGTGCAGGTCGAGGTATTCGCCGTTATACTTCATCGAAATACCGGAACATTCGATGTGCCAGCCCGGATAGCCGACGCCCCAGGGAGAGTCCCATTTCAGCGCCTGATCCTCAAATTTGGACTTTGTAAACCAAAGCACAAAATCATTCTTGTTGCGCTTGTTCGTGTCCTCCTCAACGCCCTCGCGGACGCCGACGGCGAGATCTTCCTCGTTGTGGTCGTTGAAGACGTAATAGCGCTCGAGCTTGCTGGTGTCAAAATAGACGTTGCCGCCCGCGAGGTACGCATACCCGGTGTCCAGCAGCTTTGTGATAATCTTGATATAGTCGTCAATCAGGCCCGTCGCGGGCTGAACAACGTCCGGTCGCTTGATGTTCAGCTTGCGGCAGTCTTCAAAGAATGCGTCAGTATAAAATTTCGCAATTTCCATCACGGACTTGTGCTCGCGCTTCGCGCCCTTGAGCATCTTGTCCTCGCCCTCGTCCGCGTCAGAGGTCAGATGGCCGACGTCGGTAATGTTCATCACGCGATTGACGCTGTAACCCGCGTAGCGCAGGTATTTTTCGAGCACATCCTCCATGATGTACGAGCGCAGATTGCCGATGTGCGCGAAGTGATAGACCGTCGGGCCGCAGGTATACATCTCGACGTGATTTGGGGTGTGGGTCTTGAATTCTTCCTTTTTATGCGTGGCGGAATTGTACAGATACATGCTCATTCTCCTTCCGTTTGTTTCAAATTTGCAGCTTCCAGCTGCGCAACACGCGCTTTCAGCGCCTCAATCTCCAGCATCACGGGGTCCGGCGTGTGGATATGGTCAAGCTTTTCGCCCGCGAGGCGCACAATCCGCCCCGGCACGCCGACGACCGTCGCGTTTTCCGGCACTTCGCGCAGCACCACAGAGTTTGCCGCGATGCGTGCGTTGTCGCCGACCTGAAACGGCCCGAGCACCTTTGCGCCGGAGCCGACCATGACGTTGTTGCCGAGCGTCGGATGCCGCTTGCCGACGTCCTTGCCCGTGCCGCCAAGCGTCACGCCCTGGTAGAGCAGGCAGTCGTCGCCGATCTCAGCGGTCTCGCCAATCACAATCCCCGTCCCATGGTCGATGACAAGCCGGCGGCCGATCCTCGCGCCCGGATGAATCTCAATCCCGGTCCACATCTTCGACCACTGCGAGATCGCGCGCGCCAGAAAGCGCAGCCCGCGCACATGCAGCCAGTGCGCAATACGGTAATCAATCGTCGCGTGCAGGCCGTTATAGAGCAGCAGAATTTCCAGTGCGCTCCGCGCGGCGGGGTCGTTCCGTTTATATGCCCAAATGTCTTCCAGAATATGCAAGGGTCTTCCTCCAAACTTCGCCTCAATCGCCAAGAGATGCTATGGCTTCTCACCGGGCCAAACGCAGCTCTGCGTCCTCTCACCCGCAAAAGCAGCAGCCCCATACCAAACCGGACTCCGTCGAACCGGACAGCAGACGCTCCATCCGCTTCCCCGTTCTCCGTCGTTTCTCCTCTGTGAACCGGCGAAAGCCACGCCAACCGATTGGATTGCCGCGCCTGCCAGCCCGCAGCCAGCCCGCCCAGGGTGTATTCTTCCAACTCATGATGTGACCGGCAGCGAGGGATTTTTGCGTTGA
>USLX01000003.1 GCA_900555665.1 uncultured Eubacteriales bacterium | reverse complement strand
TGTGGAACACACACTCGAAGTGCGGCGACTGCCGCATGGAGCTCATCGCGGCGCATGCCGCCGCCCTCGGCCTCCCGCCCGCGCGCGTGGAGGAGGTGCTGGACTGCGCGACGTGTGACGATGCGCTCCGCATCCTGAAAGAAGAACAGTTATATGACGCGGTGCTGGCCCGCCTCGCGGAGCGCATCGAGTTTCATCTTGCGCACAAGTGCGGCGAGATGGCCGCCGGCGCGATCGTATTTTCCAAAGAATATGGCCTCCTGTGCCGGACCAGCCGCGCGCAGGAGCTGCTGGGAACCATTATGGAGGGATAACTATGGTACATTTTGTCGGCGCCGGGAGCGGCGCACCGGACCTCATCACCGTGCGCGGCGCGCGGCTGCTCGGCGAGGCGGACATCGTCATCTATGCCGGGTCGCTCGTCAATCCAGCGCTGCTGGACGCTACGAAGCCGGGCTGTGAGATCCACGACAGCGCGAAAATGACGCTGGAGGAGGTCATTGCCGTCATCCGTCAGGCCGAGGCCGAGGGCAAGACCACTGTCCGTCTCCATACCGGCGACTCGAGCATCTATGGCGCTGTGCGGGAGCAGTTTGACGCGCTGGAAAAGCTGGGCATCGACTATGATGTCTGCCCCGGCGTCAGCGCCTTCTGCGGGGCCGCCGCGGCGCTCCGCGCGGAATATACGCTCCCGAACGTCAGCCAAACGGTCATCATCACGCGCGCACCCGGCCGCACACCCGTTCCCACCCGCGAGTCCATCCGCGCCCTCGCGGCCCACCACGCCACCATGGTTCTCTTCCTCAGTACGTCGCTGACAAAGCAGCTTCAGGCCGACCTGCTCGCGGGCGGCTACGAGGCGGAAACGCCGGCCGCCGTCGTTTACAAGGCGACGTGGCCAGAGGAGAAGATCTTCCGCTGCACCGTCGGCACGCTGCACGATACTGTCACGGCCAACGGCCTGACGAAGACGTCGCTGATCGTGGTCGGCGGCTGCCTCGGGGGCGACTATCTCCGTTCGCTGCTCTACGACCCCTCGTTCACGACCGAATTCCGCGAGGCCACAAAATGAACATTGCGATTTTCGCTTACAGCCGTACTGGATGCAAAACGGCGCGGCGTATCTGTATGGCGCTGCCGGAGGCGGAAACGCTTTGTTATGCGGTGCCGCGGCTGGCGGAGCCGGGATTTCTGCCGCTTGAAAAAGCGGTCTATGGCGCGGCGTTTTCGGAAATGGACGCGCTGATCTTTGTCGGTGCGGCTGGGATCGCGGTGCGGGAGATCGCGCCGTATGTCCGCGACAAACGGACGGATCCGGCGGTGCTCGGCCTCGACGAGCGGGCGAATTTCGTCATTCCGCTGCTCTCCGGGCACATCGGCGGGGCCAATGCGCTCGCCCGCAGGCTTGCCGCAGCGCTCGGCGCGACCGCCGTCGTCACCACGGCGACGGACGTGAACGGCAAATTTTCTGTCGACACCTGGGCGGCGGAGCACGGCTGCGCAATCTCCGATATGGGGGGCGCCAAACAGATTTCAGCGGAAATTTTAGAGCATTCTGTTCCGGTTTGCAGCGATTTTCCGATTCAAGGTCCGCTGCCGGACGGGCTGGTTTTGGGCGAGTCCGGCGAGCTCGGCATCTATGTCGGTTATCGGTGTTCTGCACCGTTTATGCACACGCTGCGCCTTGTGCCGCGCGTGCTGCGCGTTGGAGTCGGCTGCCGGAAGGGCATCTCGAGGGAAGCCGTCGAGGCAGCTATTCAAACGGCGTTTGCGAGCCATGACTTAGATTTGAATGCGGTGAAGGGCGTCTATTCCATCGACTTAAAGCGGCAGGAGGCGGGGCTGCTCGCCGCCTGCGAAGAGCATGGCTGGTCCGCGACATTTTATACAGCGGAAGAATTGCGGGCTGTGACGGGGGAGTTCACCGAATCTTCCTTCGTGCAGGGGGTGACAGGCATCGGCAACGTCTGCGAACGGGCGGCGATGCTGGGCGCGGAGCGGCTTCTGGTTCGGAAGTGTGCGGGAAACGGCGTGACCATTGCGGTCTCGGCGGAAACATGGGAGGTAGACTTTGGGTAAGGTATTTATCGTGGGCATCGGCCCCGGAAATGAGGAAAACAGGACTATTCGTGCTGACCGGGCGCTGGAAGCGTGTGATGTGATCGCCGGTTACCCGGTCTATGTCGATCTGGTGAAGGACCGCTATCCCGGCAAGGAGCTGATCTCTACGCCGATGACGCAGGAGGCCAGGCGCTGCCAGATGGCGCTCGACCTCGCGAAGAGCGGGAAAACCGTGGCGCTCGTCTGCTCCGGCGACAGCGGGATCTACGGCATGGCCGCGCTGGTCTATGAGCTGCGCGGCGAGAACAGCGAGCCGGAGGTCGAGGTCGTCCCCGGGCTGACCGCCGCGTGCAGCGGCGGCGCGGTGCTCGGCGCGCCGCTGACGCATGATTTCGCGGTCATCAGTCTGTCCGACCGGCTGACGCCCTGGGAGACCATTGAAAACCGGCTGCGCTGCGCGGCGGAGGGCAACTTTGCCATTGCGATCTACAACCCGGCGAGCCACGGCCGCCCTGACCACTTAAAGCGCGCGTGTGACATTTTACTGCGTGTCCTGCCGGAGGAGCGGCTCTGCGGCATTGTCCGCAACATCGGACGTGAGGGGCAGAGCAGCCGCATTCTGACGCTCGGCGAACTGCAAGCGGCGGATGTCGATATGTTCTGCACCGTGTTTGTTGGAAATTCGTCCACAAAGGTCGTAAACGGCGCGCTCATCACGCCGAGAGGATACCGGAATGTATAAAATTTGCGTGTTCGGCGGCACGACCGAGGGCCGCGAACTGGTGGAATTTCTGAATGCGCAGCCGTGCGAGGTCACGGCCTGTGTGGCCACGGAATATGGACAGGCGCTGCTGCCCGAGGCAGAGCGGCTGACCGTTTCGGCCCGCCGGCTGCCGGCCGATGAGATCAAGGCGCTCTTGACGGACAGACAGTTTGACCTCGTGATCGACGCGACGCACCCCTACGCGGCGTCGATCACGAAGAGCATCGCCCGCGCGTGCGCCGAGACCGGTGTGGAGCGCTGGCGGCTGCTGCGCGGCGCGTCGGATGCGCCGGAGGATGCCGTTTTTGTCGAAAGCACCGAAAAAGCGATCGAATTTTTGGATCAAACAGAGGGAAACATCCTGCTCACCACCGGGAGCAAGGAATTGAAAGCATACAGTCAGATCAAGGACTTTGCGGAGCGCGTCTATGCGCGCGTGCTGCCGCTGGAGGACTCGCTCGTGCTTTGCCGTGAGGCGGGCGTCAAGGCGGCGCATATTCTGGCAATGCAGGGGCCATTCTCGGAGGAGATGAACACGGCGATGCTGCGCGCCATCGGCGCAAAATGGCTGGTGACGAAGGACGGCGGGGCCGCGGGCGGCTTCGCGGAAAAGGCGGCAGCCGCCGCGAAGACCGGCGTGCGCCTTCTGGTCATCGGACGGCCCGCAGAGGCGGACGGGATCGGACTTTCAGAGACGGTCGCGAGACTCTGTGCGCGGTTTTCGTTTGGGCGCGTGCCGCATGTTTGCGTTGTGGGCATTGGGCCCGGCAGCGAGGCGGCGCAGACGGGCGAGGTCCGTGCAGCGATCGAGCATACGGACTGCCTGATCGGCGCGGCACGGATGCTGGAGGTAGCGGCCCGGCCCGGTCAGCTGCGTGTCGCGGCCATCGCGCCGGACGCGATCGCGGCGGCCATTGCGGCGCACCCGGAATGTTCGAATTTTACGGTCCTGATGTCCGGGGATACGGGATTTTTCAGCGGCACGAAGAAACTGCTCCCGCTGCTGCCGAATTGTCATGTCCGCGTGTTGCCGGGGTTGAGCTCGATGAGCTATCTCTGCGCGCGGCTCGGGAAGCGCTATGAGGAGGCCGTGCCGGTCAGTCTGCATGGGCGGGAACACGACATCGCGGCCGATGTGCGCGCACAGGAAACGGTCTTCGCGCTCGTCGGCGGCGAGGGCGGCATGGCGAAGCTCTGCGCGCGGCTCGTGGATGCGGGCCTTGGCGCGGTGCGCGTCAGCGTCGGCGAGCGGCTGAGCTACCCGGACGAGAAGATCACCTGCGGGACGGCGGCAGAGCTGGCATCGCGGGAATTTGACAAGCTCAGCGTGGCGCTGATCGAAAATCCGGCCCCGGATGCGGTCGTGACGCACGGGCTGCCCGACGAGGTATTTTTGCGGGAGATGGATCCGGCGCACGTTGTGCCGATGACAAAAAGCGAGGTGCGTGCCGTCTGCCTTTCCAAGCTGGCGCTGACGGAGCGCGCGGTCTGCTGGGATGTCGGCGCGGGCACCGGTTCGGTCTCCATTGAGATGGCTTTGCAGGCGAAGCGCGGACGCGTGTACGCCGTGGAGCGACAGGAAGATGCGCTGGCGCTGCTGGCGCGCAACAAGGCGGCGTTTTCCGCCGGGAATCTGGAGATTGTCTCCGGTACGGCCCCGGCGGCGTGCGAGGCGCTCCCGGCGCCGACGCATGTGTTCCTCGGCGGGACCGCGGGAAATTTGAACGGGATATTGGACGCCGCGCTGCGGAAGAATCCGCACGTCCGCATCGTGGCGACGGCGGTGACGCTGGAGTCTGTGGGGGCGCTGGCGGCGCGCATGGCGGACTTTGAAAAGGCGGAATGCGTCAGCCTGCAGGCGGCCCGTGCGCGGACGGCCGGAAGCTATCACCTGATGCAGGGACAGAACCCTGTGTATATTTTCACGATGCAAAAAAGGAGAGAACAGGCATGAAATGGTCCCTATTCGCACTTTGCATCGGATTTTGCATCGATCTGCTGATCGGTGATCCGCACGGCCTGCCGCATCCGGTGGCCGCGATCGGACATCTCATCTCACTGCTGGAACGGCTGTTCCGCCGCCTTTTTCCGAAGACGCCCGGCGGCGAGCGGGCCGCCGGAGCCTGTATCTGGATCCTGACGGCACTGATCGCTGCGGCCCTTCCGGCGCTGCTCCTCTGGGGCTGCGCGCGCGTGAGCGTCTGGCTGCGGCTGGCGGTGGAGAGCGTGATGTGCGGACAGATCCTCGCGGCGAAGTCGCTGCGGGACGAGAGCATGAAGGTCTATGCGGCGCTGAAGCATGGGAGTCTGGACGAGGCCAGACAGGCCGTGTCCATGATCGTCGGACGCGACGTGGCGCGGCTGGATGCGCGCGGCGTGATGCGCGCGGCGGTGGAGACCGTGGCGGAGAACACGTCGGACGGCGTGATCGCGCCAATGCTGTTTCTGGTGATCGGCGGCGCGCCGCTCGGTTTTTTCTACAAGGCCGTGAACACGATGGATTCGATGCTTGGCTATGTGGAGCCGCCGTACAAGGACATCGGACTTGTGCCCGCGCGGATGGACGATGTGTTCAATTTTATCCCCGCGCGGCTGTCGGCGCTGCTGATGCTGGCGGCGGGGGCGCTGCTGCAGCTGGATGTGAAAAACGGCTGGAAGATCTTCTGCCGGGATCGCTGCAAGCATGCGAGCCCGAACTCGGCGCAGACGGAATCGGTCTGCGCGGGACTGCTGGGGCTGCGGCTGGCGGGCGATGCGTGGTACCACGGGGTGCTGCACAAGAAGGACTATATCGGCGACGCGAAGCGGGAGATCGAACTGGAGGACATCCCGCGCGCGGGGCGGCTGATGTATCTGACGGCGGTTCTGGCGCTCGTGGTGTTCGGCGCGGGGAAAGCGCTGTTGATCGTTCTGTGAATTTTGAGGAAATGCGATGCTTTATGGAGTTAAAAACCCGCATGGCGGGGACCGATACGGCGATGGGATCGCGCTCGACTTTTCGGCGAACGTGAGTCCGCTCGGCACGCCGAAGTGTGTGACCGAGGCGATCGAACGGGGCCTGCCTGAGCTTTACCGCTATCCCGATCCCTACTGCCGGGCACTTGTGCAGGCGATCGCGCGCTATGAAGGGGTGCCGGGAGAATTCATTCTCTGCGGGAACGGCGCGTCTGAGCTCATCTACGCCTATTGCGAGGCCGTGCGGCCAGGGCGCGCGATGGAGCTTGCGCCGACATTTTCGGAGTATTCGCTGGCTTTGCAGCGGAGGGGCTGCGGGGTCGTGCGCTTTGCGCTCAGTCAGGAGGAAAAGTTTGACTTGCAGGAGCGCTTTCTGGCGCGTCTTGCGCGCGAAAAGATCGATGCGCTGTTCCTCTGCAATCCGAATAACCCGACGGGGCGGCTGATCGCGGGCGGGCTGCTGGAAAAGATCCTGCGTGTCTGCCGAGAGAACAACATTGCACTGTTTGTCGACGAGTGCTTTTTGAGCCTGTCGGACGGCGGCACCGATCTGACGCCGTTTTTGCGGGAGTTTCCGCAGCTTTTTGTTCTCAAGGCCTTTACGAAGAGCTTTGGTATGGCGGGGCTGCGGCTGGGGTACGGCTTGAGCGCGGATGAGGCCTTGCTGCGGAAGATGTCGGCGGCGGTGCCGCCGTGGAATGTCTCGGCGCTTGCACAGGCGGCGGGCGTCGCCGCGCTGGGCGATGCGGAATTTTTGGAGAGGAACCGCGCGGTCATCCGCGCGGAGCGCCCGCGGCTCGAAGAACGGCTGCGGGAGCTTGGCTTCTGGGTGTGTCCGTCGCAGGCGAATTACATTCTGTTTCGCGGTGAGGCGGGCTTGGCGGATCGGCTGCGCGAGCGCGGCGCTGCGATCCGCGACTGTGCGAATTTTGAGGGCCTGGGGCCGGGATGGTATCGCGCGGCTGTGCGGCTGCGGGAAGAAAATGATGCGCTGCTGGATGCGATGCGGCGGGCGAGGGAGGATGGAAGATGGCGCTGAATCTGATGCTGCAGGGAACGATGTCGAACGCGGGGAAGAGCCTGCTCGCCGCGGCGCTCTGCCGCATTTTCCGGCAGGACGGTTATCGCGTGGCCCCGTTCAAGAGCCAGAACATGGCGCTGAACTCCTTCATCACGGCCGAAGGCGGCGAGATGGGCCGGGCCCAGGTGGTGCAGGCAGAGGCGGCGGGGATCGCGCCGGATGTGCGGATGAACCCGATTTTGCTGAAGCCGACGACGGACTCTGGCAGCCAGGTGATCGTGAACGGACAGGTCGTAGGCAACATGCGCGCGACGGAATATTACCGGCGGAAACGGGAATTTCTGCCTGCGGTGACGGCGGCATATGAGAGTCTTGCGGCGGAATATGACGTGATCGTCATCGAGGGCGCGGGCAGCCCGGCAGAGATCAACCTGAAACAGGACGATTTTGTGAACATGGGGCTGGCCAAGCTGGTCGATGCGCCGGTGCTGCTGATCGGGGACATCGACCGGGGCGGCGTGTTCGCGCAGCTCTACGGGACGATCGCGCTGCTGGAGCCGGACGAGCGTACGCGCGTCAAGGGGACAATCGTGAACAAGTTCCGCGGTGACCGGGCCATTCTGGAGCCGGGACTGCGGCAGCTCGAGGCGCTCTGCGGCGTGCCGGTGGCGGGTGTGGTGCCGTACACGACGGCGGACATCGACGATGAGGACAGCCTGACGGAGCGGTTTTCGCGCGACACGGCGCGGAAGCTGGTCGACATCGCGGTCATCCGGCTACCGAAGATCTCGAATTTCACCGATTTTTCGCCGTTTGAGCGATATGAAAATGTGTCGCTGCGGTATGTCGACCATGTGGGCGCGCTCGGCACGCCGGATATGATCCTCCTGCCGGGGACGAAGAGCACGATCGCCGATCTCCGCTGGCTGCGTGAGCGGGGACTGGAAGCCGCGATCCTGAAGGAGGCGGCAGGCGGGACGCTGGTATTCGGCGTGTGCGGCGGATACCAGATGCTGGGCCGGTCCGTTTCGGACCCGGAGGGTGTCGAGGCCGCGGGGCTGACGGAACTGCGGGGCATGGGACTGCTCGAGATGGAGACCGTGTTCCACGGGGAGAAGGTGCAGCGGCAGACGGCGGGGATGTTTTCCGGTGTGGAAGGGATGCTCGCGGGGCTGAACGAACTGCGCTATGAAGGGTATGAGATCCACATGGGCCGCAGCGAGGCACAGATGCCCGCGCTGGCCGGGAACGGGAACGTCTACGGCAGCTATGTGCATGGGATATTTGACGCGCCGGGCATCGCGGATGAGATCCTGAAGGCGATCTGCGCGCGGCGCGGCGTGGCGTTTTCGGCGCTCGGGACCTTCGACCGGGCGGCATATCGGGAGCGGCAGTATGATCTGCTGGCGGACGCGGTGCGCGCGGGATTGGATATGGAATTCGTTTATCGGGTGTTGAGAAAAGAGATTTAGTTTTTTCAAAAGCGGGCGACCAATGGTCACCCCTACGAATTCTATTTCAGCGCGGTGGCAAATCGAAAAATAACAATCCCTCCGTCACGGCTTCGCCGTGCCACCTCCCTTTACACAAGGGAGGCTATCCGCTGCGGCGGGGACGGGCCGATGAGTACCCGCGAGGGGTAGGCCGCATCTGTAACGCTCCTTCGTCGCGAACAGCTGCGCTCGGCATCGGCCCCCACAAGGACCCCATGAAAATCTACGGGATTGCCACACCAGTGACATCGGTCACTGGTTCGCAATGACACGTCTGTTCGTGGGCCTTTGGACTGTGCAAATCCCACACACGATACCACAAAAGCCGCCGGAGGCGGCTTTTGCTGTGAAAGGTACGAATTTATGGCACTTTTTGAGAAAAAGGACGCGGTGAAGCCGCTGCCGCGGCACATTGCCATCATCATGGACGGCAATGGCCGCTGGGCACAAAAGCGCGGTCTGCCGCGCACGGCGGGCCACGCCGCGGGCAGCGAGACGTTCCGCAAAATCGCGACCTACTGCAAAAACCTCGGCCTTGACTATCTGACGGTCTACGCCTTCTCCACCGAGAACTGGAAGCGCTCGGCGGACGAAGTGCGCGCCATCATGGCCCTGTTCGACAAATATCTGCACGAGGCCATCGACGAAATGGAGGCCGATCACATCCGGTTGAAGATTCTTGGTGACCTTGGCCGCATCTCCCCTTCGCTGCGGGCGCTGATTGCGAAGACGGATGAAATTTCGACGCATTACGACGGCTTTCAGGCCAATATCTGCGTGAACTACGGCGGCCGGGACGAGATCGTCCACGCGGCGCGGCAGTTCGCACAGGACTGCGTGGACGGCAAGGCCAGTCCGGATGCGCTGACCGAGGCGCTGTTTGGCGGCTATCTCTACACGGCGGGCATTCCCGATCCGGAGCTGATCATCCGCCCCTCGGGCGAGATCCGGACGTCGAACTTCCTGCCCTGGCAGTCGGCGTACAGCGAATACTATTTTACAGACGTGCTCTGGCCCGACTTTGACGAGGCCGAGCTGGACCGCGCCATCGCCGCCTATCAGGCGCGCGACCGGCGGTTTGGAGGCGTGAAGAAATGAAACAGCGTTTACTCGTGGCCGCGATCGGCGTGCCGCTTTTGATCCTCGTTCTGGTGTTCCTGCCGCCGGTTGCGACGGCGATCCTCGTCGCGGCCATCGCGGGCGCGGCGGCCTATGAACTGCTGCATACGGCCTGCAAGCGGCCAAATGAGTTATACGGCCTGACCATTCTCTACGCGGCGCTCACGGCAATGATGGTCTTTTCGATCACCGCGGTCAAATCGCTTGACATCGACTGGCCTCAAATCCTGTACCCGGCAGCTGCTTTTCTCTATCTTATGGGTCTGTTTTTCTTCGCCGTCCGCACCCACGGCACGGAACATGCCATTCCGTTTACGGATGTGGCGGTCTGCATTGTGGCGGCGTTTCTGTTCCCGGCGATGTACGGCTGCATTGCGCTGCTGCGGAGTATCGGCCCGGCGTTCGCGCTGATGCCGTTCGTCGTGGCGTTCATCGGCGACAGCTTTTCCATGCTCGGCGGCATGGCGTTTGGCCACAAGAAGTTTGCGCCGAACGTCAGCCCGAATAAGACCTGGGCCGGCTTTATCGCGGGCCTGATCGGCAGCGCGCTCGGCATGGTGCTGCTCTGCCTTGTGTACAAATGGGCTTGGCGCATGGAGCTTCCCATCTGGTATTTCGCGCTCGTCGGCGTCGTGGCGAACCTCTTTGGCCAGCTGGGCGATCTGTCCACGAGCCTCATCAAGCGCGAGGCCGGGATCAAGGACTACAGCCACATTTTCCTGACGCACGGCGGCGTGCTCGACCGGTTTGATTCGATTCTGTTCATCGCGCCGGTCGTCTACGCGGCGGTGATGTGGATGGAGGCCGTGCTGTGACGAAGGCCATCTCGATTTTAGGCTCCACCGGCTCCATCGGGCGGCAGACGCTCGACGTGGCGGACGATCTCGGGCTGCGCGTGGCCGCGCTGAGTGCGAACCGCGACGTCGACCGGTTGGAAGCTCAGTGCCGCAAATACCGGCCCGAATTGGCCGTTTTGATGGAAGAATCCGCCGCAAAGGCATTAAAAGTCCGCCTTGCGGATACAACTATACGGGTGGCTTCCGGGATGGAGGGTCTGCTTGAGGCAGCGACGCTGCCCGGTGCAGACACCGTCGTAACGGCCGTCTCCGGCATGATTGGCCTCCGGCCGACGCTCGCGGCCATCCGCGAACGGAAACGCATCGCCCTCGCCAACAAGGAGACGCTCGTCTGCGCGGGCGAGCTCGTCATGCAGGAAGCCGCGCGGTGCGGCGCGGAGATCCTCCCGGTCGACTCGGAACATTCGGCCATTTTCCAGTGTCTGATGGGCTGCCGCGACCAAAAAGAGGTACGGCGTCTGATTTTGACGTGCTCCGGCGGGCCATTTTTCGGCATGACGCGCGAGGAACTTGCCGGAAAGACGAAGGATGACGCGCTGCGGCATCCGAACTGGAAGATGGGCCCGAAGATCACGGTCGACTGCGCGACGCTGATGAACAAGGGCCTCGAGGTCATCGAGGCGATGCGCCTCTACGGCCTGCCGCTTTCTCAGGTCACGGCCATCATCCACCGGCAATCTGTCATCCACTCGCTTGTCGAGTTTGTCGACGGGGCCGTAATGGCGCAGCTCGGCGTGCCGGATATGCGCATCCCGATCGGCCTTGCCATGACCTATCCCGCGCGGCTGCACAATCCCGCGCCCGCGCTCGATCTGCTCGCATGCGGAAACCTCAATTTTGCCGAGATCGACGAAGAAGCCTTCCCCTGCTTCGCGCTGGCGAAGCAGGCTGCGCGTACCGGCGGCACGGCCTGCGCCGCGATGAATGCTGCCAATGAGGTCGCCGTTGCGCGGTTTCTGCGCGATGAAATTGGATTTTACGACATTCCGGCGGCGGCCGAACGTGCGCTGGCGCTGCCTGTGATCCAGGATCCGACGCTGGACGACATTCTGGCCATCGACGCCAAGGCCCGGCGGCTTGCGGCTGTATTGTAAGGGCCGATGCCGAGCGCAGCTGTTCGCGACGAAGGAGCGTTACAGATGCGGCCTGCCCCTTGCGGGTACTCATCGGCCCGCATCCCAGCCGCAGCGGTTAAAGCCCCCCTCTTTATAGAGGGGGGAGATCGCCATGGGCGATCTGGGGGAGAAGATTTTCAAACTCCCCCAGTCATGCTTCGCATGACAGCCCCCTCTTGGTAGAGGGGGCCTTTGGAAATGTAACTTGAATTCTCTCACCGGAAAGGGTGATTTTATGTATATTCTCATTGCCATCCTGATTTTTGGGATTCTGATTTTCGTCCACGAACTGGGCCATTTCCTGACGGCCAAGGCGCTGGATGTGCAGGTGAATGAATTCTCCGTCTGCATGGGGCCAGCCCTCTGGAAAAAACAGCGCGGCGAGACGCTCTACGCCGTCCGCTGCATCCCCATTGGCGGCTACTGCGCGATGGAGGGCGAGGACGAGGAATCGGACAATCCGCGCGCTTTCACGGCAAAGCCCTGGTGGGTGCGGATGCCGATTCTGCTGGCCGGCTCGGCAATGAACTTTTTGACGGGACTTCTGGTGCTGGCGATCCTCTATTCGTCCGTCGCAGGCTTTTCGACCGCGAAGATCACTGGCTTCTTCGATGGCTGCCCGCTGCAATCCGAGCAGGGGCTTCAGGTGGATGACGAGCTTTACAAGATTGACGGGCGGCGCGTCTATATTTACTCCGACGTTGCGATGCTGCTGGGGCGAAACAACACGGGACGGTATGACCTTGTGGTCAAGCGCGACGGTGCGCTTGTCACTTTGAACGATTTTGAGATGACGCCGCAGCTCTACACCGTGGACGGCGAGGAGCAGTATAAATACGGTCTCTATTTCGGGGCCGAGGAAAAGACGTTTGGCGCGGTGATGAAAAACACTTGGTATACGGCGCTGGATTTTGCGCGGCTGGTCTGGATGGGGCTGGAGGATCTGATCTCCGGCGCGGTGTCGGTCAAGGAGATGTCCGGGCCGGTCGGCATTGTGTCGGTCATCGCAGAGACAGGCGAAAATTCGGCCAGCACCGCCGAGGGGCTGATGAACGTCGCCTATCTCGGCGCGTTCATCGCGATCAATCTTGCGGTGATGAATCTGCTGCCGCTGCCCGCGCTCGACGGCGGGCGCATCTTCCTGCTGCTGGTGAACACGCTGTTTACGGCGGTGACGAAAAAGAAAATTCCATCCAAATACGAGGCGTGGATCCACGCGGCGGGGATGATTCTGCTGCTGGGGTTCATGGCGCTCGTGACATTCAAGGATATCTGGACCCTGTTCCAGTAGGAGGCACAAATGACACGGCAAATTCATGTGGGGCCCGTCGCGGTGGGGGGCGGAGCTCCGGTTTCGATTCAATCCATGCTCAACACGCGCACAACGGATGTGGAAGGAGCACTCCGTCAGATCCGGCAGCTGGCCGCTGCCAGCTGCCAGATTGCGCGGCTGGCCATCCCGGATATGGACGCGGCACGGGCCTTCCGTGAAATTTGCGCAGACTCTCCCCTGCCGCTCGTCGCGGACATCCACTTTGATTACCGTCTCGCGATTGCTGCCGCCGAGGCCGGCGCGGCCAAAATCCGCATCAATCCCGGCAATATCGGCGCTCCGGAGCGCGTCAGGGCTGTGGTGGACGTGTGCAAAGAGAAGCATATCCCGATCCGCATCGGCGTGAACGGTGGAAGTTTGGATAAAAGGCTGCTTGAAAAATACGGCCATCCGACGCCGGAGGCCCTGGTCGAGAGCGCGTTTTCGCACCTCGAGCTGCTTGAGGCCAACGGGTTTTACGACACATGCGTCTCGATGAAGTCGAGCAATGTGCCGCTGATGATGGCGGCTTATCGCCTGTTCGCGTCGAAGTCGGACTATCCGCTGCACGTCGGCGTGACGGAGACCGGCACGAAGCGGATGGGCACGATCAAATCTGCCATGGGGATCGGCGGGCTGCTCTGCCTCGGGATCGGCGATACGATCCGCGTGTCGCTGACGGCGGATCCCGTGGAGGAGGTCTATGCCGCGCGGGACATTCTGAAGGCCGCGGGGCTGCGGAAGGACGGCGTGAACATCGTCGCCTGCCCGACCTGCGGGCGGACACGGATCGATCTCATCGGTCTGGCGTCGCGCGTGGAGGAGGCGCTCAAGGATTGCAAAAAGCCGCTGACCGTCGCGGTCATGGGCTGCATCGTCAACGGGCCTGGCGAGGCGCGTGAGGCCGATGTCGGCATCGCAGGCGGCGAGGACTGCGGTGTGCTCTTCGTCCACGGCGAAATGCGCGAAAAGCTGCCCTATAACGAACTGCTGCCCGCCCTGCTGCGGTATGTTGACGCGCTATAACATTTAAAATCTCTCAAATAGAATTTGTAGGGAGCCGATGAGAGCATCGGCCCCTACAAGGTGCGAGTTTCTATTCTGGGCAAGCAAAATAGTTTACATAAGAACGAGGTAATCCATGCAGGAAGTTTATTTCCCCGTACTATTTCCTGAATATACGCCGCAAGAGGGACTTGCGGCGGCGCTGGCACAGCTGTTGGTGACGGCGGCGGAGGTCGATCAGGCCGCGCGGAGCATCCATCTGACGGCAGCCAGCGGCATCTACATCCCGCAGCGGAATCTGCGCGAGGTGGAGCAGGCGCTGCGGCACCGGTATGGGCTGCGCGAGATGTCGCTGACGGTGCGCTACCGCGAGGATGTGCTGCCACAGATGGAGTTCCGCGACCTGGCGCAGGTGCTCATCCGGGCATACTCTCCTGCCGCGGCCATTTTGGCCGGGGCAAAGTGGGAATTGGCCGGCGAGGAGCTGCATGTGCATCTCGCCGCGAACGGCAAGGCCGCGCTCGCGCCTCATCTGGCCAAGGCGGAGGCCTTTTTACAGGAGCATTTCGGCGTCCACAAGACGATTGTGCTCCACTCCGCAACCGAGCTGGAGGGACGCGCCCTTTTCGCTGAGACGGAGCGGCTCCGGCAGGAGGCCATTAAAAATGCACCGGCTGTCGCCGTCGCGGCGGCAGCCGCGCAGAAAAAGAAGGCTGCGTCCGGCCCGTCCGATTCTTCCGGCGGCAATGCCGACCTCATCTTTGGCCGCCCGTTTGGCGGAGAAGTGGTCAGAATCGCCGACCTCAACCTCGACATGTTCCGCGTCGTGGTGCAGGGCAAGGTCTTTGCCGTGAACCACCGCGAGCTGAAAAAGCGCGGGGCGTGGGTCGTATCGTTCGACCTTACGGACTACACCGGCTCCGTCCGCATCAATCAGTTTATGGAGGCCGACAAGGCCAAGCCCATCCTCGACGGCGTGGAGGCCGGGATGTGGGTGAAAATCCAGGGCAAGATGACCTTCGACCGCTATGACAACGAGATGGTCATGCAGCCAAACTCGATTTTGAAGGTTTCCGCGCCGAAGCGCGTCGATACCGCGCCGGACAAGCGCGTCGAGCTCCACCTGCACACAACCATGTCCGCGATGGACGCCCTGACCAAGACCGGCGAGGCCGTCAAGCGTGCGGCCAGCTGGGGCCACCGCGCCATCGCCATTACCGACCACGGCGGCGCGCAGTCCTTCCCCGACGCGATGAAGGCTGCATCGAAGGCCAAGGTCGCCGGGACGGACGAGAACATCAAGATTCTCTACGGCTGCGAAGGATATTATGTCAACGACGTGGACGACCGCATTGCCGTCCACGGCGACCGGGATTTCGACTTCGACCACGAATTTGTCGCGTTCGACCTTGAAACGACGGGACTCAGCTCACAGCACGACACGATCATCGAAATCGGCGCAGCTATCATGCGCCGCGGCGAGGTAATCGACACGTTCCAGACGTTTGTCGACCCGAAACGGAGGCTGCAGCCGAAGATCATCGAGCTGACCGGCATTACGGACGCGATGCTCACCGGCGCGCCGGACATTTCCGAGGCGCTGCCGAAATTTCTGGAGTTCGTCGGCGACCGGCCGCTCTGCGCGCACAACGCGGATTTTGACACCGGCTTTGTCACGGCGGCCTGTGAACGGCTCGGCCTCCCCTTCCAGCCGACGTTCGTCGATACGCTGATCCTGGCGCAGAACCTGCTTCCAGATCTCGGCAAATACAAGCTGAACATTGTGGCCGACGCACTGAGCCTCCCCGATTTCAACCACCACCGCGCCTCGGATGACGCAATCACCTGCGGCTACATGCTGGCGCGGTTTTATACGATGCTTGAGGAGATGGACGTACACAGTTACGCCGCCATCAATTCCAAGATGGAGACGCTCCGCGCGGGCGGCCGCATCTTCGACCGGCGTGCGCGGCATATCATCCTGTTTGCGAAAAACTCGGTCGGCCTGCGCAACCTCTACCGCCTCATCTCCTACGGCAACATCAAATATTTCAAGCGCGTGCCGATCATGCCGAAGTCGGAGCTGCTGCACTGGCGCGAGGGGCTCATCATCGGCTCGGCCTGCGAGGCGGGCGAGCTGTTCCAAGCCGTCATCGCGCACAAGAGCTGGAATGAGCTCAAGCGCATTGCCTCGTTCTACGACTTCCTTGAGATTCAGCCCATCTGCAACAACCGCTTCATGTTGGAGAAGGGCATGGCGGAGAACGAAGAGGAGCTGCGCAGCTTCAACCGCACGATCGTCCAGCTCGGCGAAGCGCTGGGCAAGCCCGTCTGCGCGACCGGCGACGTCCACTTTCTCGACCCGGAGGACGAAATTTACCGCCACATCCTGCTCGCCACCAAGCAGATGCAGGACGCGGACAAGTCGCTGCCCATCTATTTTAAGACGACCGACGAAATGCTGCAGGAATTCTCCTATCTCGGCGAGGAGAAGGCCTATGAGGTCGTCGTGAAAAACCCGAACTTCATCGCCGACTGCTGCGAGACACTGCGGCCCGTGCCGCACAACCTGTTCGCGCCGAAGATCGAAAACTCGGTCGAAGACCTCAACAACCTCGTCTACGGCAAATTCCGCCGCCTCTACGGCGACAACCCGCCGGAGGTCATGCGCAAGCGCGTCGAAACGGAGATGCACGACATCATCTCCTGCCACTATGACGTCATCTATATGTCCGCGCAGAAGCTTGTGCAGAACTCACTCGAGCACGGCTACCTCGTCGGCTCGCGTGGTTCGGTCGGCTCGTCGATTGTGGCTTTCATGTCCGGCATCACGGAGGTCAACTCCTTCGCGCCGCACTATCGCTGCCCACAGTGCAAGTATACGACCTTCGACGTCCCGGACGACTGCGCCTGCGGCGCCGACCTGCCGGACGCGGTTTGCCCGGAGTGCGGGGCGCAGCTGGAAAAGGACGGCTTCAACATTCCGTTCGAGACGTTCCTCGGCTTCGGCGGCGACAAGGTCCCGGATATCGACCTGAACTTCTCCGGCGAATATCAGGCCAAGGCGCACGCCTACTGCGTGGAGATGTTCGGCAAGACACACGTCTTCCGCGCGGGCACGATTGGCACGGTCGCGGAAAAGACGGCCTACGGCTACGTCAAAAAATACCTCACCGAGCGCGAGAAAACCGTCTCCAAAGCGGAAGAAAACCGCCTCGCCGCGGGCTGCGTCGACGTCAAGCGCACCACGGGCCAGCACCCGGGCGGCCTCGTCGTTATCCCGCAGGAGAACGAAATCTGGGATTTCTGCCCCGTGCAGCACCCGGCGGACGACAAGGACTCCGAGTGGATCACGACGCATTTTGAATACCACTCGATGGAGGAAAACCTCTTAAAGCTCGACATGCTGGGCCACGATGACCCGACGATGATCCGCATGCTGGAGGATATGACCGGCGTCGACGCGCAGAAGATCCCGCTTGACGACAAGGAGACCATGTCCATCTTTATTTCGAGCAAAGTGCTCGGCTTTGAGGATGACCCGATTCTCGGCCCGGTCGGCACCTGCGCGATTCCGGAGTTCGGCACAAGCTTCACGCGCGGGATGCTGCTCGAGACGCAGCCGACGAAATTTGATACGCTCATCCGCCTGTCCGGCTTTTCACACGGCACGGACGTCTGGCTCGGCAACGCGCGCGACCTCATTTTGTCCAAGACCGCCAGCGTCAACGACGCCATCGGCTGCCGCGACGACATCATGCTCTATCTCATCAAGTGCGGCATGCCGGAAAAGCGGTCGTTCAAGATCATGGAGGCCGTCCGAAAGGGCCGCGGTCTGCCGGACGGGGCCGAAGAGGAGATGAAGGCCGCCGGCGTGCCGGACTGGTACATCGGCAGCTGCAAGAAGATCAAATACCTCTTCCCCAAGGCGCACGCGACGGCCTATGTCATGATGGCCTTCCGCATTGCGTGGTTCAAGGTGCACGAGCCGTTGGCCTTCTACGCCGCATATTTCTACCGGCGCAGCCAGAAGGGCGGCTTCGACGCGGCGATGATGTGCCACGGCATCGACCTCGTCAAGCAGAAGATTCAGGAGATCAAGGCTGACGAGGATTCGAGCGCCAAGGATGAAGACCTGTTCACCACGCTCGAGGTCTGCTATGAATACTATCTGCGCGGCTTTGACTTCGCGCCGATCGACCTCTACAAATCGCACGCGACGAAGTTTGTCATCGAAGACGGCAAGCTCCTGCCGCCGTTCGTGGCCGTCTCCGGCCTCGGCGAGAGCGCCGCGTGGGACATCATGGACGGCCGCGAGGGCAAGACGTTCCTCTCGATTGAAGAGTTCTCGATGGCCTGCCCGAAGGTTTCGAAGTCCCACATCGAAGACCTCAAAGCCGCAGGCGCCTTTGGCGACCTGCCGGAAAACAACCAGATGACCCTGTTCTGAAAGACGGCCCCGATGGGGCCGTCTTTTTTCTGCCCCGTCGCCGCGGAAAAAGCCCCCCTCTTCGTAGAGGGGGGAGATCGCCGGAGGCGATCAGGGGGAGAATTGTTTTTCAAACTCCCCCAGTCATGCTTCGCATGACAGCCCCCATTTACCAACCAAACCGGGACCCAATGAAATGGTTCCGGTTTGGAAAGGAAGAAGGGGGCTGCGGATATGGAGTTTTCGCCGTCTCGGCGGAAACGCAATGCAGCAGCCTTCTTCTGACGCAGAGGGGGCCTTTGGACAGAGCAGCGCCCCGCCCCTACATAAAATCTCCCCATCCAATTCTGAACCTGAAATTCAGAATTCGTCTCCTTGACAAACCATCCATTGTCTGCTATAACTGTATTACCACAGTTAATACAGTTCGGAGGGATGCGGATGCTACAGCTGAATTATCGCGACCCGAGGCCGATCTATGAGCAGGTCAAATCGGAGTTTCGGCGGCTGATCCTGTCCGGGGCGTTGGCGCGTGGCGACAATCTGCCGAGCGTGCGGGAGCTGGCCGGGTCGCTCGCCATCAATCCCAACACCATCCAGCGGGCCTATCGGGAATTGGAGGCCGAGGGGTACATCCTCTCGATGCCGGGAAAGGGCTCGTTTGTAGCCGACGCCACCGATTTGGAGCGGCAAAAACGGCTTGACGCCGAGCACGCGCTGCGGGCGGCAGCACAATCGCTCGCTGCGCTCGGCTATGGGCCGGACAAGCTGGATGCGCTTTGGGCGCAAGTGAGAGAGGAGTTGGAGCCATGATCCAGGTACAGAATATCACAAAATCGTTCGACGGATTCCGCGCGCTGGACGATCTGAGCTTTACCGTGCCGCACGGCGCGGTCTACGGCCTTGTGGGGCCGAACGGCGCGGGCAAATCCACGGTGCTTCGCTGCATTACGGGCATCTACCGTCCGGATGCCGGCACGGTTTCGGTCGGCGGACTCCCGGTTTGGGAAAACCCGGCGGTCAAGCGGCGGATGGCCTTCATCCCGGATGATCTCTCCGCCCATGCGGGCGATTCGATCCGCGAGATGGCGGGTCTGATGCAGAAGCTCTATCCCCGCTTCGACCTCAGCCGCTATGGACAACTGCGCGAGGTCTTCCAGCTTGACGAGAAAAAGCCGCTGCGCCGCTTCTCCAAGGGTATGCAAAAACAGGCAGCCTTCTGGCTGGCCATCTGCGCGAAGCCCGACTATCTGATTCTTGACGAGCCGGTCGACGGCCTCGACCCCGTGATGCGCCGCCAGATCTGGAGCATCATCCTGGAGGACGTCGCCGCGCATGAGACAACGGTGCTCGTCTCGTCGCACAACCTGCGCGAGCTGGAGGACGTTTGCGATCACGTCGGCGTCATGCACCATGGAAAGCTGCTGCTCGAGCGCAGCCTCTCCGACCTGCAGGACAACATGGTCAAGGTGCAGCTCGTCACGGAGTATCCCATTCCGGACGCACTGGATGTGGTCCACAGCGAACAGGTCGGGCGCATCCAGACACTCATTGTCCGCGGCAATCAGGACACCGTGCAGGAGCTGCTGGCGCAGTGCCACCCGATGCTCTGCGATCTGCTGCCGCTGAGTCTGGAGGAAATTTTCATCTACGAGCTGGGAGGTGTCGACTATGACGTCAAAAACATCGTACTTTGAGCCGGTGCTCTTTCTGCGCGGCCTGAAAAAGACCTTTCCGGTCTGGCTGGCCTATGTGGTGCTGTGGGTTTTGTTCCTGCCGCTGAGCATTCTCAACCGGGCGCAGTGGGACCCGAAGGCAGCCGACATCCGTGAGCTCATCCTCTCCGGGGCCATCGCCTCGGTCATCACGACCGCCGTCCTCGCCCTTGCGCTGGCATGGGTGCTCTTCCGGTTCCTCTTCCGGACGACCACGGCCTACGACATCGCAGCCCTCCCCGTCCGGCGCGAGAGTTTGTTTCTCACGAATCTGCTCTGCGGCCTCGCCATCGCGCTCGGCACGCACCTGCTCATCGCGCTCATCACCTACGGCGCAAGCGCGCTGATTGGTCTCCCGAATTTCGGCGCGTGCCTGCAGCTTGTGTCCGCAGCGATGCTGGCCTTCCTCGGCTTTTTCGGCTTTGCGGTGCTGCTCTGCATCATCGTGGGCAACGCCGTTGCCATGCCGCTCATCTATATCGTGCTGAACTTCACGGTCTTTGTCGTGGTCCAGATCAGCACGGAGCTGCTCAGCAACTTTGTCTACGGCCTCGGCAGTGTCTCTGACTCCGTGCTCTCCCTCTCCCTGATTCTCTCGCCGATTCTGCTCGTCTTCAGCGGAAATATCCAGCTCATCTGGGGCTGGAACGCGGATTACACGGATAAAGTCCGCGTCGAGCTCGGCGGCTTCCCGTATTTCTACGTTTTCGCCGCAATGGGCCTCGTCTTCGCGGTGTTGGCCTTCTTCCTGTTCCGCAGACGCGAGATGGAGCGCAGCGGCGACGTTGTCGCCATCCGTGCGCTGCGGCCCGTGTTTTTGTGCCTGTTCTCCCTCGGCTGCGCGCTCGTCATTGGCTATCTGCTCGCGATGTTCGTCAGCAACGCCGACTATAACTTCCCGCTGATGTTGGCGCTGCAGCTGGCCGGCGCATTCCTCGGCTACTTCGCCGCGCAGATGATGCTGCAAAAGACCGCCCGCGTCTTCGCCAGCAAGCGCGCATGGATCGGCTTCGCCGTGCTCTGTATCGTGTTGGCTGGTACATTCTCCGCCGCGCGCTTCGGCTTCTTCGGCTACAGTCAAAAAGTCCCCGATCCCAGAAGTGTCAGCTCCGTCTCGCTGCGCGGGACCCGCGTCACAGACAAGGCCGACATCGAGGCCGTCGTGGCCCTGCATCAGGAGATCGTCGACCAACAGGAGACGCAGCTGGCCCTGCTCCAGAGCGAGCCCTATGACAACTGCTACGTCACCTTCGACTATGAGATGCAGAACGGCAGGACGCTTCGCCGCAGCTTCACCATCAACGGCACCTGCGAACTGGCCCGGAAGTTCGACACGCTCTACAACAGCCCCGGCTTCCTCCTCTCACGCGAGGTCATCCCCGGTGAGCTGAAGCAGAGCGATTTTGCCGGCGGCGCCATCCAGGGCTACGACAAGAACAACGAACCATATTACTATAATCTCAGCTCAAAGGAGGCCTACGAGCTCTACACCACCTGCATCCTGCCGGATCTGGGCGATTCCTCGATGGGCGTGCGGCACTATGTCAACTTCCCGACGATGGAGACTGCCGAATACAGCTGGGTCGACATCTCTGTCGAGCTGGATATGTCCGATTCCTGGGTCCCGAGCGATCTGCGCGCGAGCCGTACAGAGGCAACCTACTTGCTCAACTATTCTTACGATCTCACGGCGGACGCTGCGCGCTCCCTCGCCTATGCCGACGCACACGGCTTCCTCGTGCCGTAATCCACGCAACAGCGTGTCGAAAAAGTCTTTTCGCCCCGCTGCCTGTCCAGTTTTCTGAACTTGATCAGTTCAGAAAACTGCTTGATTGAACGCGAAAGGGGCCCTTTGCCCCTTTCACTCTATCCCCGCTGCTCGATTGGGGAGTTGCATTTTATCGTTTTTTGACAGTCTCCGGCCCCGGAAGCATTCCGGGGCCTCTTTTTGCGTTTGGAGATCGCCTGCCGGCCCGGCGGGGGAGCTCTGAAAAACTTGCAGGTTCCACATCCGGCAAGGCGGACAGCGCAATCCGGTGAAGTTGTTGTACCCGGGGAACCGGCCGATACCCGGCTGTGAGCAACGGGGGATGGATAGAAAGGAAACGCCGCGCAGCCTCCGGTGCCTGCCGGTAAAACCAGCTTTTGCGTCTTCCCCAGGCCGCTGGCAGCTCCGGCGGCTCCGGATTTGCCCGGGCGGCAGCTTTTTGTTGCAAACGGAGCCGGATTGTGGTAAGAATAAAAGGAAACGGAGGCGATAGAAATGTATCGGGTGCTTTTGGTGGAAGATGACCGCACCATCGCCCAAACCCTCTCGGCGCAGCTGTCAGGCTGGGGCTTTGCCGTGCGGGCGGCGGAAAATTTTCAGGACATCGTGGGCGAATTTCGCGCCTTTGACGCGCAGCTTGTGCTGCTCGACCTGATGCTCCCCTTTCAAAGCGGCTTCCACTGGTGCGCGGAGATCCGGAAGCTCTCAAAAGCGCCGATCATGTTCCTATCCTCCGCATCGGACAATATGAACATCGTCATGGCGATGAACATGGGCGCGGATGATTTCATCGCCAAGCCGTTCGACTGTGCCGTGCTGGTGGCAAAGATGCAGGCGCTGCTCCGGCGGAGCTATGATTTTACCTCGGTGGAACCGGCTTTGACCTGTCGGGGCGCGCGGCTGTGCACGGACGACCAGACGCTGCTCGCCGGTGCGGAAAAGATTGCGCTCACGAAAAATGAATACCGCATTCTGCTCTGCCTGATGGAGCAGAAGGGCAAGGTTGTCAGCCGTGAACGGCTGATGGAGCGGCTTTGGGAGAGCGAGGACTTTGTCGACGAAAACACGCTGACCGTCAACGTCAACCGCCTGCGCAAAAAGCTCGGTGCGGCAGGGCTGGACGGATTTATCACAACAAAATTCGGTGTGGGCTATCTGGTGGAGGATGTATGAAGCTGTTTTTTGCCTATCTGTGCCAGCGGTGGAAGGTGTTGCTGGGCGCGGCTCTTTTTTACGCGCTGTTCGCCGTGTCGTTCGCGCTCTACGGTCTGCCGCTGGCCGCGGTCTGGTACCCGGCGGCGCTGACGGCGGTGCTGGGGCTGGGCTTTTTTCTCTGGGATTTTGCCCGGGTGCGCCGGACGCATGCTGTCCTCGCCGCGCTGGCCGGGGCCGGGGCAGAGCAGATCGGCGCGCTGCCGGAGACGGAGCGCATTCTGGATGCCGACTATCAGACCATCATCCGCGCCCTGCAATCCGAGGCCCGCACGCGGGCAGCCGCCGATAGCGCGCGCCGGCAGGAGGCAGCCGATTATTACACCGTCTGGGCCCACCAGATCAAAACGCCCATCGCCGCGATGACGCTCATGCTGAAGGACGCGGACACCCCAGAGGCGCGTCAGCTGCGCGGGGAACTGCTGCGCATCGAGCAGTATGTGGAGATGGTGCTGACCTATCTGCGCCTCGAGGACGCGGGGAGCGACTATGTCTTCCGCCGTCAGGCACTCGACCCCATCATTCGCGCGGCGATCAAACGCTTTTCCGCCGAGTTCATCGGCCGGAAGATCCGCCTCGACTATACTCCGGTCGACTGTACGCTGGTGACGGACGAAAAGTGGCTGGGCTTCGTGCTCGAGCAGCTGCTCTCCAACGCGCTGAAATATACCCCCTCGGGCAGCGTGCGCATCTTCCTGCAGGGCCGGACGCTCTGCATCCAGGACACCGGCATCGGCATTGCACCGGAGGATCTGCCGCGCATCTTTGATAGGGGCTACACCGGGCAAAACGGCCGCATGGACCGCAAGGCCACTGGCCTCGGCCTCTATCTCTGCCGCCGCATCTGCAAAAACCTGAGCCTCTCCCTTCACGCCGTCTCCGCCCCGGGTGCCGGCACCACGGTTATGCTGGATCTGGCCCAGACGGAGCGCCGCTTTGAATAACCCCTGCTCCTCCGCCTCCCCGGAGCCGGTTTGCGGCGGCAATGTGACAAAAGTGTAAGAAGTGCGCCGGAAAATGTAAGGCAAATCGATGGCCTGCGTTTTCCGGCTTTGCTATACTGGTGCCAGAAACGAACAAGGAGGCATGCATATGTCGATTTTGGAGGTCAGCGGGCTGCGTAAGGTCTACACCACCCGCTTTGGCGGCAGTCAGGTCGAAGCACTGCGGAATGTGAATTTCTCCGTGGAGGAGGGCGAATATGTCGCCATCATGGGTGAATCCGGCTCCGGCAAGACGACGCTTTTGAACATTCTCGCCGCGCTCGACCGGCCGACGGACGGCTCCGTTTTGCTGGACGGCAAGGATCTTTCCGCCGTGCGCGAGCAGGAGGCCGCCGCGTTCCGGCGCGAACAGCTCGGCTTCGTGTTTCAGGAATTCAACCTGCTGGACACGTTTACGATTGAGGACAACATCTATCTCCCGCTCGTCCTCGCGGGCAAGCACTATGAGGAGATGCAGGGGCGCCTGCTGCCGCTGGCGCTGGAGCTTGGCATTTCGGATCTGCTGAAAAAATATCCCTACGAGGTCTCCGGCGGGCAGAAGCAGCGCGCCGCCGTGGCCCGCGCGCTCATCACGACCCCGCGCCTCATTCTCGCCGACGAGCCGACCGGCGCGCTCGACAGCCGCGCAACAGATGAGCTGCTGCGCCTGTTCGCGGACGTCAACCGCCGCGGGCAGACCATCCTGATGGTGACGCATTCGGTCAAGGCCGCGAGCACGGCGGGGCGGGTGCTCTTCATCCGCGACGGCGAGGTCTATCACCAGCTCTACCGCGGCGAGGACAGCGACGCAGCGTTCTATGAGAAGATCGCCGGGACGCTGACCGTGCTGGCCACAGGAGGCGACCGGCGATGAAACGATCCTTCTATCCCCGCCTCGCCGTCGACGGAATGCGGAAGAACCGCCGCATGTACGGGCCGTATCTCGCGATGGGCGTGCTGATGGCGGCGATCTGCTACATTCTCTCGGCCCTCTCGCGGTCGGATGCGCTCAGGACGCTCCCCGGCGGCGACAACCTCTGCATGATCATGGCGCTCGGCAACGTCGTGCTGCTGATCTTTTCGGTGATTTTCCTGTTCTATACAAACTCCTTCCTCATCCGGCGGCGCAGGCGCGAGTTCGGCCTCTACAACGTCCTCGGCATGAGCAAGCGCAACCTCGCGCGCATCCTCACCTGGGAGACGCAGCTCACGGCGGCCATCGTCATTGCGGGCGGGCTGTTCTTCGGCGTGCTGCTGTCCAAGCTTATCGAGCTTGCCATCGTGAAGATGATGGGCGGCACGGCGACGCTGGCCTTCCCGTTCGACCTGGCTGCCCTGCTCGGCACGGCGGGCGGCTTTGCGGTGATCTACGCGCTGCTCTGGCTCGTGTCGGTGGTGCGCGTGGGACGAAGCACCGCCGTGGCCCTCCTGCGCAGCGAGGCCGCGGGTGAGAAGCCGCCGCGGGCCAACTGGTTTCTCAGCCTGCTGGGCCTCAGCCTGCTCGGCGCGGCGTATTATCTGGCCGTGTCGATCAAAAACCCGCTGGACGCGATCACATGGTTCTTTGTGGCGGTGGTTTTGGTCATTTTCGCGACGTACCTGCTGATGATTACGACGTCGGTGCTGCTCTGCCGCGTGCTGCAGAAGGATAAGCGGTATTACTACCGCGCAAACCACTTTGTCTCCGTCTCCTCGATGGCCTACCGCATGAAGCGCAATGGCGCGGGGCTGGCGTCCATCTGCATTCTGGCGACGATGGTGCTCGTCATGATCTCGTCGACGGCGAGCCTCTACTTCGGCAAGGAGGATTCGCTCCGCACGCAGTATCCGCGCGAGGTGAACGTCCAGCTCTGGCTGTCCTCCCTCTCGCAGATGGAGGATCACAACCTCGATCTCTTCCGGACGGCAGCGCAGCAGGCCGTGGAGGACTGCGGCGGCGAAATGCAAGACGTGATGGACTACCGCTACATCAACACCACGGGCTATCCGATGGAAGATGGTATCGAGATGGACTGGCGCGAATATGACCACGACAGCCTGATTTATTCAAAGCTGCGTGACTATTTCTTTGTGACCGAGGCGGACTATGAGGCCCAGACCGGCGAACAGCTCAACATCCCGGAGGGCGAAGTCGCACTCCGGACGTACGACTGCGATGACGCGCCGCTGGAGCTGAGGATCCGCCGCGGCGGGACGCTCCGCGTCGCGGAGAGCCGTAAGGGCTCCGATCAGCTTGGGCTGGCGCAGAACAGCAATGTTGCGCGGGTCGTGGTCATCGTTCCGGATATGCAGGCGATCCTGGATGTGTTCCCGGCATCGATCCAGGACATCAAGGACAGCAACTCCTTCCGCTGGGTCTACGGCTTTGACACCGGCCTTGATGCGGACGGGCAGCGCGCCGTGAGCGAGGCCGTCTCAGAGCATATCAACGCGCTCGATCTTGGCGAAGGGCAGGGCTATGACTGGTACAGCCTCGCGCTCCGCGAGACAAACCGCGCCGACTTCTACGGCAACTACGCCGGCATGTTCGCGCTCGGCATCCTGCTCAGCGTCGTGTTCATCCTCGCCGCTGTGCTCATCATCTACTACAAGCAGCTCACCGAGGGCTATGAGGATCAGGCACGCTTTGCCATCATGCAGAACGTCGGCATGACGCGGCGCGAGATCCGCCGGAGCATCAATTCGCAGCTGCTGACGGTCTTCTATCTGCCGCTGCTGTTTGCGGGGCTGCACCTCGCGTTCGCGTTCCCGATGATCCGGCGGCTGCTAATGCTCTTCGCGCTCTACAACGTCGGGCTGTTTGCCGCCGTGACGGCCATCAGCTTCGCGGTCTTCGCCGCGCTCTATGCCGTGGTCTACCGGCAGACGGCGGGCGCGTATTACGCGATCGTGAGCGGAGGCCGCGATGAATAGGCCGCAGCTGCCCGCACCGAAATGCTGTGTGCGCAGTGTGCTCTCCAAATGCATCACAGGCGGCTCGCTGGCGCTGATCGCGGTGCTGGCCATCCCGGCAGCGGTGCTCTTCGGGCTCATCTACCTTGTCTGGACGGCTTCTGACGCCGTCACCGGCCGATTGGAGCAGCCCAGACAATAAGCCTGCAGGAAAAATTCTTCTCTCCCCCGCGAAACTGCCCTTTCTCCCCGTCGGGCAGGGAGGAAGGAGCGGTTCCGGCGTTTTTCGCTGCATTTTTCGCACCGGGCTTGACAAGGGCGGCGTTTGCCCGTATCATACGATCAAACGCCGCGCATTTGCGCTGATTGGAGGCCCCGCATGTGGGATTATCTGCTCTTTGATCTTGACGGCACGCTGACCGACTCCGGACCCGGCATCATGAACTCCACCCGGCACACCTTTGAGGCCTTTGGCCTGCGTGTGCCGGAGGAGCCGGTTTTAAAGAGCTTTATCGGTCCGCCCCTGGCCGAGACGCTCGCGCTCTACTTCCCGGCTGCGGAGCTTGACCGCGCCATCGGCGCCTTCCGGGAATATTACGAGGCGGACGGCTGGCTGGAGTGTGAGGTCTATCCCGGCATCCGGGACTGTCTTGCCGCGCTGCGCACCGCGGGCGCGCACCTGGCCGTCGCCACCAGCAAGTCGCACCCCGCTGCCCTCCGCGTGATGGCGCATTTCGGCCTCGCCGACGCATTCGACGTGGTCTGCGGCTCTGCGCCGGACGGCCCGGCCACCAAGGCCGGCGTCATCCGCCGTGTGCTCCAACAGCTGGGCTGCCCGCAGCCCGGCCGCGCCGTGATGATCGGCGACCGGAAATACGACATACTCGGCGCGCGCGCGGTCGGTCTTTCCTCCGTCGGCGTCCTCTACGGCTACGGCAGCCGGGAAGAGCTCTGCGCGGCCGGGGCAGACGCTCTGGCTGCCTCCGTTTCCGACCTGCAGGCGCTCCTCCTGCAAAACCTGTCCCGATCCTGAACACCGAAACCCCGCCCCGGCACGCCCGTGCCGGGGCGGGTTCGTCTCTTGTCAGCGGAGGAAAAGCATGTTAAAATAGGGAAAACAAATCCACACGGGAGGCACGGCATGGCAAAACGAACCTGGAACTGGAACACCATCTATATTTCCGAGCGCCTGCAGGAGGGGCTGCGCCCCATCTCCCGCTGTGCGCTGACCACGGTGGTCGCTCCGATGGGTTACGGCAAAACGACAGCGGTCAACTGGTATCTGGCCGAGCGCAAGAAAGCGGAAGCCTGCCACATCGTGCGCATCAGTGTCTACTCGGATAATCTCGCCATCTTCTGGAAGAGCGTCCAGGACGCCTTTTCCCATGCGGGCCTGCCCTTTTTGCAGGACTACGCCTGCCCGGAGGACGCCGCCGGCGGCAGCCTCCTGGCCGATGACCTCTGCCATGCCCTCTCCGAAGAGCATGCGATCTATATCTTCATCGATGACTTCCACCTGCTCACTGACGCGCGCGTGACGCAATTCCTCGCCGTCCTGGCCAACCGCCTGCCCGAGCAGGCGCACCTGATTGTCGCCAGCCGCGATCGGTTCTTATCCGGCGGCGAGCTGGTGCGGCTGGGCCGGCGCGTCTTTCAGATCGGCACGGAGCAGCTGCGCCTGAACCACACGGAGCTGGCTGTCTACGCCCGCCGCTGCGGCACGGAGCTCAGCGACGCACAGATCGACGAGCTGCTTTATTCCAGCGAGGGCTGGTTCTCCGCCATCTATCTGAACCTGCGCACGCTCTCCGAGCAGGGCGCCCTGCCCGCGCGGACGTCAGATATCTATGCGATGTTCACCGCCGCACTCATTGAGCCGCTTCCGCCGGAGCAGCGGGAATTTCTCGCGGTGATGGGCCTTGTGGACGAATTTACCGTGGAGATGGCGGAATTTATCACCGGAGACAAGGCGGCAAGCGCGCGCCTGGCCGCGCTGACCGGGCAAAATGCCTTCGTCAGCCGCCTGCCGGACGGCATCACGTTCCGCTTCCACCACATGATGAAAGACTGCGCCGAGCAGACGTTTTCCACCCTGCCGCAGGCGCGCAGACTGCAGTATCTGGATCGCTGCGGCAGATGGTATGCCGACCACGGGCAGTATCTCCACGCCTTCCGTTTTTACCGGAGCAGCGGCAATTTCGACGCGCTGCTCCGTACCGTTGTGCTCGATGCGGGCATCCTGCTCGCCTCCGTCCGGCCGGAAACCGTGCTGGAGGCGCTCGCGCTCTGCCCCCGCGCCACGCTCGAGGCCCATCCACTGGCCATTCTGGTTTTGATGCGCAGCATGTTCAACTGGCGGCAGATTCCGAAAATGCTGGAGCTCAAGGCCCTCCTGCTCTCCTCCATCGACACACACCCATCGCTCAGCGAGGCCGAGCGCGGCAATCTGTGCGGCGAATGCGACCTCATTCTGAGCTTTCTCTGCTACAACGACATCCGCGCCATGAGCCGTCTGCACCGCAGTGCAAGCGCCCGGATGTCCCGCCCGGCTATCAGCATCCAGTCGAGCGGCGGATGGACGTTCGGTTCACCGTCAGTGCTCATGATGTTCCACCGGGAGCCGGGGTGTCTCGCGCAGGAGCTCCAGGAGATGGATGCCTGCATGCCGCACTATTACCGGATCACAAACAGCCACGGTCAGGGCGCAGAGACCCTGATGCACGCCGAGGCTGCCTTCGCGCAGGGCCGCTTTGCCGACGCGCAGATCGCGCTGGCGCGCGCCTATGCCCAAATTGAGGGCAACGGGCAGCAAAACATGGCGCTTTGCTGCGATTTTCTTGCCTGGCGGCTGTATCTCGCCGCTGGGATTACGCCGCACGTCTCCTTCGAGGTGCGCCGAACCGCCCTGCTCGGGCAGCACAACGTCGCCTGGCTCAATCTCTGGACCGCCACCCGTGCCTACTATTGCGCCCTGCTCGGCGACGGGGCACAGATCCCCGCGCTCTTCCGCGACCATCAGCTCGCGCGCGTCAATTTCCTCGCCCCCGGCCGCCCGATGATGGAGCTGGTGGAAAATCAGGTCTATCTGGCCCAGGGCGCCTGGGCGACGGTCATCGCGCGCAGCGAAGGGCTGCTTGCCGCCTGCAGCGCCCTGCACTACGACCTCGTCGCCCTGCATGTGCGGCTGCAAACAGCGGGAGCCTACGCAAAACTTGAAAAATGGAGCGAAGCCGCCCAGCTGCTGCAGGAGGCCTGCGCCCAGGCGGAGCCGGATGGGCTGCTTTTGCCGTTTGCGGAAAACCATCGCTATCTTGCCGGCCTCTACCCCCGCCTCGCGCAGACACCGTTTCTTGCGCGCGCGGCCGGTTGCGGTACGGACTATGAAGCGCGCTGCGCCGACCTGCGTACGCAATCCGCCCGTCCCGCGGCTTTTGCCGGGCTGACCGAGCGCGAGTGCGCCATCGCCGAGCTTGCCGCCGACCGGCTCAGCAACCGCGAAATCGCCGAGCGTCTGTTCCTCTCGGAGGGGAGCGTCAAGCAGTACATCAACCAGATCTATGCCAAGCTCCAGATCGAGGGGGACACCCGCACCAAGCGCCAGCGCCTCGCCGCGCTGAAAAAATCCTAACCTTTGGTTAATAGCATCCGTCAAAAAACCGCCGTACAATGCAGGTACGGTGGTTTTTTCATGGCCTGCTGCGTGCGATCCGCGCAGGCCGCGCCCGCATGAGGCGCGCGAAAGGAGGAGAAGAGGTGTACCGGAGATATATTTCAGCCGTCGCTCCGCTGACAGACTATATCCTGCAGGTGGATTTCGTGTCCGGCAGCCGTTTGCTCCTGGACATGAAGCCCTATCTGGACAAATGCCGTTTTCAGCTGCTTGGTGACCCGGCAGTCTGGAACAGCGCCGTGACCAACGGCATCTTCGTCCGCTTCGGCAATGTAGAGCTGAGCCACGACGAACTGCTGTCGATGGCCGAGCGTGAGCACGGGACAGACGCGCCCGCGAGAACTTGAAAGGAGAAAATGAATGATGAAGTGTACAGCAAAACGACTGGCAGCGCTGATTTTGGTGCTGCTTTGCGCGCTGCTGCTGGCAGCCTGCGGAGAACAGGAGGCAACCGTCACCGTCACGCTGGTCAACCGCAGCGGCCACGGCATCACGTCCGTCTGCATCACGCCCTCAACCGAAACGGACTGGGGCGAAAACTATGTGGACGAACTGCTCGGCGACGGCGAGAGCGTTCTGGCCGTCCTCGGCACCTACAAAGAGTCCGAAACTCCCGACACCTGGAATATCCTCGTCTACGGGGAAGAGGATTACATCCTCTACGACACAAACGTCGACGAGCTGGACTTCCAGCTCTCAGACGGCGACTGCGTCGTGTTCCTGCCGCCGGAGGGCGACGTGCCCATCGAAATCACAAGCAGCTATGACCCTGCCGACTATGACGAGCTGAGCTATGTTGAGGAAGAAGTCATCGAGCAGCCGGAAGAGCCGGTCGACCTCGGCGACCTCTCGGCCTATGTCGGCTGCTGGAAATATGACGAGCAGCCGTTCTATCTCGTTATCGGCGAAGACTATGAGTGGGTCGCCATCAACCTCTACGGCGAGCGCATCAATCCCGGTCAGGTCGTGGTGCAGGAGAACGACATTGCGCTCTACATGGAGGACGGCTCCTACTTCACCGCCCTCAACGAGACGGCCTACGGCGGGCTGAGCGATGAGAACGGCAACGCTCTTTCTGCGTGGGACTACATCATGCTCCTGCCGACGCCGGACGACGAGCTGAACCAGACGGCCAGCTTCCCCGGTGGCTTCCCCAATGTTACAATCAATTACCCCATCCAGATGGAGGCCCACGAGCATCCGAGCGTCTCCAACGCGCTGAGCTTCAACGCCGTCATGGAGGAGGGCACCGAGGACTACTATTCCAACATCATGATCGCCTTCCAGCCCATCTCCGGCTACGACGATTACATGACGCAGGGCGCGGCCGTCGCGAAGCCCTATATGAAGCACATGCTCGACGGTTTGCTTAGCAGCATGTACGGCAACAAGGTGCTCAAATCTTTCGGCTCGAACTTCAAGAACAACGGCGACCACTACAGCATGACCGGCTATCTATGGCTCGACGGCTCCATCTTTGCCGACGGCCCGAACCAACCCGTGCGCGGCTGCATCGAGGTCCGCTACTACGGCCCGACGGGTTATGCCCTCGTCGCGGTGACCATCGCGGTCGAAGGCCGCATCCGCAACTACTTTGACATCTGCAACAACATGCTGGAAACCATCTCCTATACCGCCGGCTGGAGCACCGCGCCCAAGGCCGTGCCCTCCCAGCCTGCCTCGCAGGGTTCCGATCCCGGCGATTACGGCTCGCCGTACTACTGGTACGACGAGGACGGCGACGTCTGGTACTGGAACGGCTATGAGAACGAGTTCATCTCCTACGGCAGCGACGGCTACATCGACGACGACACCGGCGAATATATGGAAGCCAACGACGCAGGCTGGGATCCCGATGAAGAGGATTACTACGACGACTACGACCCGTGGTCCGATCCCGGCGATGGCTGGGACGATTACGCCTACGACGACGAGGGCTGGGGCGACTATTTCGACTGAGTTTCGGAGGGTGAGGCCATGAAACGAACCTGGATCGCACTGCTGGCGCTTGCGGGCTTGCTGCTCGCGGGCTGCCAGAGCGCCGCGGAGCCGGAGGCGCCGGATGAGAATGTCGCGGGTGCGGACTGGCGCACCTGGGGCTGGGTGCAGGACGCCGGGACGCTCGTCTACGGCGGCGAGCAGACCGATGTGCTCGTTTGTGTCAACAGCGACAGCCTCGATCTCTATTATGACGATGACACGCAGACCATTTTCGACTATGCCAACTACCCCATCGAGCTGGACGACGCGCAGAGCGCCTATCAGGGCAGCACGTTCGACGACCAGAACGGTGACGGGAACAGCGACCTGACGGCCACCTTTGTCCACGACGATGGCACGGAGACCGTGTTCGTCTGGTTCTGGGACGAGGACGCAGGCTTCGTCTACTGGGAAGACACGCTGGACGAGGACGTCCCGGAGGATGACGTGCCGGGCGAAGAAGTGATCGAATACGCAGCCACAGACGAAGACCTCGCGGCCGTGGCCCCGTTCGTCGGCTACTGGGCCTACGACGGCGCGGATACCTGGCTCCGCATCTGCGCAGACGCCACCTGGCAGACCGCCGACGCCGCGGGCGAGCAGATGAGCGGCGGTTATATTGTCGCGGACGGCGATTTACTCTGCCTCTACGCGCTGGACGTCGGTCTGCTCGGCGAACTGCGCGCCCGGGATGACGGCACGCTCACCCAGGTAAATTTCGACAGCACCTTCATACCTATCGACGAAGCCTCCGTGCCGGAAGACGCATATCGCGCGCTGCAATAGCGCCGCACTTTATCGGTGCGCCGCCTCCCCCGCGCTCGCAATTGCACACTTCCAGTTCATAAGTGCGCTCTCCCAACAATTCAAGGATTGCGGGACAAGCACCCGATCTCAATATCAGGCCAGCACTGCACAATCCGACAAGCAGATTCGGCGAGAGATTTTTCGCCAGGTCAAGGTTTGAAACATGCAGGAATCCTGTATGTGCCCACGTCCGTAAGGCGTCTTCGATGCCACGGCTGCGACATATTGCAAACTCTTCAAACCGAAGAATTGGCGGAAATGATCCGGCGAAGCGCGTCGACGCAATTGTGCGGTGCTGACTTGGGGTGTATCTGAACACTCATGATGTGACCGGCAGCGAGGGATTTTTGCGTTGAGCCAGACAATTTTTCGCGGGAATCCTGACGTATTTCAAGGAAAAATGACGCAGCAGACCGCAAAAAAGCCCCGCGCCAAATGGCGCGGGGCGCTGCAGCGTGTCAAAAAACTGTTTGACGCGCTGCCTGTTCAGTTTTTTGAACGTTAAAACGTTCAAAATTGCTCGATGGAGCGCAAAGTGGGCTCTTTGCCCCTTCCGGTGAATCGCCGAAAGGCAAGCAAGGTTGGCCTAAGCCCTCCTCTGCGGCCGAAATTGCAGGGCTGCATCTCATCATTTTTGGGCAATCTTAAACGTTATTGGTCTTCTCTGGCCTTCTCCGCCTTTTCCAGGTTGATCTGCCGCCGGTTTTTAACCTCCGGCGCCATGGGCTGGATCTCGCCCGCCGCCGTCAGGGCCATCTTGGTCAGCAGCGGCCCAACCAGCTCATAGACCAGGATGGCAAAGAGCGTGATGTTGCGGATCAAATCGCCCTCCGCCCCCAGCTCCTTGGCCGTGACGCACATCCCGAGCGCCACACCTGCCTGCGGCAGCAGCGTGATGCCGAGATATCTGCAGATCTTTGGGCCGCACTTCATCAGCTTTGCGCTGTAATGCGCGCCCAGATACTTGCCCAGCGACCGCGCCAGAATGTAGATCATGCCGATCAGCACAATCATCCCGTGCGTAAACACCGACAGCTCCAGCTCCGCGCCGGAAATGACAAAAAACGCAGCAAACAGCGGGCTGGTCCAGCGGTCGGCCTTCGCCATAATCTCCTCCGACAGCGGGCAGAGATTGCAAAACACCGTGCCGAGCATCATGCACACCAGCAGCGACGAAAATCCGATCTTCACCGCCCCGATCTCAAACTCCTGCATTGCCAGCGCCGCCGTCAAAAACACAAACGCAATCGTCATGTTCAGTCGGTTGGTGTTGGAGTTAAAGAGTTTCTCCAGCTGCGCCAGAAGCCAGCCCATCACCGCACCCAGAAGCAGCGAGCCCACAATCTCCAGCAGCGGATTGAGCAAAATCGACACCAGATCAAAGCTCCCCGCGTTCATGGCCTTTGCAATGCCAAACGACACCGCAAACACCACCAGCCCGACCGCGTCGTCGAGCGCGACGATCGGCAGCAGCAGATCGACCAGCGGACCGCGCGCTTTATACTGCCGGACCACCATCAGCGTCGCGGCCGGAGCCGTCGCCGTGGCAATCGCGCCGAGCGTGATGGCCTGCGCCGCCGAGAGTGCCCCGGTCAGCGCCGCAAGGCCCAGCATCGCCGCGTCAACCAGCAGCGTTGCGGCCAGCGCCTGCAAAACGCCGATCACCGCAGCCTGCCGCCCGGTCTGCCGCAGCGCGGGCAGGCGAAACTCATTGCCGATGGAAAACGCGATAAACCCCAGCGCAACCTCCGACACCAGCGACAGCCGCTCGACATTTTCATAGCTGGGAAACCCGATCCCGTCCAGCCCCAGCCGCCCCAGCCCGTAGGGCCCGATCAGCACGCCAGCGATCAGATACGCCGTCACGGCCGGCAGTTTCAGAGGCTTAAAGACGCGCGTCATCAAAAGGCCCGCCAAAATTGCGATGGAAAGTGATAACAAAACTCTCATAACTTCTTGTTCCTTCTTTGATTTTCTGAATTACGACTTCTCATTATAATGAGCTCCACTGGAAAAAACAAGCGCAAAAAAACCGAAATTCCGCCCGTTTCACCCTCTCGTTTTGTGCGTTTTTTCCGTGACTTTTCTTTCGGTCGAAAGCAGAAAAATACCCGGTTTCAAATGAAACCGGGTATTTTTTACGCAAGCTTATTTTTTCATGGCCAAAGCCTTTTTTGCCTTTTCCACGATCCCCTCCGGCGTAATGCCGTAGGCCTCGAGGACGAGCGGCGCCTTGCCGCTGCGGCCAAATTCATCGTTCACGCCGTGGCGCACCACCGGCACCGGGCAGGTCTCGCCGAGATACTCCGCAACCGCCGCGCCCAGTCCGCCCAGGACGTTGGCCTCCTCGGTCGTAACAATCGCGCCGGTCTCCTGCGCGGCCTTCAAAACCAGCTCAGTGTCGAGCGGCTTGATGGTGTGCATATCGATCACGCGCGCGCTCACGCCCTCCGCAGCCAAAAGCTCCGCCGCCTTGAGCGCCATCTGGACGTTCATTCCGGTGGCGATGATGGAGACATCTGTGCCCTCGCGCAGGGTCGCGCCCTTGCCGAGTTCAAACTGATAGCCCGGGATCGCGTCCGTCACGGTCTCGACCGCCAGCCGCCCCAGCCGCATATAGGCCGGTCCCTCATAGTCTATGAGCGCCTTGACTGCCTCGCGCATCTCGTTACCATCGCACGGGCAGAGCACCAGCATCCCGGGAATCGCGCGCATGATCGCAAAATCCTCGATGCACTGATGCGTCGCGCCGTCTTCCCCAACGGAAAGTCCGCCATGACTGCCGACAATCTTGACGTTCAGATGCGGATAGGCGACGGAATTGCGCACCTGCTCCCACGCGCGCCCCGCCGCAAACATTGCAAACGTGTTCACAAACGGCTTATAGCCGCACGTCGCCATACCGGCGGCCACGCCGACCATGTCGCATTCGGCAATACCCATGTCGAAAAACCGCGCTGGGCAGGCTTCCTTGAAATATTTCGTCATCGTGGCCCCGGCGAGGTCGGCGTCGAAGCAGACCAGCTCGGGAACTTCCGCGGCCAGCGCGGCCAGCGCCTTGCCATAGGCTTCTCTGGTTGCAATTTTCTCTGCCATGTCTTAACCCTCCAGTTCCTTGATGACTGCCTCGAGCTCCGTCTTCGCCTGTGCGAACTGCTCGTCGTTCGGCGCCTTGCCGTGCCAGCCGGCGTTATTTTCCATAAAGCTCACGCCCCGTCCCTTGACGGTCTTGGCCAGGATCACCGTGGGCTGGCCCTTCGTGGCCGCAGCCTCGGCAAACGCCGCCTCAATCTGATCAAAATCATGCCCGTCGATTTGAATGACGTGGCAGCCAAAGGCCGCAAACTTCGCGTCGAGCGGCTCGGTCGGCATGACATCCTTCGTCGCACCGTCGATCTGCAGTCCGTTGACGTCGACAATGGCACAGAGATTGTCCAGATGATACTTGTTGGCGGCCATCATCGCCTCCCAAACCTGGCCCTCGGCCAGCTCGCCGTCGCCCAGGATCGCGTAGACACGATAGCCCTTCCCGGCCTGCTTGCCCGCGAGCGCCATCCCGACTGCCACCGAAATGCCCTGTCCCAGCGAGCCCGTGGACATGTCGACACCCGGAACATGGTGCATCTCCACATGTCCGGACATATGCCCTTCAATGCGGCGGAACATCTTCAGCTCCTCCACCGGGAAGAATCCTCGCAGCGCAAGCGTCGGATAAAGCGCCGGGGAACAATGTCCCTTCGACATCACAAACCGGTCGCGGTCTGGGTCGTGCGGGTTCTTGGGGTCGACGTGCATCTGGCTGACATAGAGATCCGTCAGCACGTCCAGGCAACTCAGCGACCCGCCCGGATGCCCCGAAGCCGCGTCATGAACCATCTGAACGGCCAGCAGTCTGGCCTTCGCAGCTGTAAGCTTCAGCTGTCTGCATTTACTTTGTTCCATGATTATCCCTTTCTTTTTCGACAGCCGGCGACAAAATTGTGTGATTTTGTTGATTTCGCGTCTATAAGCTGTCCGTTTCTGTTGTTTCGCTCTATATTATACCGCAGACTTACCCTTTTTTCCAGTATTTTTAGCAAGTTCTCCCTGCTTTTTCGAATACCGTCAAAGTATCTAAATTTTCACCCATGTTTTTGGGCGATTCTACAGAAAGAGCAGGGCTCCCGCCCTGCTCTGAGACTGTCAAAAAACGATAAAATGCAGCTCCGCAATAGAGCAGCGGGGATAGA
>USLX01000002.1 GCA_900555665.1 uncultured Eubacteriales bacterium | reverse complement strand
TCCTTGAAATACGTCAGTATTCCTGCGAAAAAATGTCTTGCTCAGCGCAAAAATTCCTCGCTGCCGGGCACATCATGAGTTTTCAGATACACCCTAGGGACAATGGTGCATTCGATACACGGCGCGGAGAGCGGACGAAAAAACATGGAAATTTTGATCAGGGACTTGGGCGGGAAGACCGTGATGGCAGGAAGCAAAACGGGAGAGATCGCGGCGAAAAGTAGAATGCCGAGATAAGGATTTTGCACGCAGGACGATTCGGAATGCCGGACGCCATGCGTGATCGGCTTGGAGTTGCACGAAAAACGATGTTGTTAACCCTATGAAAGATGCACCGGAGCGGTCGGAGGGCTGGGGCGTTGGAGGAGAAGGTTGGAGCTTTTTGCGGGACGGAAGGCGGGGCGGAAAATCTAACCTTTGGTTAATGGCGGACAGGGACAAAAGCCGCTATGCTAAAGAAAAGAATGTACGCAGGTTCCGCCAACAGAGCGGGACGCGGAAGGAGGACGGGAAATGCAGTCTGGGAAAAGGAGCCGGGCAGGCGTGATTTTGCTCGGGATTGGTGCGGTGTGTCTGCTGCTGCGGATTGTGACGAAGGGGCCGGGCTGGACGCTGGGCGCGGTGGTATTTTTACTGATCGGTGCGCTGGCGAACAAAAATGGTAAAAAAAAGAATGCAAAATTGCAGGAGCCGCTGGTGCAGGAAGCGGTTGCAGCGGTATTTCCTGCGGCAAACTATGTGGCAGAGAGCGGCATCGGCTATGAGGAGGCGCGGAATGCAGCCATTGCGGTTGCGGGCGGCTACGATGCGGTGACGAGCAGCGATGGTGTGCGGGGGACGTATCGCGGGGTGCCGTTTACGCTGGCGACGGTTCGGCTCGGCCGGCGGGAACGGGAGCGGGACGAGCAGACCGGGCTGGACTATGAACGGGAACTGCCGGTATTTTGTGGGTCGTGGCTGATGCTGCGCACGGAGCCGTTGCCCGGCACGGTTCGGCTGAGCACGCGAACTTCGCTGGATCGGGTGATCCGCACCGGCAGGAAAAGCGGAAACGAGGAATTTGACAAGATGTTTGTCACGGCCTGCGAGAGTGAGGAAACAATGCGGCGCGTATTGACGGAGGCGATGTGTCAGCGGCTGCTTGCGGCGCAGAAATGCCTTGGGGCCTGCTATGTGACGATGCTGTCGGAAGGGGTGGTTCATGTGGCATCTGACACAGGGCACGGGCTTTTTGACACGGTGGGGGATGATCCCGTGCAGCTTCGGGAGGCATATACGGAGACACTGATGCGCGCGCGGCACGTGATGGACGCATTGCAGCTGGCCGGGAGGCAGGAAGGGGGCAGCGAGGCATGACTGTTGGCGCAGCGGCGCTGATTTTGGTTTTGAGCGTGGTTGGACTGGTGGTTACCATCCGGCGGCGCGGGCTGCCACGGGGACTGCGGATCGGTGTTTTGGCTCTGCTGGCGCTAGTGGCGGCTGCGTCTCTGGCCTATCTGGCAGCGGCTCTGATCCTGATTTCCGGGATCTCCTGAAGGGAACGGGCGCATGAGAGGCGGGGCCGGACAAAATGATGGAAACCGCCTGCCGGAAGTGTCCCGGCAGGCGGTTTTATGCAGCGCAATTTTCACAACCGGGAACTCGGGGGAGAGGGACGCTGCAACAGGCATTTCAGTCGGGGATGGTGTAGGCAGATACGTTTGGGTGTGATAGAATCAAATGACAATAGAAGCGGAGCGCTGCGAGGGAGTTTATGCTGCCAATCGAACAGAATCGGAAGGATACACCCTAATATGAAGATCATTCTGAGACGAGCTTCCGTGATTTTATCAAAATCACGGAAGCGGTTACGCCAAAGGCGGAACCTTTCTGATGAAAGAATTGAATCAGAAAATAGGATTACAGGCTGCGGAAATAAAAAACGCCCCGGGTGGGGCGTTTTTCCGATGGGGCATTTTTTAGTCCACGAAACGATCCGGTGCGATGGATGTGCCGTTTTGACGGACGGCAAAGTGCAGGTGGGCATCCTGGCCGACCTCGAGCAGGGCGGTTTTGCCCACGGAGCCGATGGTCTGCCCGGCTTCGACCTCGTCCCCGGCGGAGACGGTTGGCATGGCGGCGAGATTTTGATAATAGGTGACATAGCCGTCGTCGTGGTCGATGACGACCGTGGTGCCGAGCAGCTCGTCATCGTAGACGGCGGTGACGGTACCGTTTGCTGCAGCGCGAACCGGAGCGCCCTCGGCTGCCGTGAGGTCGACGCCGTCATGCGTGCGCCAGTCGCGCGTGGTGGCATTAAAGGCGAGGCTCTCCATGCTGTAGCCGGTCTGCTCTGCCCCGCTCACGGGCCAGACACGCACGCTCGCCGCCTGGGCATAGGTCCGCTCGTCGGCGGAAACCGCCGGGGCCGGGGCTGTCTGCTCCGGCTCTGCGGCCGGGGCGGACGGCTTGGCGGGCGTGGACGGCTTGGTGTCGGACGCGGAGGGGATCTGCGTCTCGGTGGCGACAGACATCGCCGGTTCGCTCAGGGCGTTTTTCTCCGCGATTGCGCCGGACAGGAACAGGTAGCCCGACACACCGACCGCGCAGACGCACAGGGCCAGCACGATGTAGTAGCCCCGTTCCCGGAAAAAGCGCAGGAACCGATTGGGTTTGGAATTTTCATTGTGTTGCATCATTTGCACCTCCGAGGCTAGGATACCCGGAAGTTGGCAAATTAAACATGGGCTGGAAAATTTAGTACGCGCCGGAGCTGATAAAATACTGCTCGAGGCAATATTTCAGGATCCGGCTGCGGGTGACGATGCCGATGAAATCGTCCTTGTCGTCCACCACGGGGACAAAGTTTTGATCGGCAGCGACGGCGATGAGGTCTTCCACGCGCGTGTCGATGCGAACGGGCTGCACCGCGCGGCGCGGGGCGGAGAGCTCGGAGATCGAATGCTCTTCGGTCTGCTTGAGATCCATCACGCAGAGGCGCTTGAGCGCCCAGAGCAGGTCGCCCTCGGTGATGACGCCTTTATAGTGGCCCTGATCGTCCAGGATGGGCAGGGCGGTATAGCCGGAGTTTTCCATGCGCTCCATGGCCTGACGGAGCGTGGAGTCTGCGTCGACATAGGAACACATGGCTTTGGGCGTTAAAAAGAAGAGAATATTCATCTGGGGTGGGGGCCTCCTTTGTACGGGGCATGGTGTATGGGAACAGTTTACCATATTGGGAGGCTTTCGTTGTAACGAAATTGTGAACTACGACAAAAGCGCGGCCGGGCAGGGCGTTTTTTCACCGGGGCGGCGGGCGGGGCTTGCCGGGGCGGGCGGTTTCTGATACACTGGGAGTCAGCAAACGGAAGGAGGGATGCGGCGATGGCGCTGCGGGAGGAAATTTTGGCATTTGGGCCGGGATGTGAACAGGAGGAAACCGAAAAGCGGCTGATGCTCGCATATCTGGAGCGGTTTTCGGATCTTTTGACACGGGAAAACGAGATGGCGCACTTCACGGCGTCGTGCTGGATTGTCAACCCGGCGCGCGACAAGGTGCTCCTGGCCTATCACAACCTCTATCAGTCCTGGGCCTGGCTCGGCGGGCATGCGGACGGCGACGGGGATCTGCGGCGGGTGGCGCTGCGCGAGGCGCAGGAGGAATCCGGCCTGACGCAGGCGCGGATTTTGGGCGAAGGGATCTTCTCACTGGAGATTTTGGGCGTGGACGGACACGTCCGGCGCGGGCGCTATGTCGGGACACATCTGCACCTGAATGTGACCTATCTGCTGGAGGCGGATGACCGGCTGCCCATCCGGGCCAAGCCCGACGAAAACAGCGCGGTACGCTGGATGCCGGTGGGGGAGGTTTTACAGGCCGTGTCCGAGCCGGAGATGCGCGTAGTGTACCGGAAGCTGATGGAGCGGGCCGCCGAGGCCTTCCCCGGCGCGGGCAAATAAGCGTTTGGTTTTTGAGATTGTCAAAAAACTATAAAATGCCGCTCTGCAACAGAGCAGCGGGGCGAGGAGACTTTTTCGACACGCTGAAAACCAGCCGCTGCCAAGAACGGCAGCGGCTGGTTTTTGGGAAAAGTGGGGCTTGCGGCCCATTGCCTGGCGTTTTCCGCAGGCGGCAAGAGGGCGGGACGGCTTTGGCTTATTCGTCCCAGTCGTCGCTCTCGCGGCGGCGGCAGCAGGCGGATTTGCACTTTTCACAAAGCGCCTTGAGCTCGTCGATGTAGCTCACGACAACCAGGATCGCGCCTGCGGCGACCATGATGCCGCCGATCAGCTTCAGAAGTCCTTTGACTGCTTTCTTCATATTGGTATCCTCCTTATCTGTAGATCACATAATCCTTCTTCCGCGGCTTCGGCGCAGGGGCTTCGTTCGCGGCATAGCCGAGGATGCAGTGGCCGACGCCGATATAGTGCTCGTCCACGCCCCACTTTTTCAGGTGGGCCTTGCCCTCGGGGCTGTCAAATTCTTCGCGGGCGCGGTGGATCCAGCAACTGGCGACGCCGAGGCTGTGGGCGGCGAGCATCAGATTGCCGAGGACGAGCGCGCCGTCTTCCACACAGGTATGCACGTTCGGGTCGGTCAGCACGACGCAGACCACCGGGGCGCCGTAGAACGGGTGCGCGTCCGGATTGCCCAGCACGGCGGCATTCATGCGCTCCAGTTCGGCAATTTCTGCCGGATCGGTCAGCACGACGATCTTCGGCGCCTGGCGGCCCATGCCGCTTGCGGCCCAGGTGCCGGCTTCCAGGATCGCCTTCAGCTTCTCCGGCTCGACCTGCTGCGCCGTATAGACCCGGCAGCTGCGCCGCGTTTTGATGCACTGCAAAACTTCATTGTTCATGGGAATAACCTCCTTCAGGTGACATATCCATACAGGCCGCGGACCGAGACCTCGCCGGAGCTGACTGCCTCGCCCGAGCTGTCGGGATAGCGGACGAGGAGGGCCGCATCGTCGTCGATGCCGACAGCCACGGCCTCGCGCACCGTATCTCCGCGGATGATCTGCACGGGCCGGCCGATGGTGATGCAGTGGGCAGCAAATTCGGCCAGCCAGGCGGCCTTGCCGCTTTGCAGCTCACGCGCGAGGGCCTGAAACTGGCGCACCATGGCATTGGCCAGGCGGCTGCGGTCGACCGGGCGGCCCGTCTGCAGGCAGACAGACGTTGCAACGTCGGAAATTTCGGGGGCAAAGCCGGTCTGGTTGCAATTGATGCCGATTCCGGCCACAACATAGTCCACCTCGCGCGTCTCGGCCAGGATGGACAGCTCCGTCAGGATACCGCAGAGCTTGTGTGTGCCGCAGACGAGATCGTTGGTCCATTTGATGTCCGTGTCCAGGCCCGTAGTCTCCAGGATGGCGCGGCGCGTGGCCACGGCGGTCATGGCGGTGAGGTGCATGAGCTGCTCCGGCAGGACGCCGGGGCGTAGCACGACGCTGAAATAGAGCCCACCGGGCTCGGAGGAAAAGCCGCGGCCGCGGCGGCCCTTGCCGGCGGTCTGCCGTTCGGCCAGGACGCAGGTCCCGGCGGGGCAGCCCTCGGCGGCCAGCTGCTTGGCGACGGTATTGGTGGACGTCACCTCGTCATAGACGCGCACGTCCGCCCCGGTATCGCCGGTGATGACGGCGGCGTCCAGCCGGTCCGGCTTCGCCGCGAGGCGATAGCCCCGGCGCGTGGCGGCCTCGATGGCATAGCCTTCCTGGCGAAGCTGGTCGACGGCCTTCCAGACCGCCGCGCGGCTGACGCCGAGGCGGCGGCTCATCTCCTCGCCGGAGACGGGCGTCTGTGCCGTCAGGAGGATGTTTAAGATTTCATCTTTTGTCATTGCAAAAATATCCTTGCTTTTTGGATGGATCTATGATATTGTAAACCGCAGTTAAAGTCAATAGGTTTACAATAGGAGGGTTTCCATGCGTACCAAACAACTGGTTCTCACGGCGCTGTTCGCGGCGCTGACCGCAATCGGCGCATTTTTGAAGATTCCGATTCCGATTGAAGGGATCCCGGCGATCACGCTGCAGTTTTTCTTCACGGCGATGGCCGGCGTTTTGCTGGGCGCGAAATACGGCGCGATCTCGCAAGCGGTCTATGTGCTGCTGGGGCTTGTCGGGCTGCCGATCTTTACGATGGGCGGCGGATTTTCCTATGTGCTGCAGCCGAGCTTCGGCTTTTTGGTTGGGCTGATTCCGAGCGCGTGGGTCATCGGCAAGCTCTGCGCAAACGCGAAAAAGTTTGTCCCGATGGCGCTCGGCATTCTGGCGGGCCTTGCGGTGCTCTATCTCATCGGCACGCCGTATATGGGGCTGATCCTCAACCTCTACCTCGGCAAGGGGATGAGTGTGTGGCAGATTGTACGGGCCGGATGCCTGCTGTATCTGCCGGGAGACGTCCTTAAAATCGTGGTGTGCACGCTTCTGTGCAGCGCGCTGCGCAGCCGGCTGCCGAAGGCGACCGCTGCAGTTTGATTTTCCCACATTTTTGCCGGATTGTCAACCGTTTCCCATCTGCGCACCGTTGTCCATCCTGCCATACCAACCAAAACCGGGGACGTCCGTTCCCGGTTTTTGTGCGCAATGGCGAATTCTTCTTGACACGCCCGGCGTAAAACAGTACAATAATGGGTAGGATTTGTTTGACGGCCCTGAGATATGGGGAATCTCCGGGTCGTTTTTCCAATTCATCACAGCACCCAATATACTAATAGAATAGGAGGTGTGTCCGCAAGTTATGGAATTTGATTTGATCACATTCCTCCTTGGCATTTTGGCCGGCGGTGTGGTTTTTGGTGCGATTCTCTTCGTCCTCGGCGTGACCTATCGGAAGAAGGTCGCCGAAAAGGAACTCGGCAGCGCCGAAGAAGAGGCCCGCCGCATCATCAACGAAGCCATCAAGGGCGGCGAGAGCAAGAAGCGTGAAATGCTGCTCGAAGCTAAGGAAGAAATCCATAAATCGCGTACCGAATACGAAAAGGAAGTCAAGGAACGCCGCGCGGAGGTTCAGAAACAGGAACGCCGCTTGCAGCAAAAGGAAGAAGCACTCGACAAGAAGATCGACCTGCACGAGAAGAAAGAGGACGAGCTGGCCCGCAAGGTCGCTGCCGTTCAGAAGCAGGAAGAGGAAGTGGCTTCGCTCAAGCGCAGCCAGATGGAAATGCTGGAGAAGATCTCCGGCCTGACGCAGGACGAGGCGAAAGCCTATATCCTCAAGGGCGTAGAGGACGATGTCCGTCACGAGAGCGCCATGAAGATCAAGGAGATCGAGCAGCAGTACAAGGACGAGGCCGATACCCTCGCCCGCGAGATCATCACCACCGCCATTCAGCGCTGCGCGGCCGATCATGCCGCCGAGGCGACGGTTTCTGTTGTGCCGCTGCCGAATGACGAAATGAAGGGCCGCATCATCGGCCGTGAGGGCCGCAACATCCGCACGCTCGAGACGATCACCGGCGTCGATCTCATCATCGACGACACCCCCGAAGCCATCACCGTCTCGTCGTTTGACCCCGTGCGGCGCGAGGTTGCGCGGCTGGCGCTCGAGAAGCTCATCGCCGACGGGCGCATCCATCCGACGCGCATCGAGGACATGGTCGAAAAGGCCCGCCGCGAAGTCGACCACACGATCAAGGTTGAGGGTGAGCGCGCCGCGTTTGAGACCGGCGTGCACAACCTGCACCCGGAGATCATCAAGCTTTTGGGCCGGCAGAAATACCGTACATCCTATGGTCAGAACGTTCTGAATCACTCCATCGAAGTGGCGCACATCGCGGGCCTGCTCGCCAGCGAACTGGGCGCGGATGTGACGCTTGCCAAGCGTGCAGGCCTGCTGCACGACCTCGGCAAATCCGTCGACCATGAGATGGAGGGCAGCCACGTTCAGCTGGGCGTGGAGCTCGCCAAGAAGTACAAGGAAAACCCGGTGGTCATCAATGCCATCGAGGCGCACCACGGCGACGTGGAGCCGCAGACCATCATTGCCTGTCTCGTACAGGCTGCTGACGCCATCTCCGCCGCACGCCCCGGTGCAAGACGCGAGAACGTCGAGAACTATATCCGCCGCCTCGAGAAGCTCGAGGAGCTGACCGGCTCCTATCCCGGCGTCGAGAAGGCCTACGCCATCCAGGCCGGCCGCGAGGTTCGCATCATGGTCAAGCCCGAGGAAGTCACCGAGGACAACATGATCCTGCTGGCCCGCGATATCGCAAAGAAAATCGAGTCGGAGCTCGAGTATCCCGGCCAGATCAAGGTCAACGTCATCCGCGAGACCAAGGCTGTGGAGTACGCCAAGTAAAAAAACGCCGCCGCGCAGCTTTGCGCGGCGGTTTTTTATATATGTGGCCCTTCGTGGGAGCTTTGGCAGAGCCTATGGCGGCGGAAGAAGCGTCCGTCCGCTGCATCGCACAGGCCGGCAATCCAATCAGGCGGAATTCCCGGTTCTCCGGGAATTCCGCCTGATTTTGGGCTTGTTTTTCGGCTTTGCGGAGGGGAAATATGCAGAAAGGAGGATTCTGTTTTGCGAGGATGGCCGGGCCACCGGAGTGGGAGCGGCGCAAAGATGGGGCTTGCGGCGCTCGTAGGATTTCCGGAAACGGCTCCGACGGGGGCAGCGGCAAGATACAAACAAGCTCCCCGGGGCGCGTGTTTTAGCCTTTCAGGGTTTGCCGGGCTTTCAGGAGCGCGGCCTGCAGGGCGCGGACGTCCTGCTCTTCATTGTCCGCCGAGAAGGAGACGCGCACGGAGCCGTCGATGACCGCAGGCGGCAGGTGCATGGCATCGAGGACGTGGCTGCGGTGGCCCTTGGAGCAGGCGGAGCCCGCCGAGACATAGATCCCCTCCGACTGCAGGCAGTTGATGATGCCCTGTGAGCGGACGCCGGGGAGCGAAAGGTTGACGATATGCGGCGCGTCCTGCTTCCCGAGCAGGCAGAGGCCCGGAACCTCCGGCAGGATCTCCCGCGCAAGGTCGCGCAGGCGGGTCATTTTGGCGATATCCCCCGCAGCGTCCGTCGCCGCGACCGCCGCGCCGAAGCCGCAGATGCCGGGGACATTTTCGGTACCGGAACGGAAGTTGCTCTCCTGTCCGCCGCCGTGAAGGAAGGCCGGCAGCGGCAGGCCGGGGCGGATATAGAGCGCGCCGACGCCCTTCGGGCCGTGGACCTTGTGGCCGGAGATCGAAATGAGGTCGGCGCCGAGTGTTTTGGCCTTGAAGGGGACCTTCAGAAATCCCTGCACGGCGTCGGTATGGAAGAGGGCCAGCGGAGAAATGCGGCGCGTGGCGCGGACCATATCCGCGATGGGCATGACGGCACCGGATTCGTTGTTGACCATCATGACGGAGACGAGGATCGTATCGGGCCGGAGCGCGGCGCGCAGCGCGTCGATAGAGACGAAGCCCGTCTCGTCCGGCTGCAAATACGTCACCTCAAAGCCCTGGGATTCGAGCTGCTGCATGGGATGGAGCACAGCATGATGCTCGACGGCGGTCGTGACAATGTGGCGGCCGCGCTTGCCGAGGCGCTTTGCCGTGGAGAAAATGGCCCAGTTATCGGCCTCCGTGCCGCCGGAGGTAAAAAACACCCGCTCCGGCTCAGCCCCGAGCGCCTGCGCGATCTGTATGCGCGCCGTCTTCAGACGGTGCGCCGCGTCCATCCCCGGGCGATAGACCGAGGAGGGATTGAACCAACAGTCCGTCAGCATTTCATTCATTGCCGCGACGCAGGCGGCATTTGGCCGGGTGGTCGCAGAATTGTCCAGATAAATCATTTTTATGCCTCAAAATTCTTTATTTTCCGACGCAAAAGCGCTCGAAGATGCGGTTTGTGATGTCCTCGCGCATCGTGCGGCCGGTTCTAGAGGCCGTCGGAGCGGCGGCGCATGGCGGCGACGCGACTTACGGACTCTTGATGCCGGACGTTAGAAGCCGTTGGCGGCTACGCCGCCTTACGGATTCTTATTCGGGGTTGTGGGATTACTTTCCGACACAGAAGCGCTCGAAGATGCGGTTTGTGATATCTTCCCGCATCGTGCGGCCGGTCACCTCGCCAAGGGCCAGCATGGCGGCCTCCACGTCAACGAGCACGGCATCCGGCGTCAGGCCGGTCTGCATCGACTGCTGCGCAAGGCGCAAACTGTCGCGCGCACGCTGGATTGCCTCGGCCTGACGCGCGTTCGTCAGCAGCGAGCCATCGCACGGCGCATCGTCCGCGAACAGCATGTCCATCGCCTGTTCGAGCAGCTCCATCCCCTCCCCTGTTTTGGCGGAGATGGGAACCACATAGTCAAACGGCAGGTCGGACGCCTCGATGAGCTGCCCGAGGTCGGATTTGTTCAGCAGCGCAATGCACGCCCGCGCGCCAAGCGCCGCGTCCATCGCCTCCTGATCCTCGGGTGAAAACGGCTTGCTCCCGTCGACGACAAACAGCGCGAGGTCTGCTTCCTGTGCCGCCGCAAGGCTGCGCTCCACGCCGAGGCGTTCGATCTGATCGTCGGTTACGCGGATGCCCGCCGTGTCGAGCAGGCGGAGCAGGTGACGCCCGAGGCGGACGGTCTGCTCGACGGCGTCGCGCGTGGTGCCCGGAATGTCGGTGACGATCACGCGGTCGAAGCCCGCAAGGCAGTTCATCAGGCTCGACTTGCCCGCGTTCGGGCTGCCGAGAATGACGGCGGAGAGGCCGTCCTTCACGATGCGGCCCCGGTGGCAGGTGGCAAGCAGGCGGTTGAGCGCCTTTGCGTCTTCGTCCAGCGTGCCGGCAAACTGCGTCAGCTCAAACGGCTCGATATCCTCGTCCGGATAGTCCAAAACGGCGTGGAAGTGGGCCAGAATGTCCACCAGATTGTCGTAGATCGGGTCGATTTTCCGTAAAATTGCGCCCGCCAGCTGACCGGCGGCGTTGGCTGCGGCATCGGCGGTTTCGGCGTCAATCAGGTCGATGACGGCCTCCGCCTGCGTCAGATCCATCTGCCCGTTCAAAAACGCGCGGCGCGTGAACTCGCCCGGCCCGGCCTGCCGGAACCCGACGGCGAACAGCGCTTCCAGGCCCGCGGTCAGCGCGGCGGGCGAGCCGTGGCACTGAAATTCCACGGTGTCCTCACCGGTGTACGAGTGCGGCGCATGAGAAACGAACGCCATGCAGTGGTCGACGGGCCGCCCCTCGGCGTCCGCCATCGTCCCGAGCACGAGCTTCCGATCCTCCGCGGCCTCCAGCGGCTTGCCGTCCGCACGGGTAAAGATCTTCGCGGCAAGCTCGATACAGCCCTCGCCGGACATGCGCAGAATGCCGATGCCGCTCCGGCCATGGCCGGTCGCGATCGCGGCGATCGGATATCCCATTGTTACCGCCATTCCACGTCCATCCCCTTCTGCATCAGCGGGTTGATCTCCACGCGAGCCGGATCGCCCAGCGAGCACTGGATGCCGCTGACGTCCGCCGCCGTGTGCAGCATCCCGATGTGGCCGAGCACCTTGCAGTGCTTGCCATTGATCATCACATAATAGGCTTTTCCGAAGAGCATCGTGCGCAGGCTCGCAGCGATGCGCCGCAGGCAGTCGCGGAAGCGGAACAGATCGTTGCCCATCTCGCAGCCAAAGCCGTTGTACCAGCCGACGGGCAGGATCGCGACGCGCGTCGGCCGCTTCGCCTTCCATCCCGCGCCATATCCCGTCGTGTGCCCCTTGGGGAGCCACTTGAGCTCCTCCACCTGCGTCTCACAGTACCCGACGCGCTTGAGCCCGTGCCCGCCGTGGACGCGCCCGAGCAGCGCGGAGCCCACGCGCACGGCGTCCATCGCCGCGCCCGAAAAATGCAGCACGCCCGAGGAATTCAGGACATGCGCCATCCCCGGCTCGATGCCCGCCTCGCGCAGGGCGGCGAGGACGCGGCCAAAGGATTCGATCTGCGCCTTTGTGGCCTTCTTGTCGCAGAAGGCGGAATGCAGGTGCGTATAGATGCCCGTGACATGGAGGGCTTCCATGTAGGTATAGATGGGCGTGATCTTCTCCAGCTCCTCCGGCAGGAAGCCGTAGCGGCCCATGCCGGTGTCGATTTTGACGTGTACCTCGGCGGTCACGCCCGCCTGGGCAGCGAGGCCCGCGAGGACGGAGGCGTCCTCTGTGCTTGAAATCGTGAAAATGACGTGCAGCGGCAAAAGCGCGGTGATCTCGTCGGCATCCGCCGTCGGCTGGAGCATCAGAATCGGCTCCGTCTCAAAGCCACCCTCGCGCAGCGCCCGTGCTTCGGAAATTTCGGTCACGGCGAAGTGATCGAGGCCCGCCGCGCGGCAGGTCTCCGCCATCGGCAGCAGACCGAGGCCGTAGCCATTGCCCTTGAGCACAGCCCAGATCACGGCGCTGCCTGCCTTTTTCTGGAGCAGCTGAATGTTGTTTTGAATGAGCTCCCGCTCGACCAGATAGCGTTTCATACGAAGCCTCCGTTATTTGCCCCGGTTTTTGATCAGGTAGACCCGCTTGCGCAGCTCTTTGAAGATGCTCGTCCCGTGCTCGACCACCCAGTAGATCGCGGGGCTGAGCACGAGATCCATCTCGCCGACAAACTCCGTGAAGTCACCGCCGAAGCCCTGCTTGAAGCGGAACAGGCCGTAGAGCGGGTTGTCCTCGGACACGTCGCCGGAAACGCCGCGGAAATCGTACACGCGGCAGCCCTTTTCCACGGCCCACTGGATCATGCTCCATTGCAGGAGGTAGTTTGGCATGAGGTTGCGGTGCTCGTTGCTCGAAGCCCCGTAGAGATACCAGACCTTATCGCCGTACCAGATGGCGAGCGTGCCCGCAATGGGCGTCCCCTCGGGGTCGAAGGCCATATAGAGCCGCGCGTGCTCACCGAGGTTGTCGAGCATGGCGGAGAAATATTCGGGCTTGCGTGTGACGAAGCCGTCGCGCACGCCGGTCGTCAGCATGAGCTCGGCAAACGCGGGCACCATTTCCTTCCCGCAGACCTTGACTGTCACGCCCTTGCGGGTGGCCAGGCGGATATTATAGCGCCACTTCTGGTGGAAGCCGGCCATGATCTCATCCTCGGTTTTGCCCTCGATATTCAGGCGGAAGACGTAGCGCGGCTGGATGGCCTCGAAGTTTTTGCCGCCCTCTTTGGCGCGGAAGCCAAAGCTCTTCAGCATCTCGGCGAAGGCCGTATTGGAAGAGGGCACGTCCGGGTCGATCTTGATGACGTAGGCTTTTTTCTGCTTGGCCAGGGCCTTGGCCCCCTCCAGGAGCTGTGCAAACGTCTCGCGGTCGCCCAGGTCGCAGACCGGGGCGCGGCAGCCGTACATCAGCGTCCGCCCAATGCCGGGAACTTTTCGTGTCATGAGCGCCATGGTTCCGCGGATACGCCCGTCTTCGCCGCGCACGGCGACGGCGTCCCAGTCCCACATGGGCTTCTGCTTGCTCCAGAGGTAGCTCTGGGCAAAGTTGCCCTTCGGATGGGACTGGACGAAGGCCTCATATTCCGGGAGGGTATCGTTTGTGATGATTTCGTACATAAAGTTCACCTGTTACTTCCTAATGATCCTATTCTGTCCGTTCAGTGTAGCATAATTCCGGGGCAGATGCAACGCAAAAGGCCCCTTTGGGGGCCTTTTCAGCGTGTCGAAAAAGTCTTTTCGCCCCGCTGCTTTGTCCAGTTTTCTGAACTTGAAAAGTTCAGAAAACTGCTTGATTGAACGCGAAAGGGGCTTTTTGCCCCTTTCACTCTATCCCCGCTGCTCTGTTGCAGAACTGCATTTTATAGTTTTTTGACAATCTCAAAAGGCCCCTTTGGGGGCCTTTTCGTTCAATAGCGGATGGAGAAATTGAGCAGCGTGAGCGTTTCCTGCAGCTTTTCGTAGAAGCCGAGGGCCGTGCGGGGCAGGTTCGGCTCATGATACCATTCGCAGGGCTCGAGCTCCGTGTCGCCGAACTTGCGCGCAAAGGCGGGGCCGAGGCCCATCGCTTCGGCGTAGGGAAGCGTCCGGTAGAAATACTGCGGATCGCGGAGCAGGCGCTGCTGCAGATGCGCCGGGGAGGCGCGGAGCAGGAAGCGGCGGAAACCCAGAATCTGGCTGATGAGCTGTGTGCCGGCGCGACTGCGGCGGCCGCCGTGGCGTGTGAGGATGCCGGTGAGCACGCTGAGGCCGGCGGCGAGCAGGAGCAGCAAAAACGTCCCACTGAGGTTGCCAAGCACCAGCATGGCCACGGCGCAGACACCGCCAAGGGCCAGCGAGGCCGGGTTTCGCAGATACCACCGCGCGGCAGCACGCTGCACGGGAAGGCTGAGCGCAAAGCCGAGCACAAAGCTGAGCGCCAGGAGCAGACCGCGCAGCGGAAGGACCGGCAGAAGCAGGCTCATCGCGCTCAGCACGGCAACCGCGGAGCAGAGGCAGGCAAGCAGGCGCATGACGAGCACATTGCCGCTTGCGCGGTCGTAGAGGCGGCGGGCCCAGTAGCGCCGGAGCGCACCGATGGCACTTTTGGCAGTATTTTTATAGTGCAGGCTCGCGCCGTCGCAGCGGTCGGCCTTGGCAAACAGCGCGGAAAAAAGCTTACCCTCGAGGCCGCGCCGCTCGTTGCCCATGTACATATGGCGCAGAAGGGAGACATGGCCCTGCGGGTCAACGTCGACCGAGAGATAGCCGAGGGCGGCCCAGTGGCAGAGGAGCATATTGAAATCCGGCCGGGCCCCGGCGAGCAGGAACGGCAGATCGCAGGGCAGGGCCGAGTCCGGCGGAAGGGCACGGGAGGAGGCCGTGAGGCGGGGGCTGCGCAGCGTAAGCGCCCAATAGCCGAGGGCGAGCAGCGCAAACAGGAGGCAGAAGGCCGCTGCGACCCAGTTGGCCGACCAGCCGGAATAGGTTCCGGAGAAGTAGCGCGGGCCGAGCTCGAGCGTCATCTGCAGGGACTCGTGATCCTTGAGCGAGGTATCCAGATCGCCCATCAGCACCGCGCCCTGCCGGACGGCGGTCATATAGTCTTCGATGACATCGCCGTAGTAGCCGCTGGTGAAGCTGGGGACCGCTTCAAGCTCCTTCGGCATGGTGACGGTGAAGGAAAAGTGCTCGATGGGATAGTCCCACTTCGGGCAAAGCAGCGGCAGGGTCATGGTCTGATTGCCATCCGTCTCCGTCACAAGGCCGGAGAGCGTATAGGAGACGGTAAACGTGCGGCTGCCGGAAAAACCGGCGTCGCTCTCCAGGCGGAAGAGCGTATAGCCGTCCTCCACGGTCTTTTTGGCATGGTAACCGGCGACGGAGGCGCGTTTGGGGTTGACGCCGAGCGGGATGGTCAGGCTCTGCTGGACGCCGGAAAAGTCGATGGTGACGGTTTTCGTCACCTGGCAGGAGCCGTTTGCGGCAACCAGGCAGTCGGTTCGCAGGTCGGTAATGGTGCCGGCAGCCAGCGCGCCGGTCGTCAGCCCCAGCAAGAGGAGCAGGAGCATGCAAATTCGTTTGATCGGACTCACCTCACAGGGAAAATCTGTGTAATCATGGATAAAATAGCACAGATCGCGCGAAATTGCAACTCTCGCAGAACTTTTCGGAGACTGTCAAAAAACTATAAAATGCAGATCCGCAACAGAGCGGCGGGGCGAGGAGACTTTTTCGACACGCTGCGGAAAGCCCCCTCCTTGCGGAGGGGGCTTTCCGAATGCGGCCGCCCGGGTCGGGGCGGAACGGATGGGCATGCGGGGAACGCAGCTCTCCGGCCTTTTCGGACGGATGCTTTTGGGGGCGTTTTTCGTGCCGCCTTTGCCGGAGCGGTTATTTTACGGAAATGAGCTCATAGTGGTCCCGGCCAAGGCCGATCTTGACGCCGTGGGCGATGGCGGTGCGCCAGTCGGTATTCGGGTGGACATGGCGGAAATGGTCGGGGTCCTCGCTGTGGGCGCAGGCCTCGGCAAGCTGGGAATGGGCCAGAACCGGCTGCCGGTTGACCGCGTCGGCACAGGCGACGTCCAGTGCGACGGGGTCAAACGAGGCGAACATGCCGACATCGGGGACGATGGGGGCGTCGTTTTCCGAATGGCAGTCGCAGTTTGGCGAGACGTCGCGGACGATGGAGATATGGAAGTTTGGCCGGCCCGCGCAGACGGCCTTGGAATATTCGGCAATCTTGGCGTTGAGGATCTCGGCCTTGGCGTCGAGGCTCGGCTCAATGGCGTCTTTCGGACAGAGGGCCAGGCACCGACCGCAGCCGACGCAGCGGTCGTGGTCAATGGTGCATTTTTTGTTGGTGATGACGGGCGCGTTGTGCGCACAGATGCGGCTGCAGGCGCCGCAGCCGACGCAGAGCTTGTGATTGACGGAGGGCTTTTCGTCGGAGTGCACCTCCATCTTGCCCGCGCGGGAGCCGCCGCCCATGCCGAGGTTTTTCAGTGTGCCGCCGAAGCCCGCCTCCTCATGGCCCTTGAAATGCGTGAGGGAGATGACGATATCGGCGTCCATCAGGGCTCGGCCGATCTTGGCCGTGGGACAGTACTGCGCACCCTCGACCGGAACCTCGGCCTCGTCGGCGCCCTTCAGGCCGTCGGCGATGATAATGTGGCAACCCGTGGAGAAGGGAGAAAAGCCGTTGGTATAGGCGGTATCCATATGCTCCAGGGCGTGCTTGCGGCTGCCGATATAGAGCGTGTTGCAGTCCGTGAGGAACGGACGGCCGCCGAGTTCCTTGACCAGGTCCGCCACGGTCTTTGCGTAGTTCGGGCGGAGATAGGCCAGGTTGCCCAGCTCGCCGAAGTGGAGCTTGATGGCGACGAACTTATCCTGAAAATCGATCTTGTCCATCCCGGCCCGGAGCAGGAGGCGGCGCAGCTTTTGCTGTTGGCCGTCGCCCAGGCGGCAGCGGAAATCGGTGAAATAGACCTTGCTGGTTTCCATTGCAATTGCCTCCGTAATTGAAATTGAGATATGTCTGAATTGTAGCGAAGTTTTCCAAAGCCGTCAAGGCCTCAGGGCTCCGGGAGGCGGAATTTGGCGTTCAGAAGGGAAAAATTGGCGGTAAAGGGGCGCATAAAGTTCCAATACCCGAGGCCGCGCAGGTGATATTGAGGGAGGAGGGAGAATTTGGCCTGCGAGCTGCGGACGTCTTCAAACCAGACCTCGTGCGGCTGGCCGTCCGCATCCGTATAGGAAAACCAGGGCGTTTGCGCCGTCTCGTCGTAGCGGATTTCCGCTCCCTGCTCCACAGCCAGGCGCACGGCGGCCTCATTGCCGAGTGAACGGGCGCGGGGGCGCTCGCCGGTACCCGGGAGCGTCCAGTCGTAGCCGTAGTTGGGAAAGCCGAGGAAGATCTGCTCCGGCGGCATCTCGGTCAGCGCGAACTCCACCACGCGCCGCACCGAGGGCAGCGGCGCGACCGCCATGGGCGGGCTGTAGGAGTAGCCCCATTCGTAGGTCATGAGGAGGACGGCGTCGGTATTTTGGGCGACGGCGGCGTAGTCGTGGCCTTCGTAGAGAAGGCCTGGCTGGTCGCGGGAGGTTTTGGGCGCGAGCGCTGCGAGGAGCGGATGGCCGTTTTTGTGCACCGCCGCGCGCAGGCGGCCCAGGAAGGCGGCGTAGGGCGCGGCCAGTGGCGCGCCGAGGTATTCAAAGTCGACATCGAGGGCGGTATAGCCCCGCTCCGCCATGGTTTGGACGATATTTCCGATCAGAACCGTCTGCGCGCGTTCGTCCTCCAACAGGGCCGCGGCGCGGGTGGAGGAGAAGGTGCCGTCCTCCGTCAGGGTGGACAGGTGCATGACGGCCCCTGTGCCGGCGGCTTTGGCCTGGGCGAGGAGGTCTTCGTCGCGCAGCGGAACGAGCGAGCCGTCCGCCGAAAAGCCGTAGGTGAAGGGCGCAAGGCCGGAGGCATAGGGCAGGATGGCCGCGAGGACGGCAGGCTGGACATTGGGATAGGCATAGCCGAAGGCCGCGGCAGGCTCCTCCGGCGCATCTTCGAGGGCGGTGACGACGGTCTGGCCGGGATAGAGCGCGGACTGCTGCGTGAGGTTGGGATTCAGGCGCAGGAGGGCGCGGACAGACTGGCCGGACCGGCTTGCAATCGAGAAAAGCGTGTCGCCGGGGCGGACGGTATGGATGCTTTGGGGGCGGAGCACAAGCAGGCTCTGCCCGACCGCGAGACGGTAGGGCTCGGTCAGGCCGTTATACCGCGCGAGCAGGCCGGGCGCGAGGGCGTAGCGGCGGGCAATGGAAAAGAGCGTTTCGCCGGATGTTACCACATGGATCTGCACATTGATCACCTCCTGCGGAGCCTATGCGGAGAAAGGGTCTTGTATTCCGGTGAATTGTGTGGTAAAGTTGGGGGAAACTAAGCAGGAGCGAAGATATGGAGCTTGAAAAGTTGGGCGCCTGGCGGGTGCTGTTGGAACAAACCCTGTGCGCGCCGTATTTTTCCGCGCTATCGGCGCGCGTGGACGAGGCCTATGCGGCCGGGACGGTATTTCCGCCGAAGGAGGATCTGTTTGCGGCGTTTTCCCTGACGCCGCCGGAGCGGGTTCGGGTAGTCATTTTGGGGCAGGACCCCTATCATGAGCCCGGGCAGGCGCAGGGGCTGGCGTTTTCCGTGCGGCGGGGCGTGAAACTTCCGCCGTCGCTGCGCAACATCTATCAGGAGCTGGAAGCCGACCTCGGTCTGCCGCCGGCGAAGGACGGCGATCTGACCGGCTGGGCGCGGCAGGGCGTGTTTTTACTCAACACGGTATTGACCGTGGAAGCCGGGAAGGCAAACAGCCACAAGGACTTTGGCTGGCAGACGTTCACCGACGCGGTGATCGAGGCGTGCGCCGCGCTGCCGCAGCCGGTCGCCTTCGTGCTCTGGGGCGGGCAGGCACAGAAGAAGGCGGCGCTTGTGCGCCGGAGCCGCTATCCCCGGCTGATTCTGCAAAGCCCGCATCCCAGCCCGCTGAGCAGCTACCGCGGATTTTTCGGCATCCGCCCGTTTTCGCAGATCAATGCGTTTCTGCGGGAAAATGGCGCGACGGCAATCGACTGGCAAATCGACTAAATCCGCAGCGGGAAGCACGGTTGAAATTTGTACCTTAAAATTTGATTTTTTTCCGAAAAACAGTTGAAATTTCCGAAGTTATGTCATAGAATAGGGCTAGTTTGCGTTTGGGCGCAAGCGGAAGAACGATCTTGTCTTTCGGAGAGAAACACAATGCTGCACGTTGTCTTGCATGAGCCGGAAATCCCGGCCAACACCGGAAATATTGCCCGCACCTGCGCCGCGACGGGGAGCGTTTTGCACCTGATCCGCCCGCTGGGCTTTGACATTTCCGACAAGGCCGTCAAGCGCGCGGGGCTGGATTACTGGCATCTGGTCGATGTGCGGGTGTATGACAATCTGGAAGATTTTTTCGCGAAAAACGAGGTACGCTGTCTGCGGCTGTTTTCCACGAAGGCGCCGCGGCAGTATGACGAGGCGGACTATCCGGACGGCTGCTATCTGCTGTTCGGCAAGGAGACGAAGGGATTGCCCGAAGATCTGCTTGCGGCGCACTATGATGAATGCGTCCGCATCCCCATCCGTGCCGAAGCCCGGAGCCTCAACCTCAGCAACAGCGTGGCCGTCGGCGTCTTTGAGGCGCTGCGGCAGCAAGGCTTCCCGCACCTGCTGGGGCAGGGACGGATGACGCAGTGGTAGTGGTGTAACGGAAAACCGCCAGTCCCTTTTTTCGTTACACATTGGACCGGGACATGAGCGGAGCGATCCGCGTTTGGTTTTGAAGGAGGAAGTTCTATGAATTACAACAAGAAATCGGTAGAAGACATCGACGTACAGGGCAAGCGCGTCCTTTGCCGCTGTGACTTCAACGTGCCCACCAAGGGCGGCGTCATCACGAGCGACAAACGCATCGTCGCCGCGCTGCCGACGATCGAATATCTCATCAAGCACGGGGCGAAGGTCGTCCTCTGCTCCCACATGGGCAAGCCGAAGGGCGAAGTGAAGCCGGAGCTGAGCCTGAAGGTTGTCGCCGCGCGCCTTTCCGAGCTGCTGGGCCAGCCGGTCAAGATGGCAGAAGACGTTGTCGGGCCGAGCGCGCAGTCCCTTGCCGCGTCTTTGAAGGACGGCGAAGTGATGCTCCTCGAGAACACCCGCTTTGAAAAGGGCGAGACGAAGAACGACCCCGAGCTGTCCAAGAAGCTCGCCTCCATGGCCGACATCTTCGTGAACGACGCCTTCGGCACCGCGCATCGCGCGCATGCCTCCACCGCCGGCGTCGCCGATTATCTGCCCGCCGTCTGCGGCTACCTCGTCCAGAAGGAAGTCTCCATCATGGGCAAGGCGCTGGCCGATCCGGAGCGTCCGTTCGTCGCCATTCTCGGCGGTGCGAAGGTCTCTGACAAGCTGAACGTCATCAACAACCTTTTGGATAAAGTAGACACCCTGATTATCGGCGGCGGCATGGCCTATACCTTCGTCGCAGCCAAGGGCTACGGCATTGGCAAGTCCCTGTTCGACGCCGAAAAGGTTGACTACTGCAAGGAAATGATGAAAAAGGCCGAGGAGAAGGGCGTCAAGCTGCTGCTCCCGATCGACACCGTGGTCGCCGCCGACTTCCCGAACCCGATCGACGGCCCGGTCGAGGTCAAAACCGTTCCGGTTGACCAGATCCCGGCCGACATGGAAGGCCTCGACATCGGCGAGAAGACCCGCGAACTGTTTGCCGACGCCGTGAAGAACGCGAAGACCGTCGTCTGGAACGGGCCGATGGGCGTGTTTGAAAACCCGACGCTGGCCAAGGGCACGATTGCGGTCGCGCAGGCGCTGGCCGACAGCGCCGCCATCACCATCGTCGGCGGCGGCGACAGCGCCGCAGCCTGCGAGCAGCTGGGCTTTGCCGACAAGATCACGCACATCTCCACCGGCGGCGGCGCATCGCTCGAGTTCCTCGAAGGTCTGGAGCTGCCGGGCATCGCCTGCCTGCAGGATAAGTAAAATCACCGACACTGGCGGATCTTTCCGGCAATTTCAAAAATATTTTGCGCCCCGATTCTTTTCTTTCTCTTTTTTGAGAAAGAAAAGAACCGCCGCGGCGTCAGAAGAAGCCAGTTCCATTCCGTTTCCGCCGGGGCGGCGAAAACTCCATATCCGCAGTCTCCTTCTTCCTTCCCAAATTGTGACCGTTTCACTGGGTCACAATTTGGTTTCAGAGAATTCTGCCGCGCCGCACGCGATCTTGATGATGGCGCTCAGGCGGCAGCTCGCGGATACGCAACATTCTATCAAGGGCGGACGCCCCTGTCCGCCCTTGATCTTGGTCTTGCTGTGCAGCTCCGCCGAAAGGCGATGCGCAGAGCGCAGAGACCTTTCGGGAGGTAGGGACTGGCACAACGGACAGCTGATAACTGAGATCTTTTGAGTCAAATTCAGGACAACGGTTCGCTCTTCGCGCTCTTTCTTTTCTTGGAAGATTGAAACCGTTCTTTTCTTTCTGAAGGAGAACGAAAAGAATGGGTTCAAAAAGCGCGCTGCAAACTGGAGAAGCCAGTGTCTATTAAATTGTTTTCTATTTCATTTTAACCTTAATATACTATAGGAGAAGATCATCATGAACAGAAAGTATCGCAAGACGGTCATCGCCGGTAACTGGAAAATGAACAAGACGCCTACCGAGACCAAGGCATTCATGACCGAGTTCAAGGCCATTATGCCCAAGGGCCGCTGGTGTGACGTGGCGCTGTGTGTGCCTGCCGTCTGCATCCCCGCAGCGGTTCGCGCGATGCGCGAGACCCGTGTCGGCATCGGCGCGGAAAACTGCAATGCCAACGCCTCCGGCGCTTACACCGGCGAGATCGCGGCCAACATGCTCTCTGACGCGGGCTGCAAATACGTCATTCTCGGCCACTCCGAGCGCCGCGCGATGGGCGAGACCAACCAGGACGTGAACGCGAAGGTTCTGGCTGCGCTCGAGAACAGCCTGACCCCGATCATGTGTGTCGGCGAGAGCCTCGAGCAGCGCGAAACCGGCATCACGACCGAGTGGATCACCATGCAGATCAAGGCCGGATTGCAGAACGTCGGCGAGGACAAGATCCGCAAGATGATCATTGCCTACGAGCCCATCTGGGCCATCGGCACCGGTAAGACCGCGACCCCGGAGCAGGCCGAAGAGGTCTGTGAGAACATCCGTGCGGTCATCCGCAAGCTGTATGGCGCGAAGATCGCCCGCGCGATCTCCATCCTCTACGGCGGCTCCATGAACGAGAAGAACGCCTATGACCTGCTGGCCCAGCCGGACATCGACGGCGGCCTGATCGGCGGCGCGTCCCTCGTGCCCGAGAAGTTCGTCAAGATCATCGAGGCGGCCAATCAGCCTGTGGCTTAAGGAACCAGCCATAAGCATACCCTGCGGTATGATGCAGGGCAAGCCGGCTGCGTAAGGAAAGCGCGACCGGCAGACCTCACGGTATGATGTGGGGCAAGCCGGTCGGTGGAAGACCCGGCACCCCCATGGAATATGAGGGAACGGGCTGCGGCCTGAAGCATTTTGCAAACCGTCCTGCTGTGCACGCTGCACGGCGGGGCGGTTTTTCCTTCGCTGCGGAGGACGTGGGCTTCGCTGTGCACAGCTTCCGCGCCCCTTCCGTTTTCCGGCGGAAAACGGGGCAGAGCGGACCGGGAATCTTCAACTTTCGTTCGGAAACGGCAAGGAAATTGCCCCGAAGATGGAAACAAAAAGTTTACAAAAAAGCGCAGACGGGGCTTTTCTGCCTCTGTGGTTTGTGTTATAATGGTATGCGGATATTTATGCCGTTTGTGAAACGGCTCGACTATAGAGATAAAGGAACCGGATGTTATGATCGAATTGCTCTCGCCTGCGGGGTCGATGGAGGCGCTGCGGGCCGCCGTGCAGAACGGGGCCAACGCCGTTTATCTTGGATATGACACGTTCAACGCGCGGATGAACGCGAAAAATTTCTCCGCCGACGAGCTGCAGGAGGCCATCGTCTACTGCCATGTGCGCGGCGTGGCCGTGCATCTGACGCTGAATACGCTCGTGGCCGACCGGGAGATGGCGCGCGCGGCGGACGTCATTCGGCTGGCAGCGACGCTGGGCGTGGATGCGTTCATTGTGCAGGATCTGGGCATGGTGCAGCTGTGCCGGGAGATTGCGCCGGGCGTGGCCATCCATGCCTCGACGCAGATGTCGATTCACTCGCTGGAGGGCGTGATCGCGGCGGCGGAGCTGGGATGCAGCCGCGTGGTGCTCTCGCGGGAGCTGCCGCGGGAGGAAATTGCGGCGATCTGCCGCAGAAGCCCGATTGAAATTGAAGTGTTTGTCCACGGGGCGCTTTGCATGTGCTATTCCGGGCAGTGCTATCTGTCGGGCGTGATCGGGCGCCGGTCCGGCAACCGGGGGCAGTGCGCGCAGCCGTGCCGCCTGCCCTACGGCTATGGACGATTCGACCAGAACCGCTATCCGCTGAGCCTGAAGGACAACTGTCTCATTGAATATCTGCGCGATCTCGAACGGATGGGCGTGGCGTCCATCAAAATTGAAGGGCGCATGAAGCGGCCGGAGTATGTCGCGGTAGTGACGAAGGCGTACCGCGCGGCGCTGGATGGCAAGCGCGTGACGCAGGCGGACATGGAGCAGCTCGAGCGCGTGTTCTCGCGCCAGGGCTTTACCCAGGGGTATTACCTTGGACAAAAGGGTCAGGAGATGTTCGGCACGCGGCAGGAAGGCGAGGACGCAAAAGAGCTCTTCGCGGCGGCGCGCGCGACATATGAAAACGGCGAGGCGCAGCTGGTGCCCGTGCATTTTTACGCGATGCTGCAGGCCGGGCGGCCCGCGCAGCTGGCCGTACAGGATGACCTTGGAAACGTCTGCAAGACGGTCGGGCCGGAGCCGGAGGCCGCAGTTTACCACGCGCTGACGCGCGAGGACTTAGAGAGCCGCCTGGCCAAGACCGGCGGGACGCCGTATCGCTGCGCGTCGGTGAAAACGGCGCTTGGCGGGGACGTGCAGCTGCCCGCGTCGGCGATCAACGCGATGCGGCGGGAGGTGCTCGCGCAGCTGACGGCGCAGCGTGGGCGCGTGAAGCCCGCGCGGCTGCATCCTTATAACGCGCTCGCGCCCTACGACGGGATGACGGGCGAGCCGCAGCTGACGGTGAGCGTCCGGTCGGCATCGCAGATCACGGCGCGGATGCTGGCGCTGCGGCCGACGGTGCTCTATGTGCCGCTGGCGGAAATTTTGGCAAATCCCGATCTTCCGGGGCGGCTCGGCGTGGAGACGCAGCTGGCGGCAGTGCTGCCGCGGGTTGTCTGGTCCGGCGAGGACCGGCCGCTGGCCGCGCAGCTCCGCGAGGTCTACAGCCTCGGCGTGCGGCAGCTTTTGGTGGGCAATCTCGGTCAGCTGAAGATCGCGAAGGCGGCGGGCTTCGCCGTGCGGGGCGATTTTGGCCTCAACATCTACAATTCCCGGTCGATGCAGTATCTGCGGGGACAGGGCGTGGATTCGCAGCTGCTCTCGTTTGAGCTGACGCTGCCGCAGATCCGCGACATCTCGAAGGCCGTGCCGAGCGAGGTGCTCGTCTATGGGCGGCTGCCGCTGATGCTGATGGAAAACTGCGTAATCAAAAACCGCACGGGCACCTGCGCCTGCGACGCCGGGCCGGTGAAGCTCGTCGACCGGATGGGCGAGGAATTCCCCATCGTGAAGGACGGCGGGAGCTGCCGCAACGTGCTGCTGAACGGAAAGAAGCTCTATCTGCTTGACAAGCTGAACGTCTTCCGGGGACTTGGGCTCTGGGCGCTGCGGCTGAGCTTTACGACGGAGAATGCCGGAGAGGTGGACAAGGTGCTCTCCGACTGGGTGCGCGGCGGAATGTTCGAGCCGGGCAGCTATACGCGCGGGCTCTACCAGCGCGGTGTCGAATGAGGAGATCAAGATGGCAATCATTTTAGCGTCCAAATCGCCCCGACGGCAGGAGCTGATGCGCCTGCTGGGGCTGAAATTTACGATACACACCGCCGACGTCGACGAGACGATGGACAAACGTCTCCCGCCGGAGCGGGAGGTCGCGCGCGTGGGCGGGCTGAAGGCCGCAAAGATCGCGGAGGACGCCGCGCCGGAGGATATCGTCGTCGCAGCGGACACGATCGTCGTCGTGGACGGCGTGGTGCTTGGCAAGCCGCGGGACGAGGAAGATGCGTTCCGGATGCTGAAGACGCTCTCCGGGCGCGGGCATGAGGTGATGACGGGGCTGAACGTGTGGCACGAAGGCAAGCTCCGGCAGGAGGTCGTGCGCACGCGCGTCCACTTCCGGGCAATGACCGACGCGGAGATCCGCGCCTACATCGCGACGGGCGAGCCGATGGACAAGGCCGGCTCCTACGGGATCCAGGGCTATGGGGCCATCTTCGTCGACCATCTCGAGGGCGACTATTTCTCGGTGATGGGGCTGCCGCTCTGCGCGCTGGCGCGGATGCTGGCCGAATGCGGCGTGTCCATTCTGCAGGAGAAGGAGGCGCCGGAGGGATGAAGAAAAATTTCTGGTCCGGCCGGATGAAGACCATCCTGATCGCGGCGCTGGTCGTGGCGATTCTTGCGGCGGTGATTCTGGGCCTTTCCTCCGGGGCGAGCTTTTTTGAAAACGTGACGGGGAGCATTTTGTCCCCGGTGCGCTCGGCGGTCGCGGCCATCGATCGGCAGTTTGAAAAATACTATAATTACCTCTTCCAGTATGCCAAGCTGGAGGCAGAAAACGCGGCGCTGCAGCGCAGGGTGCTCTCGATGGAAGAGGACATCCGCACTGTGGAGGAGCTGCAGCGTGAAAACGAGCGATATAAGGCGCTGCTGCAGCTGAGCGAGAGCCACGAGGACTATAGCTATGTGTCGTCGTACATCACTTCCTGGAATTCTTCGGACTATAAGAGCGCATTTACCATCGGAAAAGGCACGAATTACGGCCTCGAGGAGGGCATGTGCGCGATCACCGAAAACGGGCAGGTCGTAGGGCTGATCACCGAGGTCGGTCTCAACTGGGCAACGGTGACAACGATCATGGACTCGTCGCTGGAGATCAGCGCGTCCATTGCCTCGTCCGGCTATAACGGCGTGGTGCAGGGGACGTTTTTGCAGGACGGCACCAGCATTCTGCGCATGAACTATCTTTTGACGGACGCGGTGCTGAAAAACCAGGATCAGGTCGTCACGGCCGGCTCGACGCTCTATCCGCGCGGGCTGCTGCTCGGGTACATCACGAACGCGAGTCTCGATGAGACGGGCGTTGCGAAATATGCCACGCTCGACCCGTCGTGCGACCTCGGGACGCTGGAGCAGGTATTCATCATCACGAACTACGGCTACGCCGCGCCGGAAACGCCGGCGGATGAGACTGTCGTTGTCGACGGCGAGACCAATGCGGATGCGAACGCAGAGACAGCTGTGGATGCAAATGCGGAGGCCGCGGCGGACGGAGCAAATACGTCTGACGATTCCGCGCAGTAAGATCTTCCGCTTGCAGGGGCCGATGAGGGCATCAAACCGACCCCGCCGCAGCGGCTTGCCGCCCCTTTCAGGGGAGGGGGCCTTTGCGAAGCAAATGCCGGAGAGGTTCGCGTATGCCCCTCTCAGGCGCTGCGCGCCAGCTCCCCCCAGAGGGGGGAGCCAAGCCGCTGCGGCGGGATTTCTCCCCCAGTCATGCTTCGCATGTCTGCCCCCTCTTGGTAGAGGGGGCCTTTGGAAAGAGCAACCCTCGGCCCATACGGGAGAGACAGGACGCACAGAAGGAGTATTCCGATGAGAGAAAAATATAAAAACGCCCTGATGTGGGCCTTATATGGGGTGCTGTTTCTGTTTGTGACGGTATTTCAGACGGTGACGTTCGGGCGGCTGCGCGTGTTTGGCGTGAAGCTGAGCCTGATTCCGGTTGCGCTGGCGTGCATCGCGATGCATGTGGGCGGCGAGCGCGGCGCCATCTTCGGCCTCGTGGCCGGGACGTTCTGGTGCTTGACCGGAGCGGCAGGGGGCGCACTGCACATCGTGCTGCTCTCGCTCGGCGGCGCGGTAGTGGGCTATGCGTGCGACCGGTACCTGCGGCGGAACTTTTTCTCGGCGCTGCTGATGAGCCTGGGGACGCTTCTGTTCTGTCAGATCGTGCTTTCGCTGGCACAGGTGTTTCTGGGCCATGTGGCGCTGACGGCCGGGCTGCTTTTGGCGCTGCGGCAGGTGGGGCTTTCGCTGCTGACGATGCCGCCGCTCTACCTTGCAGCCTGGGGGATCAGAAAGGCAGGGGCATAAATGCAAAGAAGAACCCGTTTCCGCATGATCGTGTTCATCTGCTTCATCGTGGCGATGATGTCGGTGTTCGCGCTGCGGCTTTATAAATTACAGGCGGCCGTCTCGGAGGAAGATCTTGTGGCGGCGGACGCCGACTCGATGACCTACCGCACGACACTCGAGGCCTCACGCGGGAACATTCTCGACCGGAACGGCAATGTGCTGGTTTCGAACCGGGCGAGCTATAATCTTGTGATCATCAACTTCGTGCTGTTCAACACGGACGCACCGAATGAAAATCTGCTGCGCGTGCTGGAGCTGTGCGACCAGCTCGGCATCGAATATGAGAGCCACTTCCCTGTCACGATGGAACGGCCGTACAGCTATCAGATGGACACGATCTCGTCCACCTGGCAGGATTATTTCCGCGCTTTCCTGCGCGACCGGGATTATGACCTCGACACATCGGCCTCGACGCTGATGAAAAAGCTGCGCGAAGACTATAAAATCCCCGACGACTGGACACAGGAGCAGTCCTACAAGGTCATCTCGGTGCGCTATGAGCTGGAGCTGCGAAGCGTCCCCGGCGTGGGTCTTGAGAACTACACGCTGGCGACCGACGTCAGCGCGGAGGATCTGGCGGCAGTGATGGAGCTGAGCGTACCGGGCGTGATCGTGGAATCGAGCACCGTGCGCGTCTACAACACGAAATATGCGGCGCATCTGCTCGGCTCGATCGGTGCGATCAGCGCAGCCGAATGGCCGGATTATCAGGACAAGGACTATGCGATGAACGCAAAGGTCGGAAAAGAGGGCATTGAACTGGCCTTCGAAGACTATCTGCACGGGACGAGCGGCATGAAATATACGACCGTCTCGTCTACGGGTGAAAAGCTCGACGAATACTACACCAACGTCCCGCAGCCGGGCAACAACGTGGAGATCACGCTGGACATCTCGCTCCAGGCCGTGGCGGAGGACGCGCTGGAGAAGCTGATTTTGAACCTCCGCGAAAACGGCGTCGGCATGCACGGCGAAGGCAAGGACGCCGAAGGCGGGGCCGTGGTGGTGCAGGCGGTCAAGACAGGCGAGATTCTTGCATGTGCGAGCTATCCGACCTATGACCTCTCCACCTACAACCGCGATTTTAAGGAATTGAGCGAGGATCCCTATAATCCGCTCTATGACCGGGCGCTGCTCGCAGAGTATGCCCCCGGCTCGATCTACAAGATGGTCACGGCCATCGCAGCCATCGACATGGGCCACATGGGCGAATATTATCAGATCACGGACGAGGGCGTCTACATGTACTACGCGAAGGAAAACTTCACGCCGAAGTGCTACGTCTGGACGAGCTCCAACTCGACACACGGCACGATCAACATGCAGCAAGCGCTCTCGGAATCCTGCAACTATTATTTCTATGAGGCGGGCCGGCTGACCTACAACGCCTATTACAGCGAAACCAATCAAAATCCGTTTGACATCGTGGCCAAGGCGCTCGGCCTCGGCGAGCACACGGGCGTCGAGCTCTATGAAGAGATCGGCCAGCGGGCAAACGCCGAGACAAAGAAGGCCAACTATGCGGGCGCGGAGTCTGGCTGGTATGGCGCGGACGTGCTGCAGGCCGTCATCGGGCAGAGCCTGAACCGCTTTACACCGATGCAAATGGTCTGCTATACGCAGGCACTGGCCAACAAGGGCACACGCTACGCGGCAACGTTCCTGTCCCGCATCGTCTCGTGGGATTATCAGGATCTGATTTTGGAGCACGAGCCGGAGGTGGCCAGCACGCTGGAAATCTCGGATGAGGCGCTCGACTGCATCGACAAGGGCATGCGCATGACCGCAAAGGAAGGCACGGCCAAAAATTATCTGGCAAATTACCCGATCGAGGTTGCCTGTAAGACGGGCACAGCCCAGTGGCAGGGCGTGACGTCGGACGGCTCGGTCAGCGGCTCCGACAACGCCTCCTTCGTGCTCTACGCCCCGGCGGACGATCCGGAGATCGCCATTGCGGTCTACGTCGAAAAGGGTGCGCAGGGCGGCAACCTCGCCAATGTGTGCATTCCGATCATGGATGCCTATTTCTCGGGCGAGACAAAATATGAGACGATTCTGACGGAAAATACCGTGCATTGAGAACCGGCTTGGCGTACAGACCGTACGCCTTCACCGCTTCACCTTGTTTTGCCGAAAAATCTCTCGCCGAAGTATGTCGAATCGCTTTGTAGGGGCGGACGACTCTGTCCGCCCCTCCCCGCCGCAGCGGAAAAGCCTTCCCTTGGGGGAAGGTGGCTGCGGAGCGCGGCGGAGCAGACGAATGATGGTCTGGGGCACGCACCTGAGTGCACAATGTGTCGTTTTTGCTCCCCGCCCCTCATCCGCCTCGCGTTGCCCGGCACCTTCCCCGGAGGGGAAGGCTTTCGGGCGGACAGAGTCGTCCGCCCCTACAATGACTTGCTTCTTTGCCAAAAAAAGAACCGAATGGGTTCGAAAAATATCAACTCTACTTCATATTGAGGTACACAGTTATGACCGACTTATCGAAAATTCGCAATTTTTCCATTGTGGCGCACATTGACCATGGCAAATCGACGCTGGCCGACCGGCTGCTCGAGGAGTGCCGCGCGATCGACAAGCGCGAGATGGAGGACCAGGTGCTCGACAACATGGACCTCGAGCGCGAGCGCGGCATCACCATCAAGGCCCGCGCCGTGCGCCTTGACTACACGGCAGATGACGGGGAGCAGTATGTGCTGAACCTCATTGACACGCCGGGCCACGTCGACTTCAACTACGAAGTCTCCCGCAGCCTGACGGCCTGTGAGGGTGCGATCCTTGTGGTGGATGCTTCGCAGGGCATCGAGGCACAGACGCTCGCCAACACCTATCTCGCCATCGACGCGGGGCTGGAGGTGCTGCCGGTCATCAACAAGATCGACCTGCCCGCCGCGCGGCCCGCGGAGGTCAAGCATGAGATCGAGGACGTCATCGGCATTCCTGCGCTCGACGCGCCGGAAATTTCGGCGAAAAACGGCATCAACATCCACTCCGTGCTCGAGATGGTCGTCCGCGACGTGCCCGCGCCGAAGGGCGACCGGGATGCGCCGCTGCAGTGCCTGATTTTCGACAGCCAGTACGATTCCTACCGGGGCGCGATCGTCTACATGCGCATTATGAACGGCACCGTCCGGCCCGGCATGGATATCAAATTCATGGCGACCGGCGCGGTCTATAAGGTTGTCGAGGTCGGCTATCTGCACCCGCTCGGGATGTCGCCCGCGGAGGAACTCGGTGCGGGCGAGGTCGGTTATCTGACGGCCTCCATCAAAACCGTGTCCGACACGCGCGTGGGCGACACGATCACAGGCGTGGAAAATCCGTGCGCCGAGGCCCTGCCGGGCTATCAGCAGGCGCAGCCGATGGTCTTCTCCGGTGTATATCCGGCGGACGGCTCGAAATACGGCGATCTGCGTGACTCGCTGGAAAAGCTGAAGCTGAACGACGCCTCGATGAGCTATACGCAGGAAAACTCCATTGCCCTCGGCTTCGGCTTCCGCTGCGGCTTTTTGGGCCTTTTGCACATGGAAATCATCCTGGAGCGGCTGGAGCGCGAATACAACCTTGACCTCATCACGACGGCGCCGAACGTCGTCTACAAGATCACGAAGACCGACGGCACACAGCTCGACGTCTACACGCCGCTCAACTACCCCGACCCGGCGGAGATCGCCGAGAGCATGGAGCCGTTTGCCAAGGTGAGTGTCATCGCGCCGCCGGACTATGTCGGCGCGATCATGGACCTCTGTACGAACCGGCGCGGTGAATTTAAGGACATGCAGTATCTCGACCAGTCGCGCGTGGAACTGCACTACTCCATGCCGCTCAACGAAATCATCTACGACTTCTTCGACGCGCTGAAGTCCCGCACGCGCGGCTATGGCTCGCTCGACTATGAGCTCGAGGGCTACCGGCCGAGCAAGCTCGTGAAGCTCGATATTCTGCTCAACGGCGAAATCGTCGACGCGCTGAGCTTCATTCTCTTCGCCGACAACGCCTATGCCCGCGCACGCAAGATCTGTGAGAAGCTGAAGGAAAATATCCCGCGGCAGATGTTTGAAATTCCGGTGCAGGCCGCGATCGGCGGGAAGGTCATCGCCCGCGAGACAATCAAGGCGCTGCGCAAGGACGTGCTCGCCAAGTGCTACGGCGGCGATATCACGCGGAAGAAGAAGCTGCTCGAAAAGCAGAAAGAGGGCAAAAAGCGCATGCGCACGTTCGGTACGGTCTCCGTGCCGTCGGAGGCGTTCATGGCGGTTTTGAAACTGGACGAGGAATAAGATATGGCTTTGAAATTCCCACAGCTCCATGTGGTGGAAAACAACAAAAAAAGTCTCGGCATCTATGTCCACATCCCGTTTTGCAGGAGCAAGTGCGAATACTGCGACTTTTATTCGCTGCCCGGCGCGCGGAACAAGGACAGGATGGACGAGTACACCGCAGCGCTCCTCGCGCATATCCGCGAGGCGGCGACCGGCGCGGCCGGATATGAGGTGGACACGGTCTACTTTGGCGGCGGGACGCCCTCGTTTTTCTGCGCGGGCGGGCTGGCCCGCATCTTCGCGGAGATCGACCGGCGCTTCGACGTCAGCCGCGACGCAGAAGTCACGTTTGAGGCCAATCCCGACTCCGTGACGCTGCCGATGCTGATACATCTGCGCCGGGCGGGGTTCAACCGCATCTCGATCGGCGTGCAGTCTGACCTCGACGAGCAGCTAAAGGCCCTTGGCCGGCCGCACAACTATAAGCAGGCGCAGCAGGCCGTCAGCCTTGCACGGCGCGCGGGCTTTGACAACCTTTCTGTCGACCTCATGTACGGCCTGCCGAACCAGTCTCGCGAGCAGTGGATGGAGACACTGCGGCACGTCATCGACCTCAAGGCCGACCACATCTCCTGCTACGGCCTGAAGGTCGAGGAGGGGACGAAGCTCTGGACCTACAAGGACTGTGCCAATCTCCCGGACGACGACGCACAGGCGGACATGTATTTCTACGCGGTGCAGACGCTGGAGGAGTTCGGCTATCACCAGTATGAAATTTCAAACTTCGCGAAAGACGGCTTCATCTGTCGGCACAATATGAAATACTGGACGGGCGACGAATATCTCGGCTTCGGGCCGTGTGCCGCGTCGGACTTTGCGGGCAAGCGGTTTACCATTCAGGCCGACCTGCAGAAGTACCTCGAGGGCGTGAAGACGAAGGGCGTGATCCTCTCCGAGTGCGACACGATCCCGCAGCGCGAACGCGCGGGCGAATATCTCATGCTGCGGCTGCGCACCGTGGACGGCATTGAGGAGAGCGAGTATACGAAGTCGTTCCTCCTGCCGTTTGAGCCGCTGCAGAAGGTGCTCGAAAAGCTGGCCAAGAACGACCTCTGCGTGCAAAACGGCTCCCGCTGGCGCCTGACGCCGAAGGGCTTCATGCTCTCTAACCAAGTAATTTTAACGCTGCTTGAAGCGCAGCAGCGCTCCAAACCACTGGCCCAGCGCCGATAGGGTACAAGATGTAGCGTAGAGGCTTGAAATTTTCCACAAGATTGCATAAAACGCAAAAAAGAATTGACAAACGGGGGATAAATCCGCTATAATACGTTTCGTATGTTCGACAGGCATACGATTTTTCAGACTCGCTGCGGCTGCGCAAGCAGCTGTTGAGCATATTTTTACAGGAGGTGTAGAATCCATGGCAACTGTTCGTACCTATCAGCCCAAGAAGCTCCACAGATCCAAAGTACACGGCTTCCGCAAGAGAATGGCTACCGCCAACGGCCGCAAGGTCCTTGCCCGCCGCCGCGCCAAGGGCAGAGCGAAGCTGTCCGCGTAAGCGGGGGCTTCTACACCGCATATACAGTCACTACGGGGTGAATGGAATCATGGTTCTGTTCGCCCCTTCTGTCTATCTACCATCCAGGGGGCAGTTTATGCTTTTTTCCCAATCCCTCAAGCTCAACCATGTGTTCCGCCGGCTCTACCGCAGCGGCTCCAACGCCGCCAACCGCTATCTTGTACTCTACTGCCGGGGCAATGGCTCGAACGGCAACCGCATCGGCATCACGGTGAACGCCAAGCTGGCACATGCCGTGCATCGCAACCGCGTCCGACGGCAGCTGCGGGAAATTTACCGGCTGCATGAGCAGGAGTTCAAGCCTGGCCACGACCTTGTCGTGGTGGTGCGGACGCGCGCAATCGGCGCGCCGTATGGGAAACTGGAAGCTGCTTACCTCGCGCTGGCCTCCCAGCTCGGTCTGCTTCGGGATCCGGGATGAAGCGGTTTTTGATCTCCTTCATCCGCTTCTATCAGAAGCAGATCTCGCCGTGGTTTCCGCGGCGGTGCCGGTTTTGCCCGACCTGTTCGCAGTATGCCCTTGAGGCGATTTCGCGCTACGGCGCGGCAAGGGGCGGATGGCTGGCTTTCAAACGGCTGATGCGGTGTAATCCGTTCTACAAAGGCGACTACTTTGATCCGGTGCCGGAGCTTCCGGCACGCCCACACCCACATGGAGGAAAATTATGAAAAAAATCGTAGCACTGCTGCTGGTGGTCCTGCTGGCAGTGTCGCTGTGTGCCTGCTCGACTGCGTCCGTGCAGAGCAACGCCAACCCCTATGAAGGCCTCGCGCCCGCGGAAGCGGCAGAGCAGGCTGCCGCAGCGACGAAGGATCAGATGTCCCTGTCTGACATCATCCGCGTCCCGTTCGGCTATCTGCTTGAGTGGCTCTATCAGTTCACCAGCAACTATGGCCTGGCGCTGATTTTGTTCTCGCTGGTCGTCAAGCTCGTTTTGCTGCCGCTGTCCATCAAGAGCAAGAAGAGCATGCTGAAGATGTCGCGTCTGGCCCCGCTGGCCAAGGCCCTCGAGGCCAAATACGGCGACGACAAGCAGAAATACCAGCAAGAGCTGATGTCCCTTTATAAGCAGGAGGGCGTTTCGACCACGGGCGGCTGCCTCTGGTCGTTTATCCCGCTGCTCATTTTGTTCCCGCTCTATTACGTCATCCGCGAGCCACTGACCTATATGCTGCACAACACCCGTCCGGTTTCTGAGGCGATTGTGGCCTATATACGCAACAGCGGCGTCGACCTCGGGAAAAACACCTATTATGCTCAGCTCGCCGCTGCAGGTCATCTCGGCGAATTTATGGGTGAGCTGAAGGACGTCGCCGTGACGGCGGGGGCAAAGCTGCGCGAGATGAACTTCTCGTTCCTCGGCGTGAACCTGGCGGAAATTCCGACCGCGAAGTTCTGGACCTGCGAGGGCTGGGGCGAGATCGGTCTGTTCCTGATCCCGGTGTTCTCCGCCGGCTTCCAGGCGATTTCCATGGTCATCAGCCAGAAGATGAACAATCAGGTTGCGACGAACGCCGACGGAGAGGTCGATGCGACCGCCGCAAAGACTGCCAACCAGACCACGGCCACCATGCTCATCATGATGCCGCTGATGTCGCTCTGGATCGGCTATTCCATGCCCGCCGCCATCTCCGTCTACTGGATCGCGCAGGCCGTGTTTGGCGTGGTGCAGGATCTTCTGCTCAACCAGCACTTCAAAAAGGCCTATACCGAAGAGGATGAGATCAAGCGCCGTGCGGCGGAGATCCGCCGTCAGGCCGAGGCTGAAAAGGAACGCCAGCGCCAGCTGCGGCGCGAGCAGAACCCCGACGGCATCGTCGGCGATGTGAGCAAGAAGAAGCTCCGTCAACAGGAGAAGGAAGCGGCGGACAAGGCCGCGAGAGACTATGAGGCCAAGCGGAACCCGCAGGACGTGAAACAGGAGAATCTGCCCCTGTCCGGCATTGCTGAGCGCCCGTATTGCAAGGGCCGCGCCTATCAGGCCGACCGCTACCGCAAGCAGAGCGGCAGCGAGGAAACCGAGGAGTAAGCTATGGAAAAATTTTTGATTGCCACCGGCAAAACCATCGACCTGGCCATCCAGGCCGCGCTTGACCAGCTGAGCATGGATCGCGACTCCGTCTCCGTGGAGGTGTTGGAGAACGCGAAGTCCGGCTTCCTCGGCATCGGTGCGCAGCCGGCCAAGGTAAAAGTCAGCTATGAAGTCCCTGATGAGGAGCCGAAGCCCGCGCTCTCGAGCGCGTCGCGCTCCAAGCCCAAGAAGGAGGCCGCCCCCGCTGCACAGAGCGAAAACGCCCCGAAGGTCATTGCGCCCGCCGCACTCCGGCAGGAGCAGCCGCGCGTCATCGCACCCGCCGCGCCTTCGGAGCCGCGCCCGGAACGCAAGCCGCGTCAGGATCGCGCGCCGCGCCCCGAGCGCAGGAACGACCGTCCGAAGACCGACCGGCCCGTCCGGGAGGAAAAGCCCTCCGCTCCGGTGGTGCCGAAGGAATATGCGCCGGCCGAGCCCGGTTCGATGGAAGAAAAGATCGAGCAGTTCGTCAAGGGGCTGCTGGAGCACATGGGCTCCGACGCCGTGCCGTACGCGATGAAGACCGGCGAAGACAGCTATCTGGTCGATCTGGTCGGCGCCGATCTCGGCATTCTGATCGGCCGCCGCGGTGAAACGCTCGACGCCATCCAGCACCTGACCAACTATGCCGTCAACCGCGGGCAGAACAAGCGCGCGCGCATCAATGTTGACGCCGAAAACTACCGCACCAAGCGGGAAGAGGCACTCCAGCGGCTGGCCGTCAAGGTTGCAGGCAAGGTTGTCCGCTATCGCCGGAACATCACGCTCGAGCCGATGAACGCCTATGAGCGCCATGTGATCCATGCCGCGCTGCAGGATCATCCGGATGTGACCACGTTCTCCACCGGCACCGAGCCGAACCGCCGCATTGTTGTGGCCTACAGCCGCGGAAGAGCTGTGCAGGCCGACGAGGCAGAATAAAATTAAAAATATCCACAGGATCCGAGATCCTGTGGATATTTTTTGTCTTTTTCCCGCTCTTCTTGCCGTTTTTGTAGGGCCGGAATGCGGATTTCGGTGACATACTATGCCGGGTCTGGTGTCAGGCCGGAGACGACGATTGTGGTCTCCTGCGAAAAACCGGCCGGAGGCCCTGTTCTGCCCGCTTCGCCGCCACAGCCAGCTTTTGCTGGCACAGCATCTCTGCAATATGATCCAGGCTGCGGTTTCGCAGAAAGTCCGCAATCTCCGGCAGGGGCACATCCAGCGTGCGCAGATAGCGGATGGAAAAGCGCGTCTCTTTGTTCATCCTGTGGCCTTCTCCACTGCCGTGCGGTCCTTCCGACGGAGGACAGCATAGAGCACCAGGCAGATCAGGACGGAAAACAGCGACCCCGCTGCGCTTGCCAGGCCCATAGGGAGCAGCGTATGCGGGAAGCAGCGCGAGGCAAAATAGGCCCCGGGGATGCGGATGAGCGCGATGGAGAGGATATTATGCAGAAAAGACAGGCTCGAGCGGCCGCGGGCGCAGAAATAGCCGCTGAAGCTGAACTGGACGCTTCCGAACAGGCAGTCGAAGACATAGCCGCGCAGATATTGTCCGCCAGACAGCGCCACCAGCGTATCCGGTGTGAACGCCCCCACAAGCTGCTCCGCCGTCAGCTGCACGAGGGCAACCAGCGCCAGGCAGAGTGAGGAAGAGAGCAGGATGGCATAGCGCAGCGTGGCCACGGCCCGCTCCGGCTTGCCCGCGCCGAGATTCTGCGCGCCGAGGGCCGAGACGGACGAGAGCATGGCTGAGGGCACGAGGAAGAGGAAGCTCATGATCTTTTCCACGATCCCGACGGCTGCCGCATCCGTCAGGCCGCGGTGATTGGCGATGATGGTGATGGTGACAAACGAGACCTGAATGAGGCCGTCCTGCAGCATCACCGGCAGGCCTACGCGCAGGATCTGGCCCATAACGGACGGTTGTGGGCGAAGATCCGGTCTCTGCACGCGCATGAGGCGCTTTTTACGGATGGTGAGCAGGGCGATGCACACGCTCAGGGCCTGGGCAATCGTGGTGCCGAGTGCTGCGCCGGCAGGGCCGAGGTGCAGCGCACCCATGAAGAGGTAATCCAGCGCGATATTGGCCGCGCAGGCGATGGCGACAAAGATCATCGGGCCCCGGCTGTCGCCGAGGCCACGAAAGATGGAGCTGAGAATGTTATAGGCCGTGATGAACGGGATGCCGAGGAAGCAGATGCTCAGATAGGTCCGCGCGCCGGAAACGGCCTCAGAGGGCGTCGACATGAGGGCGGTGATGGGTTTGACCAGGAGAAGCAATCCCGCCGTCAGCGCCAACGAGAGAGCCGTGAAGAGGGTGATGGAATTTCCCGTGGCAGCAGAGGCCCGCGCGCGGTTTCCGCCGCCGACGGCCTGCGCGATGGAAACCGTGGTTCCCATGGCGAGGCCCACGAGCATGACCGTCAGCATGTGCATGACCTGTGAGCCGATGGAGACAGCGGTTGTCGCCGCAACGCCCTCATACTGGCCGATGATAAACAGGTCGGCCATGCCGTAGAGCGTCTGTAAAAAATAGGAGAGCAGATAGGGCAGGGAAAAGTGGACGATTGTCCGGAAGACGCTGCCCGTCGTTAAATTCTGTTCCATGGTCTTTGCCTCACTTTTTCAGCAGTTTTCTGATACGGCCCAGTATAAACTCTGCAATCCTTGTAAAGTCAAGGTTTTTCCGGACCCTCTCTGAAAAGAAGGGGGCTGGGTGGTTTTGGCGGCTTCTTCAGTCGTCGTAATGGTCGAGGAAGGAGACTTTTTTGCCCTTTTGCTTGTAGGCAACGACGGTGTCGAGGCAGACGTTTTCCACACTGCGGAAAATGTGGGCCTCGACGTCGGGATTGCGGGATTTCATGTCCCGGATGAGATTTTTGATTTCCTGCCGCTTGGAGCGCGTCTCCTCGTTGCTGCAGGTGGTGCAGGTGTCGGTGAATTTACAGGCGCACTGGATGAAGTGCAGGTCGTTTGCGTCGCGCCACGCCTTGATGTCATCCTCCCGGATGAGGTAGAGCGGGCGGATAAGCTCCATGCCGGGGAAATTTGTGCTGTGGAGCTTTGGCATCATGGTCTGGATCTGCGCGCCCCAGAGCATGCCCATCAGGATCGTCTCGATGACGTCATCATAGTGGTGCCCGAGGGCGATCTTGTTGCAGCCGAGCTCCTGCGCGTAGCGGTAGAGATAGCCGCGGCGCATGCGGGCGCAGAGATAGCAGGGCGTTTTTTCGACGTGGTAGACCGAATCGAAGATGTTCGACTCGAAGATTGTCACGGGAATGCCGAGACGGCGGGCGTTCGATTCGATGATCTCGCGGTTGGCCGGGCTGTAGCCGGGGTCCATGACGAGGAACTTGACCTCGAAGGGGAACTTGTTATGGAGCTGCAGCTCCTGAAAGAGCTTGGCCATGAGCATCGAATCCTTGCCGCCGGAGATGCAGACGGCGATGCGGTCGTTCGGCTTGACCAGCTCATAGCGCTGGATAGCCTTGGTGAAGTTGCACCAGAGCTTTTCGCGGAAGCGCTTGCGGAGGCTCGTCTCGACGCGCCTTTTTACCTCGGCATCCGCCGTTTTCTGCATGTCATAGCGGATCCAGGCCGGATAGCCGCCCTTGAGACTCCAGGCGTCGACGCCCTGTTCGCGCAGAGCCTCGGCCGTCTCCAGGCTGATCTCGCCGCGCGCGCAGTAGAGCACAAGCCGTCCTTCGCCTTGCGGGGGATTGACCAGCAATTCGTCCGCGTCCGCGGCGACCGCGCCGGGGATGCCGCCATATTCGCGGGAGCGCGCATCGCGCAGGTCGAGCAGCGTATAGCTGCCCGGCGCGAGGGCGTCAAGTTCTTTCGCTGTCAGTTCCATGGCCTTCTCCTTCGATTGTGATCGGGTCGCCGGGGCGGACGGCGCCGCCTGTGCGCACGCGGGCGAAAATGCCCTCGCGGGGCATGACGCAGTCGCCGACCTGTTGGCGGATGGCGCAGTCCTTGTGGCACTCCTTACCGATCTGTGTCACCTCGAGCAGCGCTCCGCCAACGCGCAGGCGCGTGCCGATGGGAAGCGCTTTCAGCGCGAGGCCCCCGGTCAGGATGTTTTCCGCAAAGGCGCCCGCCGGAAGGTCCGGCAGAACGGCACGCATCGGCGCCACGCTCTCGGTGGCGAGCAGGCTGACCTGCCGGTGCCAGGGGCCGGCGTGGGCATCGCCCTCGATGCCGTGTTCGGCGCGGAGCTGAATTTCCGGAACCGGATGCTTCATGGTTCCCTTTCGCTCGCTGATGCAGACCGCGAGCACCTTTCCTGCCTCCATAAAGCGCCTCCTTTTTCAAACTGATTCAGTAGGTATTATAGAGTCCGGCCCCGGCAAAGTCAATGGGGCTTGACGGTTCGGCGTTTGGCGCGTAAAATGAAGCAAATGAAAGAGGGGGAAGGATATGGACGCAGTAATTTTTGATTTAGATGGTACGCTCTGGGACGCGATGGAGCCGATTTTTGAGGCCTGGAAGGAGGCACTGCGCCGCACGGCGGCGCGGCACATCGACCTGACAGAGCCGGTTTTGCGCAGCTGGATGGGCAAGACACCGAAGGAAATCTCCGCACTGGCCTTTCCGGACGAGCCGCAGGCGGTACAGATGGCGGAGATGCAGAAGCTCTATGATTATGAAAACGAGCTGCTGCGCCACCGGGGCGGACGGCTCTACCCGCAGCTGCGGGAGGTATTGAAGACGCTGGAGGCGCGTTATGCGCTGTTTCTCGTTTCCAATTCGCAGGATGGCTATGTGCAGGCGTTTTTGGACTGGTCGGGGCTGCGCTGCTTCCGGGACTATGAGATGGCCGGGCGGACCGGGCTGGACAAGGGAGAAAATATCCGGCTTGTGATGGCGCGCAACGGCGTGAACCGGGCCGTCTACGTCGGCGACACGCAGGGCGATGCCGACGCGGCGAAAAAGGCCGGGGTTCCGCTCATTTTTGCTGCCTATGGCTTTGGCCGGGTCGCGGATGCGGAATATGTGATCCAGGAGATTTCCGAGCTGCCGTCGATTTTGGAACAGATCTTTTCACCATAACCTCTTTTAAAATACCTCCCTTTTGGGAGGTATTTTTTTTGCATTCCGATGTGGAATTCTTTATTATATAAAGTATGCCTTGCAATACACCGGGAAATATGCTATACTCTATATTGAATTGTTATGCACATTTTTGTGTGATTCTGTTTGGAAAGGAGCCTGTTATGTACTCCTCAGCCTATGTTTGGGCCAAAGTTCTCGGCAACATGGAATCGCGGCTGACGCCGGCCGTGATCTCAACCTGGTTTGACGATGCGGAGATTTTGGAACTGACCGATACGAAACTTGTGCTGTACTCCCCCTCCTCGTTTCGAAAGGACATCATTCTGCGCCGCTGCGCCGACTATATCAAAGACGCCATGCGGGATGAATTTCAGATGGATATTGAGCTGGAGGTTTTGGACGACACCGAGATCGAGGTCTACCGGGAAAATCAGAAAAAACCGCAATTTGTAGAGTTTAACCCACAGTTTACCTTTGACAAATTCGTTGTTGGCTCCTCCAACCGGTTTGCGCATGCGGCGGCCATCGCAGTGGCCAATGCGCCGGCGGAGACGTATAACCCGCTGTTTATCTATGGGCCATCCGGCCTGGGCAAGACGCATCTGCTCTATGCCATCGCCAGCGAAGTTCATAAAAAGCACCCGAGCTATAACATCGTCTACATCAAGGGCGACCAGTTTACAAACGAACTGATCGCCGCCGTGCAGGAGGGCCGGAACATCGAGTTCCGCAGCAAATATCGTGGAGCCGATCTGTTTCTCGTCGACGATATCCAGTTTATTGCCGGCAAGGACTCGACGCAGGAGGAATTTTTCCATACGTTCAACACGCTCTATGAGTCGCACCGACAGATCGTTTTGACGGCCGACCGGCCGCCGCATGAGATGCTCCGGCTGGAAGACCGCTTGAAGACACGCTTTGAATGGGGCTTGATCGCGGACATTCAGCCGCCGGATTATGAGACGCGCATGGCGATCATCAAAAACAAGGCTATGAGTCTGGGGCTCGAATTCCCGGACGACGTGTGCGAGTACATTGCGGAGAATATCACAACGAATGTGCGGCAGATTGAGGGGACGGTCAAGAAAATTTTGGCCTACCGTGATCTGCAGGGGATGCCGCTGGATGTGGCGAGCGTATCGCGCGCGATCAAGGACATGTACAAGGGCAAAGCCGAAAGCCTTCCGACGCCGGGGCTCATCATTTCGGAGGTCTGCCGGTTTTATTCGATTGAAGAGCAGGTGCTGCGCGGGACGCTGAAAAACAAAAATACTGCCGAGGCCCGGCAGGTGGCAATGTACCTCTGCCGGAAGCTCACAAATCTCAGCCTGCCGGACATCGGACGCGAATTTGGGCGCGATCATTCGACTGTACTGCACGGGCTCAATAAAATCGAACGTCTGCTGGCCGATTCCACATCCGGATTACAGGATAATATCCGGGATATTACGGCGAATATCAATAATAAGCTATAGTTTTTCGCGCCCCGATTCTTTTCTTTCTCAAAAAGAGAAAGAAAAGAATCGGTTCAAAAACTATCCACATACTGCTGTGGATAGTGGAAACTGAGACTGTTGAAAAGCGTTTGACGGATGTTTCACGGAAGGGGCTGTGGACAACGTTATGCGGTGTCCCATTTGCTCTGTGGAAAAATATATATTGAAATCTCAAGGAAAAATGGAGATTTCCACATAAAATTTCCCTACTATTACTTACTACTACTTTTATCCTTTCTTTCTGTTGAAGAAAGAAGAGAAGGAGGAACTGCGATGAAATTTATCTGCGAAAAAAATCTGCTCGTCTCGGCTATCTCCGTCGCCAGCCGGACCGTCGCCGTGAAGAGCGCGATCCCCGCGCTCGAAGGGATCTATGTGCGGGCGGGTGTGAAGGTGATGCTCTCCGGGTATAATCTGGAAACGGGGATTACCGTCGGCGTCGAGGCCGATATCCGCGAGACCGGCGAGGCCATCTTCCCGGCGAGGCTGTTTTTTGATATCGTGCGGAAGCTGCCGGACGACACCGTCGAAATTTCCGTGGACGAGAGCTTTAAGGTTTCCATCCGCGGCGGCATTTCCTCGTTCTCCATCCTTGCGATGAGCGCGGAGGATTACCCCGAGCTGCCCGATGTCGAGAGTGAAAAAGGCGTTGAACTGCCGCAGAAGCAGCTCAAGGACATGATCTCCGGCACGATCTTTGCCGTCAGTGAAAATCAGGCCCGGCCCATCCATACCGGGTGCCTGTTTGAGGTGGAAGAGGACAGTATTACGGTCATTGCCGTCGACGGTTACCGTCTTGCGCTGCGGCGCTGGGCGCCGGAGGGCGGCGTCGGGCGGCAGATGAAATTTGTCGCGCCCGCAGCGGCACTGAAAGAGGTCGAGAAGATCCTGACCGACAGCGACGAAACCTGCACATTCTACCTCGGCACGAAGCACATTCTCTTTACCATCGGAGAAGCAACGCTCGTATGCCGAATCCTGGAAGGAGAATTCCTCGACTGGCGGCGCGTGCTTCCGGAAAACAATCCCATCAAGCTGGCGGCCAACGTTTCAGCCATCACGGATTCCATCGAGCGCGTGAGCTTGGTGATCTCTGAGAAGCTCAAAAGCCCGGTTCGCTGCACGTTCGGCGATCAGACGGCGGACTTCCGCACGGTTTCCACGATTGGCACGGCGCACGATGTCTGCCAGATTGCGGGCGACGGCAAGGATCTCGAGATCGGCTTTAACTGCCGCTATCTGCTTGACGCGCTGCGCGCGGTGCCGGATGGGGAGTGTATGCTGGAGCTGAGCAACGGGCTGAGCCCCATCGTGCTGACGCCGTGCGACGATACGCGGCGGTATAGCCACATGGTACTGCCGGTGCGGCTGAAAGCGGGGGAATGAGATGAAGGTTCGCGTTACCAAAAAGGTCTCGGAAGAGGTCGTCGAGATTCCCATTCATACGGAATATATCAAATTGCAGGACTTTTTAAAGTTCTGCAATGCCGTCGAATCGGGCGGCATGGCAAAAAACTTCATTTTGAATGAAGAAGTACGGGTAAACGGTGAGGTATGCACGCAGCGCGGCAAAAAGCTGCGCCCGGGCGACGTGGTTACCTTCCTGCAAAACAGCTGGCGCGTCAGCGAGGAGCAGAAATGAAGCTCACCGGGCTGACACTCTACCAGTTTCGCAATTATGAAGAGCTGCACCTGGGGCTGCATCCGGGCGTGAATCTGCTCGTCGGTGAAAATGCGCAGGGAAAGACCAATCTGCTCGAGGCTGTTTTTTACTTATCGACCGGAAAAAGCTTTCGTACCGGACGGGTGCAGGAGCTGATCGGCTTTGGCGCGGAGTTTGCAGATTTGTCCTGCACGCTGTTTTCCGGTGGGCGGGAGCAGGCGCTGCGCGCGGTTCTGTTTGCAAACCGGAGGCCGAGGCAGCTTTATATCGGCGGCGTGAAGCAGCGGTCGGCTTCAGGGCTGTCCGGCGTGTTGACCACAGTGTTGTTCTGCCCGGATGATCTGCAGGTTTTAAAAGCCGGCGCGGCGGGGCGGCGGAAGCTGCTTGACACGGCGCTTTGCCAGCTGCGGCCGGGCTATGCCGCAGCGCTTGCGGAATACCAGAGGCTTTATGACAGCAAAAGCCGGATTTTAAAGGACTATCACGAGCAGCCGTCGCTGCTGGAGCCGTTGCCGGAATTCAATTACCGCATGGCGCAGGTCGGCACGCTGCTCATTGCCACGCGGGCCAATTATTTACGGGAGCTTGGCGGCACGGCGGCGGAATATCACCGGGAATTTTCCGGCGGCCGGGAGGGGCTGACGCTGCGGTATCAGACGGTTTCGACCGTGACGGATCCGTTTGCGGACAAGCGCGTCATTTTTCAGCAAATCCTGGATCACCAGGAGGCCCATTACCGCGCCGAGCTGGACTCCGGCCAGTGTCTCACGGGGCCGCATAAGGACGATTTTGACGCCTCGCTGGACGGCCTTTCCATCAAGGCCTATGGCTCGCAGGGCCAGACACGGACGGCGGCTATCAGTTTGAAACTGGCCGAGCGGGAGCTGTTTCGCCGGGACACGGGCGAGGAGCCGGTGCTGCTGCTGGATGACGTGCTCTCCGAGCTCGACGGGACACGGCAGGATTTCGTGCTCAACCAGATCAAAACCGGCCAGGTCCTCATCACCTGCTGCGAGCCGGACAAGCTGACCGGGCTCGGGCAGACGGTGCATATCGAAAAAGGGCGGGTGATCTGATGTATCTGGAGCTTGGAGGCGATTTGCTGGTGCAGAGCCGCGCGGTGCTTGGCATCTTTGACCTCGACAATACCTCCTGGTCAAAACGGACAAGAATTTTTCTGGAGACGGCGCAGAAAAACGGCGAGCTGATTGATGCCGCCGAAGAGCTGCCGAAATCCTTCGTACTGACGCAGGAATTCGGCGCGCAGCGCGTCTACCTGACCAAATATAACGCAGCCGTTTTGATGAAACGGCTCGAGGCCGCCCGCTGACGGGCAAGGATCCTTTCAGAAAGGAATTTACGGAATGAGCGAAGAAGTATTGAAAAATGACGTCGTGGAAACGGAATACGACGCCAGTCAGATCCAGGTGCTCGAGGGGCTGGAGGCTGTACGCAAGCGGCCCGGCATGTACATCGGTTCGACGAGCGCGTCGGGTCTGCACCATCTCGTCTATGAGATCGTCGACAACGCGATCGATGAGGCGCTGGCGGGCTATTGCCACCATGTTGAGGTGACGATCAACGAGGGCGACACCATCACGGTTCAGGACGACGGACGCGGCATCCCGGTCGACATTCAGGCGCAGACCGGAAAGCCGGCGCTGGAGGTCGTCTATACGGTGCTGCATGCGGGCGGTAAATTCGGCGGCGGGGGATATAAAGTCTCCGGCGGTTTGCACGGCGTGGGCGCGAGCGTGGTCAATGCGCTCTCCGAGTGGCTCGAAGTCGAGGTGGCGCGCGACGGGAACATCTATCAGATGAAATTTTCCCGCGGCCATATCACCCAGGAAATGCGCATCATCGGCACCACCGATGGACACGGCACGAAGGTCACCTTTAAGCCGGATCCCGAGATGTTTGACACGCTGCAATATGACTATGAGACGCTCCATACCCGCATGCGGGAGCAGGCGTTTTTGAATGCGGGGCTGCATATCACGATTACCGACGCACGCATCGGCGCACAGGACAAGCCGGAAAAAGAACGGTTTGACTCGATGTGTTATGAGGGTGGTATCCGCGAGTTTGTCCGCTGGTATAACCGCCACAAGACGCCGCTGCATGAGCAGGTGGTCTATATGGCGGGCCGGAAGGACGACCAGACCGCCGAGGTTGCACTGCAGTATAACGACTCGTTTACAGAGACGATCGTTTCATTTGCAAACGACATCCATACGCCGGAGGGCGGCATGCACGAGGAGGGCTTCAAGCGGGCGCTGACAAACGTGCTGAATGCCTACGGCATCAAGAAGGGCTATCTCAAAAACGACGATAAGCTCAGCGGCGACGACGTCCGCGAGGGACTGACCGCGATCGTCTCCGTCAAGCTGACGGATGCACAGTTTGAAGGCCAGACAAAGGCCAAGCTCGGCAATGCGTCGATGCGGACGCTGGTCAATGCCATCGTCTCTGACCAGCTGGCAACGTTTTTGGAGGAAAATCCCGCCGTCGGCAAGGCCATTCTTGACAAGGCCATGACGGCCAGCCGCGCGCGAGAGGCTGCGCGCAAGGCGCGCGAGGCCATCCGGCGCAAGACGGGGCTGGAGTCCGGCCAGATGCCGGATAAGCTCCGCGACTGCAACGACACCGACCCGGCGCTGACCGAAATTTACATCGTTGAGGGCGACTCCGCCGGCGGCTCTGCCACACAGGGGCGCGACTCGCGCTTCCAGGCCATTCTGCCGCTCTGGGGCAAGATGCTGAACGTGGAAAAGGCCAGGGCCGACAAGGTCTACGGCAACGATAAGCTCCAGCCGGTCATCACGGCGCTCGGCGCCGGGATCGGCGAGGAATTCAATCTGGAGAAGCTCCGTTATCACAAGGTCATTATCATGGCTGATGCGGACGTTGATGGCTCACACATCCGGACGCTGCTGCTGACGTTCTTCTTCCGTTTCATGCGGCCGCTCATTGAGCATGGCTACGTCTATTCGGCGGTGCCGCCCCTTTTTAAGCTGACGCGCGGGAAGACGACGCGCGTGGCGTATTCCGAGCCGGAGCGCGACAAGATCTCGGCCGAGCTGCGCGCGGACAACCCGAATGCGAAGGTTGACATTTCGCGCTTTAAGGGCCTTGGCGAGATGAATCCGCATGAGCTCTGGGAGACGACGATGGACCCCACAACGCGGACGCTGCGGCGTATCACGCTGGAGGATGCGGTCGCAGCCGATCAGGTGTTCACGATCCTGATGGGCGAGGCCGTCGAGCCGCGGAAGGAATTTATTGAGCAGAATGCAAAATATGTCGTGAATCTGGATATTTAAAAAGCCCTCCTCTATAAGAGGGGGGAAGATCGCCGAAGGCGATCAGGGGGAGAATTTGAAGCTCCTCCAGTCACCTTCGGTGACAGCCCCCTCTTGGTAGAGGGGGCCTTTGGTGTGAAGAAAATCAGTTACTCCTACCTTGAAAAGGAGAAAGCATAAATGGCACATAAGAAAGATTACAAGCCGGAGGACATCCTGTTTCCAAACCAGACGATTGTACAGTCGGAGCTGGTACATGAGATGCAGTCCTCCTATATCGATTACGCGATGTCCGTCATCGTGGGGCGTGCGCTGCCCGATGTGCGCGACGGTCTGAAACCCGTCCACCGCCGCATCCTCTACGCCATGTATGAAGACGGCCTGACGAGCGACAAGCCGTTCAAGAAATCGGCGACGTGCGTCGGCGACGTGCTGGGCCGGTATCATCCGCACGGCGACGCATCGGTCTATGACGCGATGGTGCGTCTGGCGCAGGACTTTTCCATGCGCTATATGCTCGTTGACGGACACGGCAACTTCGGCTCCGTCGATGGCGACCCCCCTGCGGCCTACCGTTACACCGAGGCGCGCATGTCAAAGCTCTGCAATGAGATGCTGCGCGACATTGACAAGGAAACCGTTGACTGGGATCCGAACTTCGATGAGAGCCGGAAAGAGCCGCGTGTGCTGCCGTCCCGGTTCCCGAATCTGCTGGTCAACGGCTCATCGGGTATCGCCGTCGGCATGGCGACGAACATCCCGCCGCACAACCTCCGCGAGGTGATCGATGCCTGCGTCTGCATCCTCGACAATCCGGAGGCCGAGCTGGCCGATTTGATGGAGCACATCCAAGGGCCGGATTTCCCGACGCGCGGCATCATCATGGGCCGCAGTGGGATCCGCGCGGCCTATGCCACGGGCCGCGGTAAGGTCACCGTCCGTGCCCGCGCCGACTTTGAGGAGTTCGGCCAGAACCGGACGCGGATTATCGTCCACGAGCTGCCGTACCAGGTCAACAAGCGGATGCTCATCTCGTCCATTTCCGATCAGGTGCGCGATAAGCGACTCGAGGGCATTTCTGACCTGCGCGACGAAACCGACCGAAACGGCATGCGCATTGTTATCGAGCTGAAAAAGGACGCCAATCCGCAGGTGGTGCTGAATCGCCTGTTCGCGCAGACCCAGCTACAGATCACGTTCGGCGTGACAATGCTGGCGCTCGTCAACAACCAGTCGCAGCCGAAGATTTTGTCCCTGCGGCACATTCTGGACGAGTATCTTTCCTATCAGGAAGAAATCATCACGCGCCGGACGCAGTATGATCTGCGCAAGGCGCAGGAGCGGCAGCATGTGCTCGAAGGTCTGCTCATCGCCGAGGACAATATCGACGAGGTCATCAAGACGATCCGCGAGAGCTATGACAACGCGAAGGAACGGCTGATGGAGCGCTTCAACCTGTCCGAAATTCAGGCGCAGGTTGTGCTGGATATGCAGCTCAAACGCCTGCAGGGGCTGGAGCGTGAAAAGCTCGAAGCAGAATATCAGGAACTGGAAAAACGGATCGCATATTTCCAGGAGTTTCTCTCGGACGAGACGATGTTGAAGGGCGTTTTGAAGGACGAGCTCATTGCCATCCGCGACAAGTACGGCGACGACCGCCGCACCGAGATCCAGGATGTCGAGGATGAGATCGACATTGAGGACCTCATTGAGGAGGAGCAGTGCGTCTTTACGCTCTCGCACGCGGGCTACATCAAGCGCGTCCCGGCGTCGACCTACCGCGCGCAGCGGCGCGGCGGGCGCGGCGTCACGGGGCAGAGCCTCCGCGAGGAAGATTTTGTGGAGAGCGTGTTCTCCGCCTCGACGCACGATTATCTGCTGTTCTTCACGAACGCGGGCCGTGTCCACCGCCGCAAGGGGTATCAGATTCCGGAGGCCGGACGCACCGCACGCGGCACAAATATCATCAATATCCTGCCCCTGGAGCAGGGCGAAAAGGTCACGGCAGGCATCACCGTACACGACCTCGAAGAGGACAATCTGATGTTTGTCACAAGGCAGGGTACGGTCAAGCGCCTTGAGCTCAGCTGCCTGAATACCGCCCGAAAGGCCGGTATCCGCGCACTGACGCTCGGCGAGGGCGATGAGCTGATCGCGGTGTTGAAAACGACCGGCAACGACAATATTTTGTTGGCCACAGCGCATGGTATGGCCATTTGCTTCAATGAGAATGACGTGCGTGTCATGGGCCGCGATGCGGCGGGCGTGCGCGGCATTGCGTTGGACGAAGGCGACTATGTTGTTGGCGCGGGTCTGGCCATAGAGGGCAAACAGCTTTTGACCGTGACGGAAAACGGCTACGGCAAGCGCACGGAGATTGAAGAATATCTTCGCCTCGGCGAGGATGGACAGCGCAGCCCGCAGCAGCGCGGCGGCAAGGGTCTGAAAAACTACAATCTGACTGCGAAGACCGGTCTGGTGGCGGGTGTTGCCATCGTCAGTGACGGCGAAGACGTGATGCTGGTTGAAAACAGCGGCGTGCTGATCCGGATGCCGGCGGATTCCATCAATATCTATAAACGCGGCACGCAGGGCGTTATCCTGATGCGCGTGGAAGAGGGCAATCGCGTCATCTCCCTCGAGCGCGTAGATCGTGAGGAAGAGGAGCCGGAGGCTCCGGCGGAGGAATAACAAATGGAAATGGACGGGGCATAGCCCCGCCTGTAAAAATCGAAGATTCTATTTGTAGGGGCCGATGAGGGCATCGGCCCCTACAAGGTGCGGTAGAAAATCGCAAAAGCGGGCGGACAGTACCCGCAAGGGGCATGCCGCATCTGTAACGCTCCTTCGTCGCGAACAGCTGCGCAAAGTCGTCCGCCCCTACAAAGCGTTCCAGATGGAGTTTTGAAATATGAAAACTGTGACGATCTATACGGATGGGGCCTGTTCCGGCAATCCCGGGCCGGGCGGCTGTAGCGGCGGAGCCGCGAATTTGTCCCTCTGGGAAAATGCCGCCAAAGGCGGCAAAAGGGGATCAGAGCGAAGCAACTTTGCAGCCGCCAGTTGAGGAGAAATGCGATGAAGACAGTGACAATTTACACCGACGGTGCGTGTTCGGGGAATCCGGGGCCGGGCGGCTGGTGCGCGATCTTGGAATACAACGGCATCGAGAAAATGCTCTCCGGCGGTGAGGCACAGACGACGAACAACCGCATGGAGCTGACGGCTGTCATCCAGGCGCTTTTGGCCCTGCGGGAGCCGTGCATTGTGGAGCTCTATTCCGATTCCAGATATGTGCTCGACGCACTCGAAAAGGGCTGGGCCTGGGGCTGGCGGCGGAAGGGCTGGATCAAGTCGGATAAAAAGCCTGCGCTGAATCCGGATCTCTGGGAGATGCTGCTCGGTCTTGTCAGCCAGCATGAAATGCACTACCACTGGGTGAAGGGCCACGAGTCCAACGTCAACAACAACCGGTGCGATCAGCAGGCCGTTCTGGAAAGTCAGAAATATAAATAAAACATCCACATCTTCCCTGAAGATGTGGATGTTTTTTAAACTTTTTGAAGCAGGGCGACGGTTTCAACGTGGGCGCATCTGGGAAATAGGTCGACGGCCTGGGCGGTTTGCAGGGTGTAGCCGCGCTCGTGCAGGAGTTTGACGTCACGGGCGAGCGTCGCTGGATCACAGGAGACATAGACGATGCGCTGCGGGCTCATGGCGGCCATCGCTTCAATGACGTCGCCGCTGACACCCTTGCGCGGCGGGTCGACGACGATGACGTCGGGCCGTTCTCCTCGGGATGCAAACATCTGCGCGGCCTGTCCGGCGTCCATGCAGTAAAATTCGGTTTTGTCTGCGAGACTATTGCGCACGGCGTTTTCCTTTGCGTCTTCGATCGCCTGCGGCACGACCTCCACGCCGATGGCCCGTCTTGCCTCACGGGCGAGGCAGAGCGTAATTGTGCCGGTGCCGCAATAGAGGTCGAGCACGGTCTCGCAACCTCGCAGATCCGCAAATTGCAGGGCTTTTCCATATAGGATTTCCGCTTGATCGTGATTGACCTGATAAAAGGCCGCCGGGCTCAGGCGAAAATCCAGTCCGCAGAGCGTATCATGAATTGTTCCGGGCCCATAGAGCGTCTCAAATGTCGTGCCAAGGACGGTATTTCCCCGCGTTTCATTTGCACTGAAGACGATGGTTGTGACCTCGGGAAACGCGGCTCGGATGGCGTCAACCAATTCGGCGCGCTTTGGGAGCGTTTTGCAGTTTGCACAGATACAGACCATCGTCTCACCGCTGACCGCACCGCGGCGGATGTAAATGTGGCGGACATAGCCGCGGCCCGTTTTTTCGTCGTAGGCACGGATGTGATAGCGCGCCATCCAGCCAAGCACGGCCTCTCTCACGCGGTCGGCACAGTCCGGCTGGATGCGGCAGTGCGTGATTGAAATGACGCGGTGCGTCCCTGCGGAGAAAAAGCCTGCCTCGGCCCGGCCGTTTTGCTCCTGCACCGGGTACTGCACTTTATTTCGGTAGCCTTTCTGTTCTGCTGCACCTGTGATTTCCAGGGTCTCCAGTGCGCAGCCGCCGATTCGGTTCAGCGCGTCCAAAACGCGCCGGCGCTTGAGTTCCAGTTCCATCGCATAATCCATATGCCGGAAGTCACAGCCGCCGCAGGCCGGAAAACTGGGACAATCCGGCGTAATACGATGCGGCGACGGATGCTCGATCCGGAGCAGCTTCGCATGGGCGGCGCTCCGCCCGATGTTGACAACCTGCACAAGACAGACTTCACCCGGAATGCCGCCCGGCACGAACAGAACCTGCCCGTCCACGCGCGCAATCCCGCGTCCGTCGCTGGATGCGGCTAGAATTTTTACGCTGTAGTTTTCATTTACCTTCATAACATTCACCAACAATGTTTCATGTGAAACAATCAGGGCGCGAAACGCGCTTTGCAATGTTTCATGTGAAACATTTATCCATCCAACCTCTCCCCTGTTGCGGCGTCAAATTGATAGCTGCGCGTTGTAATTTCCTCGGCACCTTCTGCACCGTAACGGACGGAGACCTGATACTCGAGCGTCAGAATCCCGTCCTCCATGGAAATCTGGTAGCTGCCGTTTACAAATGCTATGGCCTGCGCATCGAGAGCTGCTGGATAGACAGTGTCCTCTGCATAGGATTCCAGTGCGGCCTGCAACTGCGTCAGGTCCTCGTTGATCTTCTCACTTGCTTCTGCCGAGGCGAGAGTCAGCTGCGGAATCTGATAGGTATAGGTCACGACCTCATCGAGATCGTGCTGGATCGTCTGCGGTTCGTCAAACCAGGCATCCACGACCGGTTGGGCGGCATTCTCCTCCGCCGGCAGCGTCGTGGCAGACGAATCCGACGGCTGCGTTGCGGCTGCGGAGGATGCCGGCTTTTCTGGTTCTACCGGGACATCTGCCGGAAGCGTCGTCGGCGTGCAGGCGGAAAGTACAAGCAGGAATGCGGCGGCTGCCGCAAGAATGGTCTGTTTCATGATTTCACCTCGACGATAGTTTATCACAGGAAGGCGCTTGTGTAAAGCGTCGAAGCTTGCTATACTGTGGAAAGAGAAATGAGGGAAAGATATGTTGGATTATTTGCACTGTGAACTCTGTCCGCGCCGCTGTGGTGTGAACCGGGCGGCGGGGCAGCGGGGATTTTGCCGGATGGGAAGCGACCTTGTCGCGGCCAAGGCAATGCTGCACTACTGGGAAGAGCCAGTGATTGCGGCGGACTTTGGCGCGGGGGCGGTGTTTTTTTCGGGCTGCACGCTGGGCTGCGCTTATTGCCAGAACAGCGAAATTTCTCAGCAAGATTTTGGTAAGGCACTCACGCCGCAGCAGCTGCGGGCGGTGTTTGAGCGTCTGATCGACGAGGGCGCGGAAAACATCGACCTTGTGACGCCGACGCACTTTTTGCCCTCCATCCTCCCTGCCCTGACGCCGAAGCTTCCGGTTCCGGTGGTCTACAACTGCGGCGGCTATGAGCGCGTGGAAACGCTGCGCGCACTGGAGGGTCTCGTGGATATTTATCTGCCCGACATGAAGTATTCAGACGCTGCGCTGGCCGGGAAACTTTCCGGTGCGCCGGATTATCCGGAGGTGGCTGCGGCGGCAATCGAGGAGATGTGCCGTCAGGTTGGGCCGGCGGAAATCGAAGGCGGGATCATGAAGCGGGGGCTCATCGTGCGGCACCTGGTTCTGCCGGGATATCTGGACAATTCACTCGGCGTAATCGACTGGTTTTCAGAACGCTTCGCGGGAAAAAATGTGCTCTTCAGCCTGATGAGCCAGTATGTTCCAATGGGCCGTGCGCGGCAGATGCCACCGCTCAATCGGACGCTCAGCGAAGACGAGTATGCCGCTGTGCTCTCCTATTTGGATCTTTGTGGCATCAAAAACGGATATACACAAGACTATTCCTCCGCTTCTACCAACTATATTCCAAAGTTTAATCTGGAAGGATTGTAAGTTTTTGTCGAAAGCATAAACAAATGTTTGATTTTTTCAGGCGGCTGTGCTATACTGGTTGCAGAACTAGCTGGGAGGCGTCGTTATGGCACGGACAACCAACAAACGCGAGCAGATTTTGGACTTTTTAACCCGGTTTGTGAACGAACATGGCTATGCGCCCACCATTCGCGAGATCTGCAGCGCGGTCGGCCTGCAATCTACGGCCACCGTTCATTACCACCTCGCCGCGCTGCGTGAGGCGGGGCTCATTGAGATGGACGACATGAAAAAGCGCGCCATCTCCCTCCCCGATGCGCAGCGGGCCGACCGGATTCCGATTGTCGGCGTGGTGACGGCGGGGGTGCCGATCCTTGCAACGGAAAATATTGAAGGCTATCTGCCGTGGGACGGCGAGGCGGGCTGCTTTGTGCTGCGCGTGCGCGGCGACTCTATGATCGGCGCCGGCATTCTGGACGGGGATAAGGTTGTCGTCCGCCCGCAGAAGGACGCGGAAAACGGGCAGATCGTCGTTGCGCTGCTGGATGATTCAGCAACAGTCAAGCGCCTGAAGAAAGCGGGACGGGAGGTCTGGCTCATGCCGGAAAATCCAAGCTATCAACCGATTGACGGCCGCGAGGCACAGATTTTGGGCCGCGTCAAGGCCCTGTATCGCGAATATTAAGGAGAGAGGCCTGTGAACATCGAAAAAGCATTGACTGCGCTGCGGAAAAACGGCTTTTCCGTCCGCTATTTTGCCACGGCGGCGGAGGCGGCGGATGCCCTTTGCGCACAAGTGCAGGAGACAAGCGTCGGGATTGGCGGCAGTATGACCGTTCAGGCCCTCGGGCTCTATGAGCGCCTGAGTCAGAACAATACCGTCTATTGGCACTGGAAACAGCCTGCCGCCGAGGCGCGCAGGCTGGCCATGGGCGCGGAGGTGTATCTGCTCTCAGCCAATGCGGTGAGCGAGACGGGCGAGATCGTCAACATCGACGGCGCGGGCAACCGCGTGGCCGCTGCCCTCTTTGGACATAAGCGCGTCTATTATCTTGTGGGCGTCAACAAGCTTGCTCCGTCACTGGAGGGGGCAATCTTTCGCGCGCGCAACATCGCCGCACCCCTGAATGCCAGACGTCTGCAGTGTCAAACGCCCTGCGCACTGGCAGAACCCATGCGCTGCCACGACTGTCATAGTCCGGACCGCATCTGCAATGCCGCCGTTGTCCAGGCTAGGCCCATGGGCGGAACGCAGACGGAAGTGTTCCTGATCGGCGAGGAACTGGGGTATTAAAAACGCCTGACGGGCAGACCTGGCCCGGATGAAGAAGATTTGCGTCTGCCGGCGCCGCCGCCGGGCGGAGAAAGTCCCCGGCCGCAGGGAAATAGGCACCCGAAAAGTCGAATAGCACAAAAAATAGCCCCCGCCCACCGAGACATTCGGCGGGCGGGGGCTATTGTGTTCGGCGTTTGGCGGTGCCGGTATGAAATTCTGTTCAGTCCGTGTGTGACTTCTCCCCCAGTCGACTTTGACGACAGATCCCTTTGATAGAAGGGGCTTTGGGACGGGGCGTGCCCCTTGACACGCCTGGAAAATCCACGGGATTGCCACACCAGTCTGCGGACTGGTTCGCAATGACGCCTCTATTTTAAAGGTTGCAATGCTGCTTCTGCATTGGAGTGCAAGGGAGCGGCTATTTCTTGCTCCGCTGTGCGCGGAAGACGAGATAGCGCTGCCCAAAGTAGTTGAGAACGGTAAATGTCACGGAGCCGACCGCGAGGGAGACATTCCCTTTTGCGTGCAGCGACCAGTGATCGAGCACGAACTTCGTCACCACCGGCGCCAGTGAGTACGACACGAAATAGCAGATCACCATGTGCAGCACATATTTTGCGCCGACGAGCAGGCGATTTTCCTGACTGTGGAACGTGTATTTCCGGTTCAGGAAATACGACATCGTGCCGCCGACGAGGTAATTGCAGGCTGAGGCGATCCAATAGCCCACATGCAGGCAGTTGTAGAGCAGGAACATCAGCCCCGTCCCTACGCACCAGCAGGCCACGGCGATGGCCGTGTAGACCAGAAAGGTTTTGTCAAAAATATGGTGTTTCATCTCACCGCAGGAAGCCCTCCAAAATTTTCTCCTCTGCTTCCTCGGGCGTCAGGCCGAGCGTCTCAAGCTTCAAAATCTGCTCACCCGCAATGCGGCCAATGGCGGCCTCATGGATGAGGGCGGCGTCGACGTGGTTGCAGGAAATCTCCGGAATGGCGCGAACCTTCGCCTCATTCATAATGATCGCATCGCAGGAGACATGGCCAAAGCACGGGCCGTTGCCCTGCACGCGGGGATAAAAGAGCTGCGTCGAGCTGCCTTTGGCCACCGAGCGCGAGATGACGCGCGTGCGGCTGCCTTCTCCGTTCAAAATGACGTCCATTTCGGAAATGGCATGCTGGTCGCTGTCCGTCAGGAGCTTTTCCGTGATCTGCACTTCAGAGCCGGCCCCCTCGGCCACAACTTTGGTATAGCGCTTCGTGTCGTCGACGCCGGCAATCTGGCTCGTTTCCATCACGATGCTCGCACCCTCTTCGAGATAGACGATGGTCTGCGGGTTTAAGATGCGCTTGCCGCGGCCTTCGCCCTCGCCATAGTGCTTTTCAATGTAGGTGACCTTTGCATTTTTGCCGATGTAGAAGGTGTGGATGCCGTCATGCTGCGAGTCGCAGTCGCCGCAGTTGTGGATGCCGCAGCCGGCCACAATGCGCACGTCCGCGCCCTCGCCGACGAAAAAGTCGTTGTAGACCATGTCCTGGAAACCGGACTTTGTCAGCACGACCGGGATATGGACGTTTTCGTTTTTGGTAAACGGCGCGATGCGGATGTCGATGCCGTCCTTGTCGGTCTTCGATTCGATGGTGATGTGCGCGGAGTTTTGCCGGTATTCCTTCTGCCCGTCACTGCGGATGTTGACCGCGCCGTCCGGGATGCCGGTCATGTCGGCGACCTCCTGCAGGATCTTCTTCTGAATGTCATTCAGCACTGTCCGTTCACCTCCAGCATGTTGCAGCCCGCGACCGTGTCGGCCAGGATCTGCGGATAGATCTCCTCCACGCTGCCGCGGCCGGCGACCTTGCCGTCCGCGATGAGGACGATCTCGTCGGCCAGGCGGATGATGCGCTCCTGGTGGGAGATGATGACGATGGTGTGGCCGCCCTCGTCGTGGAGCTGCCGGAACGTCTCGGTCAGACGCGCGAACGACCAGAGATCGATGCCGGCCTCGGGCTCGTCAAAGAGCATCAGTTCCGCATTTTTTGCAAGGATCGACGCAATCTCGATGCGCTTGACCTCACCGCCGGAGAGGCTGGTGTCCACGTCGCGCTCCAGATAATCCCGCGCGCAGAGGCCCACCTTCGTGAGGTACGAACAGGCCTCGTCGTGGCCCAGTTTTTTTCCGGCCGCGACCGTCAGAAGGTCACGCACCTTCAGGCCCTTAAAGCGCGGCGGCTGTTGGAAGCCGTAGGAGATGCCGCGCCGGGCGCGCTCGGTGATGGAGCGGTTCGTCACATCCTCCCCGTTCCAGAAAACCTGCCCCGCTGTCGGCCGGACCAGACCCATCACGGCCTTCGCCAGTGTTGTCTTCCCGCCGCCGTTCGGGCCGGTGATGACCAGAAACTCGCCGTCTGCCACCGTCAGGCTGACGTCCTTTAAAATGTCCACTTTTCCCTGTTCATCGTCCGCAGACAGACACAGGTTTTTCAGTTCTAACATATGGTTTCCTCTTTTTTGTCTTTGAAAGTGAAACGATTATAGCATAGTCTGGTGGTTTGTGCAATTCCGAGGCGTGTTTTTCTGAGATTTTGATCAAAAAATTCCGCGAAAATTCCTATACAAACACGATCTTATCTGCTATAATACAAATAAGTATGACTGCCCGAAGCCGCAGTTAAGAAAGGAGCGTGTTTCCCTTGCCTGGTTTATCTGCAATTGTGTTCATTCCGGACGATACCGGGAAAACTGGATATACACGCCCGATGATGCTGCAAAACATTATGGGTACGCCTTTACTCTCCTGGCTGGCGTCCTCGTTGATTGCAGGCGGTGTTGGGCGTTTCTTTATGGTCTGCCATGAGCGCTTCCGGCGCGATGTGCGGGCCTGCATTCCGAACGATGTCGGCTTTTTCTGCCCAGCGCAGGAGGCCGTGTCCGACCAGCTGCATGTCTTTTTGTCCACCGCAGACGAGAGCGAGGAGGACGTCATTGTCGTCACCGGCCCGGCCATCATCCTGCCCTACGCCAACGACGAGGAGGAGTTTGACGCGGCGCCCATCGTCAGCCCGGTTACCTCGGTCAATCGCGAGACACTGATGCAGGCGCTGGACGAAAAGTTTATTTTCACCGATTTTTTGAAGGATCACGGCGTCCCCTATACCGACCGCGACGGCGTCTATGCTGTGGCCGGGATGAGCGAGCTGCCTGAATGGCAGCCGGTGCTTAACCAGTGCAACCTCTATCGCCTGGCCCAGCAGGGCGTCGAGATCTGGGACTACAACAACACCTATGTCGAGCCGGGCGTCGCCATCGGCGCGGGCACGGCCCTGCTCCCCGGCACGATTCTGCGTGGGCAGACGTCCATCGGCTGCGGCTGCACCATCGGCCCGAACAGCTATTTAGAGAACGCCAAAATCGGCGACGATACCAACGTCAACAGCTCGCAGATCTATAACTCCACCGTCGGTTATGATACCCACATTGGCCCGTTTGCTTACATCCGTCCCGGCTCCACCATTGGCAGCCATATTCGGGTGGGCGATTTTGTTGAGATCAAAAATTCCACGATTGCCGACGGGACCAAGATTTCGCATCTCACCTATGTCGGCGACAGCGACGTCGGCCAGAACTGCAACTTCGGCTGCGGCACCGTGACGGTCAACTATGACCGCGCCAAAAAATACCGCACCACCATCGGCGACAGCGCCTTCATCGGCTGCAATACGAATCTCATCGCCCCCGTCACGGTCGGCGACGGGGCATACATCGCCGCCGGCTCCACCATCACCGACGATATCCCGGCCATGGCCCTCGCCATCGCCCGCGCCCGCCAGCAGAACAAAAAGGATTGGGCCTCGAAGCATAAGGTCAAGGAAAAGTAACGTTCCTGTGATGGGCGTGATCCTCGCGAGCTGCGGAGAAAGCCCCTTCTATGAAGTGAGGGGGAAGATCACCGCAGGCGATCGGTGAAAGAAGTTATTTCGCGCCCCCAGTCACCTTCGGTGACAGCCACCGCTTGGTAGAGGGGCCTTTGGGCGGACAGGATCATCCGCCCCTACAAGGATTCCATAAGATTCGTACTTCACTCCATGCACACGCGGCCCTGCCGCTGCAAATATATCATTTTAGTATCAGAAGAGAATAATCAGAGAGAGGTAATTTCATATGATTTCTCATGGCAAGAACGTCAAGGTTTTCTCCGCCAACGCAAACAAGAGCCTGGCTGAAGGTATCTGCCGCAAGCTGTGGCTGCCCCTGGGCGACAGCAGTGTCACCTCGTTCGCCGACGGCGAAGTTTCCATGACCATCAATGAGTCTGTCCGCGGCAGCGACGTCTTCCTGGTTCAGCCGACGTGCAAGCCGGTCAACGACCATCTGATGGAGCTGCTCGTCATGATCGACGCCTGCAAGCGCGCTTCCGCCGGTCGTATCACCGCCGTCATGCCCTATTTCGGCTACGCCCGGCAGGACCGTAAGGCCAAGGGCCGCGACCCCATCTCGGCCAAGCTCGTCGCCAACATGATCGAGGCCGCCGGCGCCGACCGCGTCCTCACCATGGACCTCCACGCCGCACAGATTCAGGGCTTCTTTGACATTCCTGTGGACAATATGCATGCCGTTCCCATCTTTGTGAAATACTTTATGGATAGATTCGAACATTCGGAAGAGATGGTCGTTGTCTCCCCTGACGTCGGCTCCGTCGCCCGCAGCCGTTCGTTTGCCAACAAGATGGGCATGGGGCTGGCCATCGTCGACAAGCGCCGCGAAAAGGCCAACCAGTGCGAGGTCATGAATATCATCGGTGACGTGCGCGGCAAGAGCTGCATCATCTATGATGATATGGTCGATACCGCCGGTTCCCTCTGCAACGCGGCCAAGGCCATCGTGGAGATCGGCGGCGCGAAGGAAGTTTATGCCTGCGCCACGCACGGCGTTCTCTCCGGCCCCGCCAACGACCGCATCGCCGAGAGCCCCATCAAGGAACTCACCCTGCTCAACACCATCCCTCCGCTGGAAGGCGCCTGCAGCAAGATCAAGTATCTCGACGTGGCTCCGATCTTTGCCGATGCCATCCAGAGAATCTACGAAGAAAACTCCATGTCTGCGCTGTTCTGATATGATTCTGTTTCCATCCGCCGGGTGTGACTGGCTGATCGTCGGCCTCGGAAATCCGGGCAGCGAGTATCAAAATACCCGCCATAACGCCGGATTTATGGCCGTCGACCGCATCGCGGACGTGCTCGGCGTCCCCATCAGCAAAGTCAAATACAAGGCGCTGAGCGCCACGGCCAGCTACCGTGGACAAAAGCTCCTGCTCCTGAAGCCGGAGACGTTTATGAACGCCTCCGGCCTCGCCGTCGAGGCGGCGGCACACTTTTATAAGATTCCGCCGGAGCGTGTGCTCGTCCTGTTCGATGACATCTCGCTCCCGGTTGGGAAAATCCGCGTCCGCAAGGCCGGCTCCGCCGGAGGGCATAACGGCATCAAGTCCATCATCGCGATGCTCCATTCGGAGAACTTTCCGCGCGTCAAAATCGGCATCGGCGCCAAGCCGCATCCCGATTACGATCTGGCCGACTGGGTGCTCTCCAGCTTTACGAAGCAGGAGCAGCCGGAGCTGGACCGGGCCCTCGACAACGCACGCGATGCTGCGCTCTGTATCCTCACGGACGGCTGCGAAAAGGCAGCCGCAAACTTCAACGGCAAATAAGCTTGCCTGCCAGGCCGCAAAACGACCTTGCGCGGCTGGAGGGGATGCACCGCGGACGGTGCTTGCCCGACAAATGACCCGGCATCGCGAGAAGCGCAAAAATTGAAACATGACAGACTTCGACAGGTAGGGGAATCGCCTCTACCTGCGTTGCCTGTTGCCCAGGGTGTATTCTTCCAACTCATGATGTGACTGGCAGCGAGGAATTTTCGCGCTGCGCAAGACATTTTTTCGCAGGAATCCTGACGTATTTCAAGGAAAAATGACGCTGACGCAGCGTGAAAAGGCCCGCTGTCCGGGTGCGTCGGGAGTTGGAAGAATACCCTCTAAGAACCGCCGAACTCCATGGCCCTTGTAAGCGCCGTCTCCAAACGCCCCACTCGCCCCGGATTCATTGCCTGCCGCGCATGCGCCAAACGCTTGTCAACCTTCGCTCCGCTTGCACGGGGATTGTTCTTCAAACGCAGCCGCCGGACAAGCCACAGACCGAAATCTTCTTGTCCGGCGTTCATCTGCAATATCCGCAGCAGGCACCTTTCCCACCGATGGCGGCAAAGGTGCCTGCGATGTGCCATGCCTCTTTTGGCTACGTTCTCCCTTCCGGAGATCTCAAACCCCGGAAATCATCCCCACCGGCCCTGCCTAATCTCATTAAGATAAGGCACTGCCGGTGGGTTTCTTTATACAATCAAAAAAGGCTCCCCAGTGGGGAGCCTTTTTACGGTTCGGTTTGAACGCCGGAATTATTCTTCCTCTTCCTTCTTGGCGTCTTCGATGATCTTGGCCTGGTTCATCTGCGGGACTTCCTCATAGCGGACGAACTTCAGCGTGTAGCTGCCGCGGCCCTGGCTCATCGCGCGCAGGTCGATGGTGTAGCTGGTCATTTCGCCCATCGGGACTTCCGCCTCAACGATCTGATAGCCGGGGTTCTCGGGATCGGGGTTCATGCCCATGACGCGGCCGCGGCGCTTGTTGAGGTCGCCGA
>USLX01000001.1 GCA_900555665.1 uncultured Eubacteriales bacterium | reverse complement strand
GCGCGGGGACGGCTCCCCCAGTCTGCGCGGGGCGCAGACAGCCCCCTCTTGGCAGAGGGGGCCTTTGGTGCAGGCGCACCCTTTGAGAGGCCTGGAAGATCCACGGGATTGCCACGGCTATTTTGATGCAACGGAAAATCCAAGTGCCCCGGCCCTCTCCGCCCCAGTGGGCGCACTGGGGCGCCTCCCCCGGAGGGGGGAGCCTATTTGCGGGGCGCGGGGACGGCTCCCCCAGTCTGCGCGGGGCGCAGACAGCCCCCTCTTGGCAGAGGGGGCCTTGGGGTCTGCGATTCCGTTGAAAACTTAATGGTCGGATTTCAGGCCGGCGCCGCAGATGGTGATGAGGGTATCGGGCGTTTTGCCGTAAAGGCGGCAATATTCGAGATAGGCGGCATAATTGGCTGCGGTGGTGTGCTCACAGTAGATGCCGCGGCGGGCCAGGGCGGCGCGGGCGTCCAGAATTTTGTCTTCCGGGGCATGGACGAAGCGGACGTTATGCTGCTTTGCGAGGGCGAGGATCTCTTCGCCGCGCATGGGCTTGCCGATGGCGATGCCCTCGGCGATGGTCGGCGTGGGCGTGACGTCCTCCGGCTCCGCCTCGCCCTTTTCTGCCGCGCGGAGCAGCGGGTCGCAATTTTCGCTCTGGAGGGCGATGATCTGCGGGAAATGGTCGATGGCGCCGCTGCGCTCGAGGTGCTCGAGCGCGTAGATTGCACCGAGGAAGAGCGTACCGTTGCCGGTGGGGATAACGATATGGGACGGGATACGGCCCAGCTGCTCGAAGGCTTCGTAGATGTAGGTCTTCGTGCCCTCGTAGAAGAAGGGGTTATAGACGTGGTTGGCGTAGTAGACGCCCTCCTGCTCGACCTTGGCGCGGCAGACGTCGGCACAGTGATCCCGTGAGCCGGGGACGACGGTGCAGGTTGCGCCGTGGGCGCGGATCATGTCGATCTTCTTGGGGCTCGTGCCTTCGGGGACAAAAATTTCACAGGCGATGCCGGCTTTGGCGCAGTAGGCGGCGACGGAGTTGCCGGCATTGCCGCTCGAGTCCTGCACGACCCGGTCCACGCCGATGGCCTTGCAGTGCGCGACGAGGACGGCCGCGCCGCGGTCCTTGAACGAGAGCGTGGGCATGAAATAGTCCATCTTTAAAAGCACGTCCTCGTCCAGGCGGACGATGGGCGTCATGCCCTCGCCCATGGTGACGGTGCGCCAGACGTCGCCGTCCAGCGCCATGAAGTTCCGGTAGCGGAACTGGCTCCATTCGTGCGTGTCGATCTCGCCGAGGTCAAACTTCGGCGGCTGATAGTCCAGCTTCCAGAGGCCGCCGCAGGCGCAGCGGGGTTTGCGCGTGGCGGCCGATTCGGTATGGCCGCATTTGCTGCATACAAATTGCATGATGTCTCCTCCTTATCGTACTTCGGCGATGGCTTCAATTTCAATCCGTGCGCCGTGGTGCAGTTCCCGCGTGGGAACGATGACGCGGGCCGGCTTATGGGCGCCGAAAAATGCCGCGTAGACGGCGTTGACCGCGTCCCAGGCCGCGACGTCCGGGATGTAGAGGCGGCAAAGGACGACATCCTCCTTCGTGCATCCGGCAGCAAGCAGGACGCGCTCGACATTGTGGAGCGCGTCGCGGGTCTGCTGCTCGATGGCCTCTGCCATCGGCGTGCCGGTCTCATGGTGCACCGGGAGCTGGCCGGAGATATAGAGCTTGTCGCCGGAGATCATGCCGGGGACGTAATGGCCCTTATTTTCCAGGACGCTTGGCAGTGTGATGGCTCTCATGCGTGTTTCCCCCTGACTTCGTCTAAATAGCTGTAGATGGTGACTTTATTGACGCCGAGCTTTTCGGCGGCTTTTTCGATGCTGCCCTTCATCAAAAACAGGCCTTTTTCCTCCATAAAGCGCACCTTTTCGATGCGCTGCTCGCGTGTGAGGGCCGCGCCGTCCGCGCCGCCGACGATGCCGTCCATCAGATTTTCAATCATGACGGAGATATGCGCCGGCTCTGCCGCTTCCGGGGGATTGGCCGCCGGAGGCTGCGGCAGGAGGCTTTGCAGGAAGTCCAGCTGGGCCTGTACGCGCGTGGTGTCGAGGTTGAGGCAGAGTGCGCCCTCGAGCTTGCCGTCCCGGCCGCGGATGAGGAGCGTGGAGGAACGGATGCGCTTGCCGTTTGGGGCGGTAAAATAGTAATTTGCGACAAAATCCTCCCGCAGGTCGCGGGAGAGGATGACCTGGCGGACGAGCTGGTCGAAACTGTCGCCAACCTTCCGGCCCGTGACGGTGGGATTTGCCACATAGACGACGGAGCGCTCGGGCGCGGCGAGGTCGTGCAGGACGGCCTCACAGTCGGGCGCGAATGTCGCGGACAGCATCTCGGCGATGGGGACATAGGGCTGCAGGACGCTTCGGATTTCCATGGCTTCTCCTTACTGCAGCTTGCCGCGCGCGGCGATGTCCAGCTCCTGCACGACTTCGTCCCCGGAAATGAGATATGCCCGCTCATAGAGGTTGCAGACGGGGCAGATATGCACCGGGATGATGCGCACCTTTTCGCCGACGGCGACGGACGCGCGGAACGATGGGTCGTTGATGATGGCGTGCTCGTCGAAGACCTTTTCAATGTGGACATCCGGCTGGTCATAGAGTGTGCCCTTGCCGGGGGTGGCGCAGAGGCCCTCGGTGCGGGACTGCATCGTGAGGCCCTTCGCGCCGACATCGAGGATGGTACGCTCCGGCGTCGGGCGGCTGATGACTGTGGCGAGCACGGTGGCCGCGCAGCGATCCAGTGTGCCGATGGCGTGGCCCTGCGAGGCATCCATGAGGGCATAGGTTCCGGGGCGAAGCTCGGTGATGCCGGGAAGGATGTCGACGTGGTTCATAAAGGTGGGCGTGGCGCCGTAGCTGACCGTCCGGCAGGGCATATCCTGCGCGGCGGCGAGGGCTGCAAAGTGCAGCGTGCGGCGCTGCGCGCCTTCTGACAGCGCGCGGAGGGCAGCGAGATCAGGCGCGGAGTAGCTGTTGCCGTCGTGCGAGAAAATGCCGCCGAACGGGACGTGCGGACAGGCGCGGATGGCATCGAGCAGCGCGAGAAAGTCGGTTTCCGAAAGGATGCCGGAGCGGTTTTCGCCGACTTCGATCTCGATGAGCACCGGCACGGAGACGCCCTCCTGCGCGAAGACGGCCTCCGCCGCCGTCACCTGGCAGGGCGTGTCCACGCCGAAGGCAAGCTTCACGCCGTGCCTTGCCAGCGCGGCAATGCGGCGGAGCTTTTTCTCGCCGACAATCTCGTTGGCGATGAAAATGTCATCGAGCCCGGCCGCCGCCATTGCTTCGGCCTCGCCGACCTTGGCCACGGCGAAGCCGCAGGCGCCGGCGGCAAGCTGCAGTTTGGCGATCTCCGGGCATTTGTGCGTCTTTGTATGCGGGCGGAGGGCTGCGCCGTGCGCGTCTGCATAGGACTGCATTTCGTTCAGGTTTTTCATCAGCCGTTCCCGGTCGATGAGCAGGGATGGAGTGTCCAATTCCAGGTATCGCATCGTAAAGGCCTCCTTCGCTGATGGCGAATGTACGCAGGTATTTCTTCGGAACTTCCTGTTTTTTCTTCTATTCGCAGTATATAGAATTTTTTCTACGTTGTCAAGATCGTTTATATAATTTTTTATACGTTTTTGGGGGCGCTGAAACTTTTTGCCGGCGGTTTCAAAATTATATCCCCCCAGGGAGCTTCACAGCAACGCATCAGTCTGATAAAATACGGGAAGCGTCAGGCTGAAGTCTGGCAGAACGAGGCTGAAGCCTGAACTTTTTGGAGGAACGATGAAAAAAATTCTGGCGGCGCTTTTGGCGCTCGGCATGCTGCTCTCGCTGGCAGCCTGCGCAAAAACCACTGCTCCCACCGACACCACCACACCCGACGCGGCACAGACCGCGATGGCTGACGGCACGGAGGGCAGCACGCTGACCTACGGCTCGGCGGACTACACGCGCATCAACCCAGCCATGGACGAGCACGGGGAGATCAACCTGCTGCTCTTTGACGGGCTGACGGCGCACGACGGAGAGAACAACGTTGTACCGGGATTGGCCGAACGCTGGGACGTGGACGAGGAGACGAACACCTATACATTTTATCTGCGCGAAGGGCTGAAATGGCACGACGGGGAGCCGGTTACGGCGGGCGACGTCAAATTTACCATCGAGGCGATCATGGATCCGGACAACGGATCGGAAAACGCGCCGAACTTTGAAGATGTGGAAGAGATTACGGTGGTGGATGCCCGGACGGTCGCCTTCCGCCTGTCCGCGCCGAATGTGGCGTTTCTCGACTATATGACGATGGCCGTTCTGCCGGAGCATTTGCTTGCGGGTGAGGACTGGCAGGAGTCGGCATTTTTCCGTGCACCGGTCGGCACGGGCCCCTACAAGCTCGAGCGCTGGGATCCGGCGCAGGCGATCATTCTGGTGCGGAACGAGGACTATTATCGAGGCGCGCCGAACATCGAGCGGATCGTGTTTAAAATCGTGCCGGATGACAACGCGCAGGCGCTGCAGCTGGAGTCCGGTGAACTCGACCTTGCGCTGCTCGATCCGAAAAACGCCGCGCAGTTCCAGGGCAAGGACGGGTATACCAGCTACGACATGAAGACGAGCGATTACCGCGGCATTCTCTTCAACTTCTGGAACGAATATTGGCAGGAAAACCGCGACCTCATCCCGGCGATCTGCTACGCCCTCGACCGGCAGGCCATTGTGGACGCCGTGCTGCTCGGGCAGGGCATGCCCGCCTACGGGCCGCTGCAGCGGAATATCTACAACAATGAAAACGTCGAGCACTACGACTATCATCCGGAGAAGGCAAAGCAGATTTTGGAGGATGCGGGCTGCGTGATGGGCGCGGACGGCTATTATGAGCGCGGCGGCGCGGAGATCGCCTTCACGATCAGCGTCATGTCCGGAGAACAGGATCGCATCGACATCGCCCAGGCCGCCGCACAGCAACTGCGCGAGGTGGGCATCCACTGCACGGTGGACATCCCGGCCGTGATGGACTGGGGCGGGCAGATGGCGTGTCTCATCGGCTGGGGCAGTCCGTTTGACGCGGACGACCACACCTATAAGGTGTTCGGCACGGACAAGGGCGCGAATTACTCCGGTTATTCGAACGCCGAAGTCGACGAGGCGCTGACGAAGGCACGCGAGTCGAGCGACCCGGCGGTGCGCAAGCAGTATTACGACGAATTCCAGGTTGCGCTGGCGAACGATCCGGCCTACGCCTTCATCTGCTACATCGACGCGAACTATGTCGCGACGAGCCGGCTGCACGGCATCGACACGGAGACCGTTATGGGCCACCACGGCGTCGGGATCTTCTGGAACGTCGAGACGTGGACGCTCGACTGAGCACGTTGATTCCCGCGGGAGCTCCCCCAGTCGCCTTCGGCGACAGTCCCCTCTCAGTCACGGCTTTGCCGTGACAGCTCCCCCGGAGGGGGAGCCTTCGGATGGGCCGATGAGGGCATCGGCCCTTGCAACGATCATCTGGCACATTGCAAATACCCAATTCATCAAATAGAAACCGGCGGACACAGGGGGCGGGGATGCCCCCTGCGTTTGCGCGTTTATGAGGAACGTTATGTCGGAGCTGTTGGAAGTCAAAAATTTATCTGTGACCTACGCCTCGCCGCGCGGGGACGTGCAGGCAGTGCGGGGCGTCAGCTTTTCGGTGCGGCCGGGCGAGGTTTTGGCCGTGGTTGGGGAATCCGGCTGCGGCAAGAGCGCGATGTGCCGGGCTATTTTGCATCTGCTGCCGGGCTCCGCGCGCGTAGAGGGCGAGGTGCTGGCCGGGGGCGTGGACATTGCGCGCTACTCTGAGCGCGAGATGCGCAGGCTGCGGGGGCGGCTGTTTTCCATGGTATTTCAGGATCCGATGACGGCGCTGAACCCCAGCATGACCGTCGGCAGCCAGATTGCCGAGGCGGTGCGCGTGCAAAATCCGGGAGCTTCACGCAAGACGGTCTCCGCGCGCGTGGAGGAGCTTTTGGCGCTGGTCGGGATCGAGCGGGCGGCGGAGCGGATGGCGCTCTACCCGCACCAGCTCTCCGGCGGGATGCGCCAGCGGGTGGTGCTTGCCATTGCGCTGGCGGGGAAACCCAAACTTCTCTTCGCTGACGAGCCGACGACGGCGCTGGACGTGACGATTCAGGCGCAGATTTTGGATCTGCTGCGGGACGTACAGCAAAAGCTCGGGACGGCGACGGTGCTCGTGTCGCACGATCTCGGTGTGGTGGCCCGGGTGGCCGACCGCGTGGCGGTGATGTATGCGGGGCGGATCGTGGAACTCGGGACGGCGGAGGAGGTCTATTATGACCCGCGCCATCCCTATACCTGGGCGCTGCTGCGGGCGCTGCCGGCACTGGCGCGGCACGGCGAGCCGCTCTACACCATTCCCGGGATGCCGCCGACGCTCATCGATCCGCCGGCCGGCGATGCCTTCGCCGCGCGGAATGCGTATGCGCTCGGGATCGACTATCGCGAGGCGCCGCCAATGTTTCAAATCACTGACACCCACTACGCGGCCACCTGGCTGCTCGATCCGCGCGCGCCGAAGGTTGCGCCGCCGGTAGGAGGACGCTGGCATGAATGAGGAAATTCTGCTCTCGGTGGAGCATTTGACGCACAGCTTCTGCCCCGTGCGGGGCCTGCGCGTGCGGGCGGTAGAAGATCTGTCGTTTTCTGTACGGCGGGGCGAGATTTTCGGGTTGGTCGGAGAATCGGGCTCCGGAAAGTCGACGGCGGCGCGGTGCATCATGAATCTCTACCGGCCGGAGGTAGGACGGATCCTGTTTCACGGGATCGACGTGGCAGACGCGGCGCAGTTTCGCGCGAACCGGCGGTATCTGCAGCAAAGCAGGCAGATGATCTTTCAGGATCCGACGTCGAGCCTCGATCCGAAACGGACGGTAGGAGATTGTATCACGGAGCCGCTGCGCATTGCACGGCGGAGCACGGCGCGGGGCTCTGCGCGCGCGGAGGCCGCGTTTCAGATGAAGTATGTGGGACTGGATGCGGAGTATCTGGACAAGTATCCGCCGGAACTTTCCGGCGGGCAGCGGCAGAGAGTGGCCATTGCGCGGGCGCTGGCGATGGAGCCGGAGCTGCTGGTGGCCGATGAGCCGGTCTCGTCGCTGGATGTGTCCATTCAGGCGCAGATCATCAATCTGTTCCGGCATCTGCAGGCCGAGCACGGCTTTACGTTTTTGTTCATTGCGCACGACCTGTCGCTCGTCCGGTATCTGTGCGACCGGGTGGGTGTGATGTACCGGGGGAAGCTGGTGGAATGCGCGGAGACGGAGGAGCTGTTTTCCCGGCCGCTGCACGGGTATACCCGCGCGCTGCTCTCGGCCATTCCCCTGCCCGACCCGCTGCGGGAACGGGCGCGGAAGATTCTGCGCTTTGAGGAAGCGGAATTTTGCCGGGACGGGCAGCTGGTGGAAGCTGCGCCGGGGCATTTTGTTTTGGAAGGGGGCGCGGAGGCATGAGGCAACGACGCGGCATGGCCGCCGCGCTGCGGACGCTGGCGCTGTTTTTGCTGAGCGTGCTGATTTTATCCTTCCTGGTGTTTGTCATCGCACGGATGGCGCCGGGCGATCCGCTGCGGGCGTATTTCGGCGACCGCGTGGAGAAAATGACCCCGGCGGAGCGGGCCTGGGCCACCGAAAAGCTGGGGCTGGACGCGCCGGTTTTGACGCAGTATCTGGCCTGGCTGCGCGGGGCGCTGCGGGGTGAGTTTGGCATTTCCTATCAGTACAAAATGGACGTGCTGGAGCTGATCTGGTCGCGGCTGCCGTATACGCTGCGGCTGGGTGGGATCGGTTTTTTGCTGATTTTCGTGCTGTCGCTGGGGCTCGGCGTGTTGTGCGCGTGGAAGGAAGGATCGGTTTTTGACCGGGTTTGCTGCCGCGTGGGGACAGCGATGAGCTGCGTGCCGGAGTTTTGGCTGTCGCTGGTGCTGATTTTGATTTTTGCGGTGCAGCTGCGGTGGCTGCCGAGCTCGGGGGCCTACAGCGTGGGCAGCGCGGGCGGCTTTTCCGACCGGGCGCGGCATCTGGTGCTGCCGGTGACGGTCGTGGTACTGGGGCATCTGTGGTATTATGCCTATCTGGTGCGCAACCGGCTGCTGGAGGAGCTGCGGGCGGACTATGTGCTGCTGGCAAAGGGCAAGGGCCTGGGCGGGCGGCGGGTGCTGCTGCGGCACTGCCTGCGCAACGTGATGCCGGCGTATCTTTCGATCATGGCCATCTCCGTGCCGCACATCATCGGGGGGACCTATATCATTGAGAGCGTATTTTCCTATCCCGGCCTCGGGACACTCAGCTATGAGAGCGCGCGGTATCAGGACTATAATCTGCTGATGGTGCTCTGCATCCTGACCGGGGCCGTGGTGATGGCGTGCAGCTTGCTGGCACAGGCGATCAACGCACGCCTCGACCCGAGGCTGGACGGAAGGGAGGCCGGACGCGATGGATGACTTTCAGATTGTCGGGCCGCGGCCGGTCAGGACACCGGAGGCAAAAAAAACGCCGTGGCTGCGGGGCAAGCCGGTTTTGGCGGGGATTGTTTTGGCCGTCATCCTGCTCGGGTGTCTGGGCTGCGGGCTGTTTTTGCGGCGCGACCCGACCTATATGGATCTTGCAAACTGCAACCGCGCGCCCTGCCGGGAGTTTTGGTTCGGCACGGACGCGATGGGGCGCGACCTGTTCGCCATGATCTGGTACGGCGGGCGGGCGTCGCTGGTGATCGGCGCGCTGGCCACGGCGATCTCGACGGGGATCGCGATGGTGCTCGGGAGTCTGAGCGGCTGCGCGGGGCGGCGGCTCGACGCGCTTTTGATGCGGGCGACGGAAATTTTGCTCAGCGTGCCGAATCTGCTGCTGATCGTGCTGCTGCAGGCGATTTTGGGCGCGGCATCGGTCTGGAGTTTGTCGCTGGTGATCGGGCTGACAAGCTGGACCGGGATTGCGAAGGTTGTGCGCACGGAGGTGCGGCGGCTGCGGAGCAGCGAGTTTGTACTGGCGGCGCGGTGTATGGGCGGCGGATTTTTCCATCTGCTGCGCGAGCATCTGGCACCGAACTTCCTGCCGGCCATTTTGTTCATGGTGGTCATGAATGTGCGCGGGGCGATTTTGGCGGAGTCGACGCTCAGCTTTCTCGGGCTTGGACTGCCGCTGGAGATTGTGTCGTGGGGCAGCATGCTCTCGCTGGCGCAGCAAGCGCTGCTGACGGACAGCTGGTGGGTTGTGGTGATTCCGGGGGTATTTTTGATTGCGACGCTGCTCTCGGTGACGGCGATCGGCAACACCCTGCAGCGCAGCGGCGCGCAGGAGGGCGGAAATCTCTGACCGCGCGGCGGTTTTTGGGAAAAAGGAGCGCGAAGATGAACATTTTGGTGATGGATGCCCAGGGGGGCGGAATTGGAAAACAGGTGGTTGCGGCGGTACGCAAGCGGTTTCCGGCGGTGACGATTACGGCGGTCGGGACGAACACGGCGGCGACGAGCGCGATGCTTCGCGCCGGAGCGGACGAGGGCGCGACGGGCGAAAATGCGGTGGTGGTCTGCTGCCGCCGCGCCGACGTGATCATCGGGCCGGTCGGAATCGTGATCGCGGATGCGCTGCTTGGCGAGGTGACGCCGCGGATGGCCGTCGCCGTGGGGCAGAGCGCGGCCAAGCGCATTCTCATCCCGGTGAACCACTGCGCGAACTTTATTGTGGGCGTGGCGGAGCTCGGGATGCAGCGGCTGATGGACGCTATGCTCACGGAGCTGGAAAAAACCTTGGACGAGGCTTGACGGGCCGGGCGAATGCGTGGTAGAATAACCCCGAATGGGGCGGAGGAACCGCTCCGCACGGGGCCGAAGCCTCGCCTGGCACGAACCTGTTTGTATGGTATGTTCAGAAGGCATACGATCTCAGAGAAGGGATCGTATGCCTTTTTTCGTAAATCAGGAGGATTTTCATGGAATTGGCAGACTTTTTTGCCCGGCATCCGAAGGCGGCACTGGGCTTTTCGGGGGGCGTGGATTCGTCGTATCTGCTTTGGAGCGCGAAGCAGTGCGGCGCGGATGTGCGGCCGTATTTTATCAAGACGGCCTTCCAGCCGGCCTTTGAGCTGGAGGACGCGCGGCGGCTCTGCCGCGATGTGGGTGCGGAGCTGACGATATTGGAGCTGGATGCACTGGCGGATGAGGCAGTCGCAGAAAATCCGGCGGACCGGTGCTATCACTGCAAGCGAAACCTCTTTGGGACGCTCACGCAGCGGGCGCGGGCGGACGGATATTGTCTGCTGCTCGACGGCACGAATGCCTCGGACGACGCGGGCGACCGGCCCGGGATGCGGGCGCTGCGGGAGCTGGAGGTTCGCTCGCCGCTGCGGGAATGCGGACTGACGAAGGCGGAGATCCGCGCGCGCTCCAAGGCGGCGGGGCTTTTTACCTGGGACAAGCCCGCCTATGCCTGCCTTGCCACGCGCGTGCCCACGGGGCAGCGGATCACGGCGGAAGCGCTGGCAAAGACGGAGGCGGCGGAGGGCTTTTTGTTCTCGCTGGGGTTGACGGATTTTCGCGTGCGGTATTTCGCCGGGGCGGCGCGGATTCAGGCGCCGGCGGCGCAGCTGGCGCTGATTCTGGCGCGGCGGGAAGAGATTTTGACGGAGCTGCGGCAATATTACCCGGCAGTTTTGCTGGATTTGGAGGTACGGGAATGAGTGGAAGCATTCGGGATCTGCTGGAGGCCGTCCGGCAGGGCACGGTCAGTTTGGAGGAAGCGGAGCTGCAGCTGAAGCAGGCGCCGTTTGAGGATCTGGGCTACGCGAAGATCGATTTGCACCGGAAGCTGCGCCAGGGCGCGGCGGAGGTCATCTATGGCGCGGGCAAGACGCCGAAGCAGATTGCCGGGATCGCGGCGCGGATGGCGGAGCGGGGCGTGAGCCCGGTACTCATCACACGCCTTTCGCCGGAGGCGGCGGAGACGGTTGGGCAAAGCGTGGCGCTGGACTATCACGCGCAGGCGCGGATCGGCCTTGTGGGCCGGATTCCGGAGCCGGACGGAGACGGGGCCGTGGTCGTGGCGACAGGCGGCACATCGGACATTCCGGTGGCCGAGGAGGCCGCGCTGACGGCGGAGGCTCTGGGCAGCCGCGTGGTGCGGCTCTACGACGTGGGCGTTGCGGGACTGCACCGGCTGCTATCGCACACGGAGCAGCTCATGGCTGCACGGGTGATTGTGGCCGTGGCGGGCATGGAAGGGGCGCTGCCGAGCGTGATCGGCGGGCTGGTGGACTGCCCGGTAATCGCGGTGCCGACGAGCGTGGGATATGGGGCGAGCTTCGGCGGTGTGACAGCGCTGCTGGCAATGCTCAACTCCTGCGCAAGCGGCGTGAGCGTGGTGAACATCGACAACGGGTTTGGCGCGGGCTTCCTGGCCAACCGGATCAACCATTTGGGAGGAAACAGATGAGAACGCTTTATCTGGACTGCGCAATGGGCGCGGCGGGCGATATGCTGATGGCAGCACTGCTGGAGCTGCTGCCGGAGGAGGATCGGGAGGCATTTTTGCGCGGGATGAACGCGCTGGGGCTGCCGGGAATCCAAATTACGGCGGAGCCGGCGGTGCGCTGCGGGATCCGCGGGACGCATGTGCATGTTTTTGTCCATGGCGAGGAGGAGGGCGAAGCAGAGCACCACGCCCACCATCACCACCACACGGGGCTGGCGGAGATCCGGCAGCAGCTCGGGGCGCTGGACGTCCCGGAGACGGTACGGGCGAATGCGCTGGCGGTCTATGACGCGATCGCGCAGGCGGAAGCCCGCGTCCATGGCACGGCCGTCGACCAGATCCATTTCCATGAGGTCGGCACGCTGGATGCGCTGGCCGACGTGGTGGGCGTCTGCTGGCTGATGGAGAAGATCGCGCCGGACGAGGTCTGCGCGTCGGCGGTCCATGTGGGATCCGGCCAGGTGCGCTGTGCGCATGGGCTGCTGCCGGTGCCGGCCCCGGCGACGGCACTGCTGCTCGAGGGAATCCCCTGCTACGGCGGCGAGATCCGTGGGGAGCTCTGCACGCCGACGGGCGCGGCGCTGCTGCGGCATTTCGTGAAGCGTTTCGGGCCGATGCCGCAGATCTGTGTGGAACGGATTGGCTACGGCATGGGCACGAAGGAATTTGAGGCGGCAAACTGCATCCGCGCGATGTTGGGGCGGACGGAGGCCCGGACGGAAGCGATTGTAGAACTCTGCTGCAATCTCGACGACATGACGGCGGAGGAGATCGGCTTTGCAATGGAGCGGCTGTTTGAGGCCGGGGCCGTCGACGTATACACGACGGCCATCGGGATGAAGAAAAACCGGCCGGGCGTACTTTTGACCTGCATGTGCCGGGAGACGGTGCGGGAGACGGTGCTGCGGGCGCTGTTCCGGCACACGACGACGCTGGGTGTGCGGGCAAAGGTCTGTGACCGGTGGACGCTGGAGCGGACGGAGCGGCGCGTGGAAACTGCGTTCGGCGCTGTGCGCGTGAAAGGCGCGGCGGGCTTCGGCGTTTCGCGGGAGAAGGCGGAATTTGAGGATCTGGCGCGGATTGCGCGGGAGAAGGGCTGCTCGCTGCGAGAGGCGCGGGAGGCGCTTTTCCAAGGTGTATCTGAAAACTGAAAATGTGACCGGCAGCGAGGAATTTTCGTGCTGTGCAAGACACTTTTTCCGCAGGAATACTGACGTATTTCAAGGAAAAGTGACGCCGCACAGCGCAAAAAGGCCCGCTGTCCGGGCGCTTTGGGAGTTTTCGGATACACCTTAAGTGGAGCGGCGCGGCCTTTGGCGCCTCCGGATATCAAAAAAAGCCCCCTCGGGAGAGGGGGCTTTTTCGGGCGTCCCGGGCTGCGACGGGACTTCTGCCTCCTGGAAGCCTACAGCCCGGAGGGGTATTATTATTGTCTCCATCATAACGTGCTCCGGCGGAGATTTTTATGGGGCTCCCGGCGGGCAGGCGCTGCCGGTTCTCGGCGGCGGACAGGGAGAGAGGGAGGGCACGGGGTTTCTTTTTGGGACGGGGTGTTGTATAATAAGGCGAAAATTGCTGAATGGGAGATGAGGGGCTTGCGGAAGAAGGCGAGCAAGGAGGAACTGTTTTCGTCCGTGCCGGTATTGCGGGCGCTGACGGTGATGGCGGTGCCGACGATCATCAGTCAGCTGATTGTGCTGGTTTATAATCTGGCGGACACCTGGTACATCGGGTTGACGGACAACCCGTATATGGTTGCGGCCTCGTCGCTGGTGGCGACGGTTTTTTTGATGATCACGGGGCTTTCCAACCTGTTCGGCGTGGGCGGCGGCAATCTTGTGGTGCAGCTGCTCGGGCGGCGGCAGGAGGAGGAAGCACGGCGCGTGGCGTCGGTCAGCCTGGTGATGACGGCGGGGACAGCGCTGGTATTTTCTCTGCTCTGCCTGAGCTTTATGGATCCGCTGCTGCGTCTGCTCGGCGCGAGCGAAAACACGATCGGCTATGCGCGGCAGTATCTCATCCCGGTGGTGATCATCGGGGCGGTTCCGACGATGCTGAACAATGTGATGAGCTCGATGCTGCGCAACACCGGCTATTCCCGGGAGGCCGGGATCGGCGTGAGTCTGGGCGGTATTTTGAACGTGGCGCTCGACCCGCTGTTTATGTTCCTGCTGCTGCCGCGCGGAAACGAGGTGCTCGGCGCGGGACTTGCGACGCTGCTGTCGAACGTGATTTCGTTTTTCTATTATGTGGTGGTCTATCAGAAGGTGCGGTCGGCAACGGTTTTGGCGCTGCCCCGGCGGATTGAGCGCGTGGAGCGGACGTCGATGCGGGCAATTTTCTCCGTGGGGGTGCCGGCGGCGGTCAATCTGCTGCTCTACGACCTTTCGAACATTGTCATCAACAAGCTGGCCTCGCGCCACGGCGACATCGAGCTGGCTGCGATGGGGATTATTCTGAAAATCGAGCGGCTGCCGCTGAACACCTGCATCGGCATCTGTCTGGCGATGATGCCGCTGGTGGCCTACAACTACGCGGCGGGGAACCGGGAACGGATGTACGCCTTTTTCCGGACAGCGCGGCGCTGCGGACTGGCCGTGGCGGCGGTCTGCATCGGGCTTTACTGGGCATTTGCGCCGCAGATCATGCAGCTGTTTATCCGGGATGCGCAGACCGTGGCGCTGGGGACGCAGTATCTGCGGGCACGGTGTTTCGCGCCGGCGGTGATGTTTTTGAGCTTCCAGATGGTGCACTACATGCAGGCGCTTGGAAAAGGGCGCGTGTCGCTGGGGCTGTCGATTCTGCGGCAGCTGGGGATGAATATCCCGATCTTGTTCCTGCTTGACCACTTTTTCGGGATGACAGGCATTGTCTGGGCACAGCTGATTGCGGACGCATTGACGGCAATGATCTCCTATCTGGTCTACGGCCGGGTGAAACGGTCGATGGAGGAAGCAGATGGCGAAGCGGCGCGGTAAACCGAAGGCCTCGCCGGGCCTGGTTTTGCTGGCCGCCGCGCTGGCGGCGGCGGTACTGCTCTGGCAAACGTTATCCGGCACAGCGCAGCCGGACGCGGCCAGGGCCGTGCCGGAGGGCGAGCTGGACGTCTGGTTTCTGGACGTGGGGCAGGCGGACGCGAGTTTGATTGTCTGCGACGGCGAGGCCATGCTGATTGACGGCGGAAATGTGGACGATGCGAGCTATGTTGTGGCCAGTCTGGAGGAATCCGGCGTGACGTCACTTGCGTATGTGGTAAACACGCACTGCGACGAGGATCACGTCGGCGGGCTGGCGGGCGTGCTGGCAAAATTCCCGGCGGAGCACATCTGGTCGAGTACGACGGAATATTCCACAAAGGCCTTTTCCAACTTTGTGAAATACGCCGGGGCGCAGGGACGGGAAATCGAAGTCCCCTCCCCCGGCGACACGGTTTCGCTCGGGGACGCGGAGGTGACGGTGCTCGGGCCGCTGCGCGACTATGGGAACAACAACGAAAACTCCATCGTGCTGCGCATCGACTATGGCGAGACAAGCTTTCTTTTCACCGGTGACATGGGCATCACGGCGGAGGACGAACTGGTGGAAGCCGGGGCGCGGCTGGACGCGACGGTGCTCAAGGTGGGGCACCACGGAAGCGCGGGATCGACCGGGTATGTATTTCTGCGCGAAGTGATGCCGGAATACGGCGTAATTTCCGTGGGAACCGGCAATTCCTACGGTCATCCGACGGACGCGGCGCTCAGCCGGCTGCTGGACGCGGAGGTGACGCTCTTCCGGACGGATCTGCAGGGCGTGGTGCACGCGGCGAGCGACGGGACGGTGGTTCACTTTGACACGGAACGCACGGCGACGCAGGGGCAGATCAATCCGACAATCGACGCACCGGCGGAGGTCTATGTCGGCAACATCCATTCGCAGATCTTCCATGTCTCTTCCTGCCGCAGCTGCCCGGCGGAGAAGAATGCGGTGCAGTTTGACTCTGTATGGGACGCGATGCGCGCCGGATACCGCGCGCACAGCTGCGTGGAGTAATCACCCGCAGGCTTCCAGCGCGGCGGGTACAGCGGGGATTCTCCCCCAGTCAGCCGTTGGCTGACAGCCCCCTCTTTTAGAGGGGGCCTTGGGGGCTCGGGAAGATTTGAGTGCGCCCCGGCCCTCTCCGCCCCAGTGGGTGCACCGGGGCCCCTCCCCCTCCGGGGGAGGCTTTCTGAGTCCTTTCAAAAACGAAAACCCGGAGCTCCTTATGGAGCTCCGGGTTTTGTCCTTTTGCTTAATACATGGCGGCGGAGAGGGTCTTATGGGCGAGGAGATAGCCGGTGTCGGTCGGGTGGATGCCGTCGGGGCAGAGCAGGTCGGGGAAATTGCGGCTCTGCAGGAAGGCTGTCCGCAGGTCGACCACGCGGCAGCCGAAGGCGCGGGCCAGCTGGACGGTGAGGGCATTATAATACTCCTGCCAGCGGTAGAGGTGCGCCGCGTCGCCGAGCCAGGAGAGAATATTTTTTCCGTCGCGGTTTTTGCTGATGAAGCGCAGATAACGCTCGGCATCCAGCGGGACCAGCGAGGCCACGGCGACCATGGCCCCGGCGTCCTGCGCCTTGCGGATGGCGCGGCGAAGGCCCTCGACGAAATTGTCCGGCGTGGTATGGGGCTGGTGCTCGGCCTCGGGGGCCTCGGAGATGGCCTGCCAGTCGTAATCGCAGTCGTTGCCGCCGTAGCCGAGCAGGACGGTTGTCTGGCTGTCACAGGCGTGGAGGCTCTTGTCCATGGCACGCAGGCCGTCGGAAATGGTGGCGCCCATTTTGGTATGGTTTTCGATTTCAATGCCGCGCGCGGACAGCTGCGGCAGGTCATGGTCGGGGCAGAGATGATAGCCTGTGCCGTTGAAGGTGACGCCCTTCAGGATGGAATCGCCGAAAACGATGAGTTTTTTCATGATAAGCTCCCCCTTGCGCAAGAAGTGGTTCTGTTTGCCTCCAGTGTACGGCAGGGCGGCGAAAAAGTCTCCCGAAAAAGTGAGATCCGGCCTCTCCTGTCCGGAAAGGCCGGGGAACTTTGCGGTAGAGAGTGGCTCTACCGGGAGTAGAATTCGTTGAGATTACAAGGGTTTTCCGCTGCGGCGGGGATGGGCAGACCGTACCCGCAAAGGGCATGCCGCATCTGTAACGTCCCTTGATCGCGAACAGCTACACAAAGTTGTCTTCCCCTGCAAGCGCAAGCGAAGTGCAGCGGAAAATCGAGGGCCTTAATCCTCTCAGTCATGGCTGCGCCATGACAGCTCCCCTTGATGCAATCAAGGGGAGCCTTTGGACATTTGCAGCTATGGTGCGTAGAAAAGGATGCTGAGGGCGATGAAAATCTGGGCCATATAGTAGAGGACGTGGAGGACGGCGTTTCGGTAGGGACTGTCGTTTTTGCCGAAGGAGAGCACGACGAGCATATTGTCACTGAGGCTGAAGCAGAGGCCGCCGAGGAAGAACATGAAAAGCGCGCGGTCGCTCGTGAGCAGGGCGCCGGTCAGGGAGGTGGCGGCGACGAAGATGACGCAGCCGATATAGACCACGCCGAGGGGCATGATCTTCCCGGCGCGGACCTGCATTGCGTGGGAATAGAAGCCCGCGACGCCGAGCGCGACGAGCGTGAGGGGGATGGCATAGGTCCAGGCACGGGGCGCGGCCGTCAGCACGGCGAGAATGTAGAGCACATGGCCGGCAAAAAAGGCAAGCGTGCCGGAGATGAAGCAGAGGTCGTGCGTTTTGGGATTGAGATAGCGCAGGGCAATCAGAAAATCGCCCAGCATGCCAAGCGCGAGGCCGATCACGACGTAGAGCGCGTAGGTGCTCTGCCCGCGCAGGCGCATGCAGTACAATCCGAGCAGGACGAACAATAGCGAGGCCGTGGTTTTCAGGAGGATGCCGGCCACGTTGCGACGGCGATAGGACTGCATGATGAAAAGCGTCTCTAAAATTGCGCCGGCGGCGATGAGCAGAATCAGGAACATAGGCAGTCTCCTTCCCTTTTTTCAGATTTATCATAACACAGGCGGAAATTACTGTCAAATTCGTCGGAAAAGAAATTGACAGCGCCGCGGCGGTGGCGTAAGATAGAGAAAAACCAAGGAGGCAGAGCGTTATGCGTGATTATGCTGTGGAGCTGGAACGCCGGGTGGCGTTTATTCGGGACGTGCTGAAAAAGGCCGGGGCGAAGGGCATCGTGTTCGGGAACTCGGGCGGCAAGGATTCCGCCCTGGTCGGCATCCTTTGCAAGAAGGCGTGCGAGAACACGGTGGGGATCATGATGCCGTGTGAATCAAAGCGAAATTTTGGCATCGACATGGATGACGGCGGCGAAGTGGCGAAGCAGTTTGGCATTGAAAACCGCACCGTCGACATCACGGAGACGAAGCAGACGCTGGTGAAGGCGCTCTCTCAGGTGACGGAGCTGAACCAGCAGGCGCTCACCAACATCAATCCCCGGCTGCGCATGGCGACGGTTTATGCCGTGGCGGCGGCGGAGGGCCGGCTGGTCGCCGGGACGGGCAACCGGTCGGAGGCCTACATGGGCTATTTCACCAAGTGGGGTGACGGGGCATACGATCTCAACCCGATTGCCGATCTGACGGTGACGGAAATCTATGAGTTTTTGCGCTTTTTGAACGCGCCGCAGAGCATCATCGACAAGGCACCGTCGGCCGGACTCTTCGAGGGGCAGACCGACGAGAGCGAGATGGGCGTGACGTATGCGGCGATCGACCGCTTCCTTATGACCGGCGAGGGCGAGGAGGCGGATCTCGCGATCATCGAGCGGTTCCACAAGCGCTCGGAGCACAAGCGCACCGGCGCGGCCGTCTATCCGGGATGAAAATGCTGCAAACCCGCCTGAGCGCGATGCGCTCGGGCGGGTTTTTGCGTGGAAAATCAGGGGGTTCCGCTTGTCTTCCGGATTGGCGGCGCTTCTCTTGCCGAAGGGGCGCGATTCCAGCTCCGCACTTCCCGGAGGGCTGCTCAGCGGTGCGTGCCGAGGAAGAAGATGGACACGACGCCGGGGCCGGTATGCGCGCCGATGACGGGGCCGACGTAGTTGATGATAATGGTCTTCGCGCCGGTCTTTTCCCGGATGAGGGCGGCGGTATATTCTGCGTCGTCGATGCAGTCGCCGTGGCAGATGAAGACGGTCTGCTGCTCCGGGTCCGTCGCGGTTTCGACCATCTGCTGCACGAGGGCCTGCAGCGAGGCCTTGCGCCCGCGCGCCTTGCTGACGGGGATGAGGTGGCCCGCGTCATCCATGTGCATGACGGGCTTGATCTGGAGCATGGTGCCGAAGAGCGCCGCCGTGGCCGAGACACGGCCGCCGCGCTTGAGGTGCATGAGGTCGTTGACCGTGAACCAATGGCACAGGTGCGGGCGGACCTGCAGGAGGTAGTCGTAGGTTTCCTCCAGCGAGGCGCCGGATTGCTGCTTCTTCGCGGCGAGATAGACATAGAGGCCCTCACCGAGGGAGGCGCCGAGGGAATCGATCGTCAGGATCTTGCGCGCGGGATATTTGGCGCGGAGCTCTTCGGCGGCGATGCAGCCGGACTGATAGGTCGTGCTCAGGCCCGAGGAAAAGCCGACATAGAGCACATCGTAGCCTTCGGCGAGGGCCTGCTCCATCTCGACGGTAAATTCGTCGGGATTGACGGCGCTGGTTGTCCCCTGGGAGCCCGCGCGGAGCTTGTCGAAGAAGGCCTTGAAGGCGATTTCACGGCCGTCGAGGTAGTTGCGGTAGGTCTGGCCGTCGATGGTGACGTGCAGCGGCAGGACGCGCAGATCCAGCTCGTCGGCGAGGCTCTGCGGCAGGTCGCAGGAAGAGTCGGTAATGATCTGAAAAGTTTTTGTCATGGGGTTGCCTCCTGAACGTGATCATGGATTACTTTGTCTTTCATCATAGCAGAAACGGGAGGCAAAATCCAGCACGAGTCTCGTTTTTTCGCTCTACGCCTCAAATGCAGGATTCTACTGGCAGTAGAATCCCGCGTTTTTTGTAGAGAAGTCAGGAAATATTAAATTTTTTATAAGATTTACGAATGAGGAAAAGCATGCTATAATAGCTCCGCCGCGGCTGCGGCGAAACTTGGCATACAATCAGGAGAGACCGGTATGGAACAGAACCAGAACATCCGGACGGAAGATACACAGGCACAGCCCGGCGCGCAGTGCCCGGCAGAAGGCCCGCAGGCGCTCGGCATAACGCGGGCGATGAACCGCAGCCGCGTGCGCGAACGCAAGCGCAGCCGGAACAAGCACGGATTTCTCGCGGCACTGCTGGTGCTGGCGATGATTGCGCTGGTCGGCGGGGCGGCGTTTTTGCTGAAGCATTATGTGGTCGACGAGCTTTTGCCCCGCGAGGACACCGCGCAGGCCCCGGCTCCTGCGCCGGAGGCCCCGGCCGATCCGGCGGGAGCGGAACCGGCAGAACCGGAGGCGGTGCCCGAGGAAACTCCCGTAGAAGAACCCGAGGAGCTGCCCGCAAAGGCACCGGATGAGGAGCCCGCAGAAGACCCCACCGGGGAGGGCCCCGACGATTCCCCTGCCGGGCCGGAGGAAGCAGCGACGGTAACACCCGCCGCGCCGGCCCTTGCCGTAGAGACGGACGCGACGCAGACGCTCGATCTCGAGCTTTACAGCGAAAACGCCATTTTGATCGATCTGGAGACGAACACGGTGATCGCCGAAAAGGAGCCGGACGCGAAGATCTATCCGGCGTCGATGACGAAGGTGATGACCGCGCTTGTCGCCTGTGAGCAGATCACAGACTGGGATGCGACGTTCACCATGACGCAGGCCATCATCGATCCGCTGTTTTTGTCGGATGCGACGATGGCGGGCTTTGTGAACGGGGAAGAAGTCTCGATGACCGACCTGGTTTACGGGGCGCTGCTCCCCTCCGGCGCGGAGGCAACCGAGGCGCTGGCGCTGACGATTGCGGGCAGCACGGAGGGCTTTGTTGCGCTGATGAATGAGAAGGCGGCGGAGCTGGGGCTGCGCAATACCCACTTTGTCAACGACAGCGGATTGCACGATGAGGAGCACTACACCACGGCGCGGGAGATGGCCGTCATTTTGGAGGCTGCGATGGCCAACGAGCGCTGCCGCGCGGCGCTCTGCGCCGTAAGCTATACGTCCGCCGCGACGGAGCAGAATCCGGAGGGCGTGGCGATGATCAACAAATTCCTCTACCGCATCGGGCAGTATGAACTGGGCGAGGCGGCGGTGGAAGGCGCAAAAACCGGCTTTACCTCACAGGCGATGAACTGCTGCGCGAGCTTCGGCAAGGCCGCAAACGGCCGGGACGTCGTCTGCGTGACGGCACATGCCTGGACCGGGGATTTTTGCGTGGAGGACCATGCGGCGCTCTATACGGAGTATTGCGGCGATTGAGCGCCGGGACTTTTGACCTTTTCGATTCTCTCCCCTGCCGCCTGCTCTGGGCGGCGGGGGAGCTTTTTGCGTTTTGGAGAAGACGCGGGCGGTTTGGGATCGGGATTTGATTTTGAAATCGGGCGGCGCGGAAAATTTTGCGTGCGGCCGCCTGTGTTCCGCCTAGCCGCTCTTTCCGCCGGGAGGCGGGCTTTGGCGGACGGGCGGGGCGAATGTTTTGGATTTTTGAGGGATGGGGCAGATTGTTCATATATTTTTTATTGTGAAATCGGGTGCAGGATGCTATAATAGCGGAAAAAGAAATAGAATATGATGGATGTGTATCGAAATTGAAGTACGGAACCTGGACGGTCTCGTCCTATCGCCCGGCGGAAGCACGGGCGATGGCAGAGGCCGGATTTTCGCCGCTGACGGCGGCGGTGATGTGCAGCCGCGGCTATACGGATTTGCAGGCGGCACGCAATTTTCTGGCGGCAAATGAGCCGCTCTCCGACCCATTTGCCCTGCTGGATATGGAAAAGGCCGCCCGGCGGGTACGCCGGGCGATTGAACGGCGCGAGGCAGTCTGCGTGTTCGGCGATTATGACGTCGACGGGATCACGGCGACGTGTCTGCTGACGGATTTTCTGCAAAAGCAGGGCGCGCGCGTCACAAGCTACATTCCGGCGCGGCTGGAGGAGGGCTACGGTCTGAACGAGCTGGCCCTGCGTAGCCTGAAGGCGCAGGGCGTGCAGCTGATTGTGACGGTGGACTGCGGGATCACGGCAAACGACGAGGCGGCGCTCTGCCGCGCGCTCGGGATGGAGCTGGTGATCACCGACCATCATGAATGCAAAGCCGAGCTGCCGGAGGCCATCGCGGTGGTCGACCCGCACCGGCCCGACCAGCCCCAGCCGGCGGCGGAACTGGCGGGCGTGGGCGTGGCTTTCAAGCTGGCCTGCGCCATCGGCGGGGACGCCGGGGCGCTGCTGCAGGAATACTGCGACTTTCTGTGCCTCGGAACCGTGGCCGACGTGATGCCGCTGACGGGAGAAAACCGGACGATGGTGGCCGCGGGGCTGCGGGCATTGGAAAATCCGAAGCGCGTGGGCGTGGCAGCGCTGATGGCCGAGTGCGCCATCGGGCGCGGCAAGATCACCGCCGGAACCATCGGCTATACGCTGGCGCCGCGCATCAATGCGGCCGGGCGCATGGGGCAGGTCGGCATTGCGACGGATCTTTTTTTGACCAAGGACGCCTCGCGCGCCGTAGAGCTGGCGTCGGAGCTCTGCCGCCTGAACCGGAAGCGGCAGGAGATCGAGGCGGACATCTACCGCGAGGCCGTGGCCATGCTGCCCGCAGGCGGGCGGCCGGAGGCCATCGTGCTGGCAAGCGAAAACTGGCACCAGGGCGTGGTTGGAATTGTGGCGTCGCGGTTGGCGGAGGAATATAGCTGCCCGGCGTTTCTCATCTGTCTGGACGGCGATAAGGGGAAGGCCTCGTCGCGCTCGCACGGGGGCTTCAACCTCTTCGCCTCGCTCAAGACGCTCTCGCCGCTGCTCGAGAGCTACGGCGGGCATGAACTGGCGGCGGGCTTTACCATCCGGCGGGAAAACATCGACCGCTTCCGCGAGGAGATCGGGAAGCTGGCGCATACGTTCCGGCAGTCGGAGGAATGCCAGGCGGATCTGAAGATTGACTGCGAGGTGCCGCCGCAGCTGCTGACGCTGGCGAATGTAGAGGCGCTCGACGAACTGGAGCCCTGCGGGGCCGGGTGTCCGCGGCCGCTGCTGCTGCTGCGGGGCCTGAGCATCGCGGATCTGACGGAGGTCGGCGGCGGGAAACATCTGCGGCTGCGGCTGACGAGCGGGCGCTGCAGCTGGGGCGCAATCTTCTTCTCCACGACGGCACGCCTCGCGGCCATCAGCCTGGGGGACGTGGTGGACATTGCATTTACGCCGCAGATCAACGAATACCGCGGGCTGCGCACGGTGCAGCTGAATCTGGTCGATATCCGGCCGGACGAGGCGGCCAGAAGCGTGCAGGACGCGGCACGGGTGCTCTACGGACGGCATCTGGCCGGCGAGGCGCTGACGGCGGAGGAAGCCGGGGCGCTGCTGCCGGATCGGCAGGACTTTGTAGCGGTCTGGCGGTATCTGACCTCGAACGCCGAGGGCGGCTGTCTGCAGGAGGACGTCGGATGCCTCAGCCGGAAAATCGCGCGCTTTGCCGCGATACCGTGCTGCCCGGGCAAGACATGGGTCTGTCTGGAGGTATTCGCCGAGCAGGGTCTGCTTGCGCTCGAGCAGCGGCCAAAATCCCTCCGCATCCGGCTGACAAGCGAAGGAAAAAAGGTGGATCTCACGCAGAGCGCCATCCTCATTCATCTGAAAAAGCAGAAGGCAGGAGACTAAATGGAAACCAGAGAAGAACATTATGCGTCCATGATGCAGGCCGTGAAGCGCTATTCCCCTTCGGCCGATCTGGACGTCATTCAGCGGGCCTTTGAATACGCCGACGAGAAGCACAAAACGCAGCTGCGCAAGTCCGGCGAGCCCTATATCATCCATCCGCTGGCCGTGGCGGAGATCGTGGCGGAGATCGGCCTCGACACCGACGCGATTGCAGCGGCGCTGCTGCACGACTGCCTGGAGGACACGGACGCGAGCTTTGATGAGATCACGAAGCTCTTTGGGCGGACGGTCGCCGAGTTGGTGGAGGGCGTCACGAAGCTGACGCGCGTGCAGTATTCGACGATGGAAGAGCAGCAAATGGAGAATCTGCGCAAGATGTTCATGGCAATGAGCAAGGACATCCGCGTCATCCTCATCAAGATCTCCGACCGGCTGCACAATATGCGCACGCTCGAATACCAGACACCGGCCAAGCAGGTGTCCAAGTCCATGGAGACAATGGAGATCTACGCGCCGCTGGCGCATCGGCTCGGCATGCAGAAGATCAAGTGGGAGCTGGAGGACACATCGCTGCAGTACCTCGATCCCGAGGGATATCAGCAAATCATCGACTATTTGAAGGAGAACGAAGAGAGCTCCAACAATTTCATGAACGCGATCCAGTCGAAGATCACGGAGCGGCTGGCGTCGGTCGGCATCCACGGGTCGATCTATGGACGCATCAAGCACACCTATTCCATCTACCGCAAGATGCGTGCGCAGAACAAGACCATCGACGAGCTCTATGACCTCTATGCCTTCCGCGTGATCGTGGATGACATTGCGGACTGCTATAACGTCCTCGGCCACATCCACGACCTGTTCAGCCCGATTCCGGGGCGGTTTAAGGACTATATCTCGACGCCGAAGCCGAACATGTATCAGTCGCTGCACACGACGGTCATCGGCAAGCAGGGCATTCCGTTCGAGGTTCAGATCCGGACGTGGGAGATGCACCAGACGGCGGAATACGGCGTCGCGGCGCACTGGAAATACAAGCAGCACGCGGGCGAGGGCTCGGAAAAGGAGTTCGAGTGGGTGCGGCGGCTGCTCGAGAATCAGCAAGACACCGAGGCGGACGACTATATCCACTCGCTGAAAGTCGACATGTTCGACGACGAGGTCTTCGTGTTCACGCCGAAGGGCAAGGTCATCAACCTGCCCGCGGGCTCGACGCCGATTGACTTTGCCTACGCCATCCACTCCGCCGTCGGCAACTCGATGATCGGCGCGAAGGTGAATAACCGCATTGCGAGCTACGACGCGCAGCTGCACAACGGCGACATTGTCGAGGTTTTGACCTCGAAGAGCGCGAAGGGGCCGAGCCGCGACTGGCTGAACATCTGCCGGTCGAACCAGGCGCGGATCAAGATCAAGCAGTGGTTTAAGAAAGAAAAGCGTGAGGAGAACATCGCGCGCGGCAAGCTGAGCTTCGAGTCGGAGCTGCGGCACATCGGCATTGATCCGGCCATCATGCAGCAGGACGACGTGCGGCCGATGGTGCTCAAGCGGATCAGCTTTGAGAGCCTCGACGATATGTATGCCGCCATCGGCTACGGCGGACTGACGGCGATGAAGGCCGTGGGCCGCGTGCGCGACGAGCTGACCAAGGCCAGCCGCAATATGACGCCGAAGGAGCTGCTCTCGCTCGGCAAGCAACAGCAGCAGCCCACGACGAGCCGGTCCGGCGTCATTGTGGAGGATATCGGCTCCTGTCCCATCAAGTACAGCCGCTGCTGCACGCCCGTTCCCGGCGACGATATCATCGGCTTTATCACGAAGGGCTATGGCGTGTCGGTTCACCGGCGGGACTGTCCGAATGCAAAAAACGCGCTCGACCCTGAGCAGCGGGGCCGGTGGGTTCCGGTGCGCTGGGCCGAGACGCCGGACGCGACGTTTGCCACGGAGCTGGCACTGGTGGCCGAGGACCGGGCGGGGCTGATGCTCGACATTGCAACCGTGATGACCGCGGCGCGGCTGCGCATCACAGCGATGACCGCCAAGCCGGCCGGAGACGGGACGGCCTATGTGTCGCTGAATTTCCCGGTGCACGACCTCAAGGAGCTGGAAGCGGTTCGGGGCCGTCTGCGCGGGATCTCCGGCGTGAAGGATGTCCACAGAGGGAATGGCTGATGACCGGTGAAAGACCGGGCGAGGCAGCCTGAAAAATAGATTTAATATTTGGAGAAACCATTTGTATGAAAGCAGTTGTCACGCGGGTCAAATCCGCGTCGGTCGCCATTGAGAGCGAAATTCACGGGCAGATTGGGCAGGGATTTTTGATCCTGCTCGGCATTGCACCCGACGATACCCCGGAAAAATGCCGCAAGCTGGCCGAGAAGATCCTTGGCCTGCGCGTATTCCGGGATGAAAACGACAAGATGAATTTGAGTCTGGCCGACGTGGGCGGCAGCGTCCTCGTAGTGAGCCAGTTTACGCTCTACGGCGACGTGAGCCATGGGCGGCGGCCGAGCTTCATCGGCGCGGCGCGGCCGGAAGTTGCCATCCCGCTCTATGAACAGTTTCTGTCAGAATGCGCGCGGCTGGGCTTCCCGCCGGAGCACGGTGAGTTTGGCGCGGACATGCTGGTGACATCGGAAAATCACGGACCGGTGACGCTGATTGTGGACACAAACGACTTGAAGTGAGGAACAGGGTATGAAATTGGAGACCATGGTGCTCGGGCCGCTGGCCACGAACTGCTACATCCTCTGGGACGAGCAGACGATGGAGGCCGCCGTCATCGACCCCGGCGCAGCGGGGCAGAAGATTGCAGACGATCTGGCGCAGAACGGGCTGACGCTGCGGATGATTTTGCTGACGCACGCCCACTATGACCACATCGGCGGGCTGAAGGTGCTGCATGAGCGGACCGGCGCGCCGGTTTACGTCAGCAAGGCGGATTCGACCGACCCGGCGGAGATGACGCACGGGCGGCTGATTTTTACGAACACCTATGAGGATGGCGACGAGCTGACGCTGGGGCATATCCGCATCCGTGTGATCGCCACGCCGGGGCATACGCCGGGGGGCGTGTGTCTGCTGGCGGGCGATTGGCTGTTTTCGGGCGACACGCTGTTCGCCGGGAGCTGCGGCAGGACGGATTTCAAGGGCGGCGACCAGCGGGCGATGATGGAATCGCTGCGCAGGCTCGGGCAGCTGCCGGGGAATCTGCGCGTGCTGCCGGGGCACATGGAGGAAAGCACGCTGGACGCCGAGCGGCAGTGGAACCCCTGGATGCGCGAGGCGCTGAAGGCATGAAATTATATCTCAATCATACGGAACGCTATCCGGTCGAGCAGCTGCAGATGCAGCTGTTTGCCTCGGAGGCGAGTGAATTTGTCACCGCGCCGTTCGCCGAGGGCGAAAACGGGGCGGTGTCGAGCCTGTTTACCGGGAAAACCTATGTGACGGCCACGGCGAAGATCCGCTGGAACGGGAAGACCGGGCGCGCGGTGAAGCGGCTGCCGCTTGAAAAAGCCGACGTGCGGCACACGCGGCGCATTTTGCAGCAAAGTTATTATCTGGCGGCAATGCAGGTTCTGGATACCGCGCCGCCCTGGGGTGCGCTCTCCGGCGTGCGGCCAAGCAAGCTGTCAACCAAGGCGCTGCTCGCGGGCAGGACGCGGCGGCAGGCCGAGCGGGAGCTGGAGCGCGAATTTTTCGTGACGCCCGCGCGGGCGAGACTCTGCGTGGACGCCTCGGAGCACACGGTGGAGGCGATGGGGCTGCTGGCCCCGCGGGATCTTTCGATCTACATCGGCATCCCGTTCTGCCCGACGCGGTGCGCCTACTGCTCGTTTGTGAGCGAGTCGGTGGAGCGGTTCGGCGAGTTTTTGCCGCCGTATCTCGAGGCGCTGCTGCGTGAGGTGGAATACACCGGGAAGCTGCTGCGCGCATCCGGATGGCATGTCCGCACGCTCTACATGGGCGGCGGGACGCCGACAACGCTCTCGTCCGGGCAGATGGCGCGGCTGCTGGAGGCAATCAACACGCATTTTGACCTCTCGCGGTGTTTGGAGTTTACCGTGGAGGGCGGCCGGCCCGACACGCTGGACGCGGAGAAGCTCCGCGTCATCAAAGCCGGCGGCGCGACGCGCATCTCGATCAATCCGCAGACGATGTCTGACACGGTGCTGCGGGCCGTCGGGCGGCGGCACAGCGCGGCGGCGGTCGCAGACGTGTTCCGGCAGGCGCGGGAGGCCGGGTTTGACGATATCAATATGGATCTCATCGCGGGTTTGCCCGCCGACTCGGCGGAGGGCTTTGCCGAGTCCCTGCGGCAGGTGATGGCCCTCGGGCCGAGCAACATCACGGTGCATACGCTGGCGCTCAAAAAAGGGGCAGACCTCTTTCAGCGGCGCGTGGCGCTGCCGAGCCAGGAGGCCGTGGCGCAGATGCTGGCCGGGGCGGAGGCGGCACTCCGCGCGGACGGCTTCGAGCCCTACTATCTCTACCGGCAGAAGTACATGTCCGGCAGCTTTGAAAACGTCGGCTGGTGCAAGCCGGGCTATACCGGGCTTTATAACATATACATGATGGAAGAGCTGCACTCGATCCTCTCGCTGGGCGGGGGCGGCATGAACAAGATCAACCTGCCGGAGGAAAAGCTCGCCCGGTATCATAACCCGAAATATCCGCAGGATTATATCCAGCGCATCGACACAATTCTGCGGCAGAAGGATGAAATTTTTGCTCTTTTGGAAGAGCAGGCGTAAAGGAGCGCGGAATGGACACTTTATTCTCGCATGTTTCCATTGTCACGATGGATGAACGGATGTCCGTGTGGACAGACAGCTTTCTCGGCGTGACGGATGGAAAAATCTCGTATCTCGGCAAAAAGGCGCCCGAAGAGCAGCCGCAGACCATCATCGACGGCAGCGGCATGGTGCTCATGCCGGGGCTGATCAACTGCCACACGCATCTGCCGATGACGATTCTGCGCGGCTATGCGGATGACCTCACGCTGCAGGATTGGCTGAACAACTACATCTTCCCGCGCGAGGCGCATCTGGATGACCGGGCCGTGAAGGCCGCGACGCTGCTTGGGATCGCGGAATGTCTGCGCTTCGGCGTGACTTCGGTGTCCGATATGTATGATCACTGCGACGCGATCTGCGAGGCTGTGGCAGAATCCGGCATCAAGGCGAACATTTCGCGCGGAATGACCATGTTCCTCGGCGACGACTTTGACTTTGAAAAATTCCCGGCCTGTCAGGAGCTTGTTGCGCTGCGCGACAAATGGCAGGGATATGACAACGGACGGATCAAAATTGAAGCCTCCGTCCACGCCGAGTATACCTCAACCTATCAGCTCTGGGACGCGCTGAGCGAGTTTGCCATCAACGAAAAGCTCGGCATGCAGGTGCATCTGTCTGAGACGAAGCGGGAGCACGACGAGTGCGTCGAAAAATACGGCCTCACGCCCGCGCAAGTGCTCGACTGCCACCATGTGTTCGACGTACCGACCGTCGCGGCGCACTGCGTCTGGCTGACGGAAGAGGACATGCGGCTGCTTGCCAGGCGACACGTCTCTGCGGCGCACTGCCCGGTGAGCAATCTGAAGCTTGCGTCCGGCTGCGCAGACGTGATGGGCATGGTGAAGGCGGGGATGAACGTCTGCCTCGGCACCGATTCCGTGGCCTCGAACAACAATCTTGACCTCTTTGAGGAGATCAAGGCTGCGGCGCTCATGGCCAAGGGCAAAACCGGCGATCCGACCGCCGTCCCGGCGGAGGCGGCGCTCATGATGGCGACGGCCTGCGGCGCGCGCGCCCAGGGGCGCGAGCAAGAATGCGGTCAGCTGAAGGTCGGGATGGATGCCGACCTCATCATGCTGGACTTCACGCAGCCGCACCTCATCCCCTGCCACAACCTGCTCTCGAATCTGGTCTACGCGGCCTCGGGGCACGACGTGGTATTGACGATGGTGCGCGGCAAAATTCTCTATGCGGCGGGCAAATGGCCAACGATTGATCTGGCCGCCGTGGCCAGGGAGCTGCACGACTATGCCATCCCCAAAGTATTTACCGATCCTACGGAGGAGCAGCCCCAATGAAAGACGAATCCATGAAAAAGCAGAACTTTCTGCAGGGCGCGGCCATTCTCGCCGCCGCGACGCTGATCGTCAAGCTGCTGGGCTTTTTGTTTAAAACGCCGCTGAACTACATCATCGGGGAAACCGGAAGCAGCTATTTCTATAACGCCTATCGTGTCTACGACGTGCTGCTCATGATCTCAACGACGGGTCTGCCCGTCGCGATGAGCCGGATGATCTCTGAGGCGCAGACGCTCGGCAACCATGCGCAGATCCGCAAGATCTACAAAACGGCGCTCTATGTCTTCCTGACGATCGGCATTGTGGGCAGTCTCGGGATGTTCCTTTTCAGCAAACAGCTCTCGGTGCTCGTCTCGAACTCGGAGACGAGCTGGGCGGCGATTGCGGCGCTGGCTCCGTGCGTGCTCATCATCTGCATGATCTCGGCCTACCGCGGCTTCTTCCAGGGCCAGAGCAACATGGCACCCACGTCCATCAGTCAGATCTTCGAGGCCATCATCCGGCTTGTCGTGGGCTTGAGCCTCGCGTGGGTGCTGATGCGCAAGACCGGCAGCACGACCTATGCCGCCGCGGGCGGCATCCTCGGCGTGACGGTGGGCAGCTTCATATCGATGGGGTATCTGCACGGCAAGTTCCGCCACTCGTCGAAGATTCTGCAGGAAGCGGGCGGCACGGCGAAGACCACAAAGGCCACCATGCGCGAGCTGCTGGCCATTGCGATCCCGATCACGCTGGGCGCGGCGGGCCTGCAGATTATCAACCTCATCGACGCCTCGATCTACATGCGCCGCCTTTCCGGCGCGCTGGGCTATGCGACGGAACAGGTGGATACGCTCAACGGCATCTACACCTTCCAGCAAACGATCTTTGCCCTCCCCTGCTCGTTTATCACGACAATCACCATCTCCTGCATTCCGGCAATCACAGCTGCGCTCACGCGCAAAGACGCCAATGAGGCGCGCGGCACGGAGGAATCTGCCATCCGCACGATGGCGCTCATCGCGCTGCCGTGTGCCATCGGCCTGGCCGTGATGGCCGAGCCCATTGTCCGGCTGCTCTGCCCGGGCTACGGCGCGGAGAGCATCGCGGCGGCAACGCCGATTTTGCAGGTGTTCGGCATTGCAGTCATCTGCAACTCGATGGTGCTGCTGCTCAACGCGATCATGCAGGCGCACGGCGACGTGACGACGCCGGTCGTGAATATGCTGATCGGCGGCGTGGTAAAGGTCGTCGTGAACTATTTCCTCGTGGCCGTCCCGTCCCTCAACATTGTCGGCGCGGCCATCGGCACGCTGACGTGCTACACGGTCATCACCGTGCTCGACCTCATCGCCATCCGGCGCCGTGTATCCACCCGGCCCGCAGTGCTGCGCAATATGGTGCGGCCGGCGCTGGCGGCGCTGCTGATGGGCGCGGTGACCTTCGGCGTCTACCGGCTGGCCGCCGGCCTCCTGCCTGGGAAGCTCGCATGCCTTGCGGCGTTGGTGGTTGCGGTGGTTTGCTACGCGGTTTTGGTGGTTTTGCTGCGCTGCATCACCTATCAGGACTGCCTTTTGCTGCCGAAGGGGGAAAAAATCGCAAAAATCCTGCGCTTGAAAGAAAAAAGTTGAGAAAAACCCTTGCGAAAGAGGCAGAATTATGATAGATTTTACTAGCAAAGAACATGATTGCTTCGAGGATCTGGTGCGTCTTGTGCACTTGCTTCGCGCCCCGGGCGGCTGCCCGTGGGACGGGGCGCAGACGCACGAGTCCATCCGGCGCAATTTTCTGGAGGAGGCCTATGAGGCCTGCGAGGCCTTTGACCGGGATGATCCCGCGATGATGCGGGAAGAGCTCGGCGATGTGCTGCTACAGGTCCTCTTTCACACGGACATCGAGCAGGACGCCGGGCGGTTTACACTGGACGACGTGTGCGATGCGGTTTGCAAAAAACTCATTTTCCGGCATCCCTTCCTCTTCGGCGGCGAGAGCCGGAGCTGGGAGGAGCTCAAGCAGCTGGAAAAGGGGCAGCACACCGTGACGGAAACGCTCGACGCCGTGGCCCGGTCGCTGCCGGCGCAGTGGCGGGCGGAAAAGCTCCAGAAAAAAGCGGCAAAAGTGGGCTTCGCATGGGAATCTGTTTCCGAATCGCTGGACAAACTAAGCGAAGAAACGGCAGAGCTCCGTCAGGCTGTTGCCTCCGGCACCAATGTGGAGGAGGAGCTGGGGGATGTGCTGTTTGCGGCGGTGAATGCCGCGGCTTGTCTGGATCTTGATCCGGAGGCGGCGCTCCATGCGGCATGCGAAAAATTCATCCGCCGCTTTGGCGCGATGGAGCAGGCAGCGTCGGCGCGGGGCGCGCAGCTTGCAGATCTGCCCCGCCAGGAACTACTCCAATTGTGGAACCGCCAAAAACCACAGTCTGAATTACGATAGGAAAGAGGATATCACAATGAATAAAACAGAATTGATCGCGGAAGTCGCCCAGAAATGCAGCCTGTCCAAAAAGGACGCAGAAAAGGCCGTGAACGCCACGCTCGACACCATCTCCGAAGCGCTCTGCAAGGGCGACAAGGTGCAGCTCGTCGGCTTCGGCGGCTTTGAGACCAAGCACCGTGAGGCGCACATGGGCCGCAACCCGAGAACCAAGGAGCCCGTAGAGATCCCCGCAACGACCGTTCCCGTCTTCAAGGCCGGCAAGGCGCTGAAGGACAAGGTCGCAAAGTAAGTGCATGCACCGGCGGACGGATCGTCCGCCGGTTTTTTTCAAAGCGCAGCAGGGCTCCGGCTGCGGGCGGCTTTCGGGCTCCCCGGCGGGTGCGGAAGCAATTGCCCGGCGCCGCGCGGCAAAAAAGAGGAGAAGGATATGCGTCTGGACAAGTATTTGAAGGTTTCGCGGCTCATCAAGCGCCGCACCGTGGCCAATGAGGCCTGCGACAATTCGCGCATCACGGTCAACGGACGCCCGGCCAAGGCGAGCTATGACGTCAAGGTCGGCGACCGGATCGCCATCGAATTCGGCGCACGGACGCTGACGGTCGAGGTATTGGCCGTGGCGGAGGCCGTGCGGAAGGACGACGCGGCGGCGATGTACCGCGAGGTCGGCGCGGGCGAATAAGGCGCCGTGTGGCGGGCGGCCGCCGGGGTGTGCGTTTTTTCCGAAGAAACCGGCATAGACGCGCCGCCCCTCTCGTATATATTACCAATACGAGAGGGAGGAACACGCGGCATGGCTATGATTCCGGAACAAAAGGCGCTCGACGCGCCGCACAAAATCACACTGGATGCCCGCTCGCGGCTGTCGATCACGGGTGTATTGGAAATTGAGAGCTTTGACGAGGGGATGATCGCCCTCGCCACGACGCGCGGGCCGCTGGTCATCCACGGACAGGGCCTGCATCTGCAGGAGCTGACCGCAGGCGGCGGCGAAGTGCGCGTGGACGGAACGGTCGACTCCATGGCCTATGAGGAAGACGCGCCCACGGGCGGCTTCTTCGCGCGGCTGTTCGGCTGATGGAGCTGCCGGTCGCGCGACAGGCGGCAGAGTTTGCCCTGTCGGGCCTGCTCGGGGTGGCACTGGGGCTCTGGTACGATCTGCTTCGGGCGCTGCGGCGGCGTTGGCCATGGCTGACGGTGTTGGCGGACGGGCTGTACTGCCTGACGGTGCTGACGGCGCTGCTCGCCTTTGCGCTCTATGTGGGCCACGGGATGCTGCGGCTCTATGCGCTTTTGGGCGCAGGGTTGGGGCTGCTCGGCTATTTTTTAACGGTGAGCCGCTGGGCGCTGCGCGGGTTTTCCGCGCTGGCGGCGGTGCTTGGCAGATTGGTCTGGCTGGCACTTTGGCCAGGGCGGACTGTGCTGAAATTTTTTCAGATTTTTTTCAAAAAACTCTTTGCAAGTCTCAAAAAATGGGTTACAATAATCGACAAGGTATGCGTGCGGCAGCGTGCCGCCGCGCTGGAAAGGAGGGCCAGAAGGCATGAAGCTCATCAAATCGTCGCTGCTTGTGAAGCTGGTCATCCTGATCCTGGTGGTGTACGCCACTGTTACCCTGGTGAAGCTCCAGTCGCGCATCTCGGACAAAAAGGCCGAGGCAGACGCGCTCACCAGCAGCATCGTCACCGCCGAACAGGAAAACGGCCGTCTGCAGGACGCCATCGACAAGCTGGACACGCCGGAGGGCGTGGAGCAGGTCGCGCGGGATAAGCTGGATATGGTCGGCGAGGGAGAGATCATTTTTTACGACGTCAGCGATTGAGGTCGCAGCGCGCAAGAAAACAACATATGGGGGATCACACGGAATATATGGAGCAGCTTACAGTTGGAACGATCGTAGAGGGAAAAGTCAAGAGCCTGACCAAGTTCGGCGCATTTGTGACGCTGCCGGATGGGTCGACCGGCATGGTGCACATCTCTGAAGTGGCACACAGCTATGTCAACGACATCCACGACCATCTGCATGAGGGCGACACGGTCAAGGTCATGATCATCAGCATGGAAAATGGCAAGACCAATCTGTCCATCAAGCGAACCGTTGCGCCTCCGCCGCGCAAGGAGTTTACGCCGCGGCCGCCGCGCGCAAACGGCGGCAGTGCGCCATCCTCCGGCGGCTATTCCAAGCCCGCGAACCGCAGCTACGGCACGCAGGGCCGCGGCAATGCGCCGCAGCAGAGCGCACAGCCGAAGTCGTTCGACGATATGCTCAAGCAGTTCATGTCGGAGTCCGACAGCAAGATGTCCTCCATCCGCGCCTATTCCGACCGGAAGACCAAGACGCGGCGGCGCTGAAATCCAATGAGAGTCCAAATGGCATTCAGCCGCGCTGAATGCCATTTTTTGAACGGAGAACGGGTATGAATGTCCTCATCACCGGCGGAAGCCGGGGCATCGGAGCCGCAGCGGTGCGGCTGTTTTCCGCGCGCGGGGAGCGCGTGTGGTTTTTGTACGAAAAAAATGACGCGGCCGCGCAGGCCGTCTCGGCCGAGACCGGCGCGACCGGACTTCGCTGCGATGTGGCGGATCCGGCGCAGGTGGCCTCCACCCTCGCGGCGCTGCCTGCCATCGATCTGCTCATCAACAACGCCGGGATCGCACACTACGGGCTCATCAACCAGATCACGCCGGAGCAGTGGCGGCGGATCTTTGCCGTGCATGTGGACGGAGCATTTCACTGCATCCGGGCGCTGCTGCCGGGGATGCTGCAAAAGCAGAGCGGCTGCATCCTCAACGTCGCTTCGATGTGGGGTCAGGTGGGCGCAAGCTGTGAGGTCGCCTACTCGGCGGCGAAGGGTGCGCTTTTGGCCATGACAAAGGCACTGGCGCAGGAGCTTGGGCCGAGCGGCATCCGCGTGAACGCCGTTGCCCCCGGCGTCATCCAAACCGACATGTGCGCCGAGATCGCTCCGGAAATTTTGGAGGAGCTGCGCATGCAGACGCCCATCGAGCGCCTCGGCCGGCCGGAGGACGTCGCGCAGGCCATGGCCTACCTGGCGGACGCCAGCTTCGTCACCGGTCAGGTTCTGCCGGTAAACGGCGGCTTTGTGATTACCTAGGGTGTATTCTTCCAACGCATGATGTGACCGGCAGCGAGGAATTATTGCGCTGAGCAAGACATTTTTTCGCAGGAATCCTGACGTATTTCAAGGAAAACTGGCACAGCGCAAAAAGGACTGCTGTCCGGGCGCGTTGGCAGTTGGAAGAATCCACCCGAATGCACCGGCCTTCTGCCAGGTGCGACCATGGTGCAAACCGCACCCCCGCACTTCCGCATGAACAACCTGAATGCCCCGGCGGATGTCTTCCGCCGGGGCATTTTTTGCTCCACGGCGAGCATTTTTATGAATCCTGCACAAAAAATCATTTTGAAATTTTACAGATCGTTCATGAAATCCGGATTGCAGTCTGTTAATATTTCAATATCGAAATATTCAAGATTGGAGGGATTGCGGTGAAGGAGCTAAGTGCGACGGCATCGGAGATGTTTGTGAACACGGCGCGCTTTCTGGGGGCTTACCACGCGGTGATGCAGCCACTGTACACGCAGGCACAGCTGCCGCCAGTCGCGGTGGACATCGTGCTGTATCTGGCAAACAATCCGGACTATAACACCGCCCGGGACATCTGCCAGCACAAGGGCCTCAAGCCCAGTATCGTATCGTTTCATGTCGATCGTCTGGTGACGGACGGGTATCTGGAGCGGCACGAGGTTCCGGGCGACCGGCGCAAGACGGCGCTGCTCTGCACGGAAAAGGCCGCGCCGCTGATCTCGCACGGACGGGCGCTGCAGCATGCGTTCGCCGTGGAGCTGGCCAGAGGTCTGACGGAAGAAGATCTGGCGCATTTCCGGCGGTGCGTGGCGGCGTTTGACCGCAATATCGACCGGCTGCGCCATACAGCGCAGTCTGGAATCGGATCGGAGGAGAACACATGATCAAGCTATTCAGGCAAATACGAAAAAAAGAGGCGCTGATGGCGCTGCTCTGCGCAGTGCTGGTGGTCGGTCAGGTCTGGTTTGATCTGAAGCTGCCGGACTTTATGACACAGCTGACGACGCTCATCAAAACCCCCGGTACACAGACGGTGGATCTTTTAAAAGTCGGCGGGCAGATGCTGCTCGTGACGCTCGGCAGCGCAGCGCTGGCCGTGGGCTGCGGTTACCTGGCCGCGAAATGTGCCTCGGGCTTCAGCTTTACGGTGCGCGAGAAGCTGTTTCACCATGTGATGGCCAACGGGAGCGAGGAGATGCAGGGCTTTTCCGTGCCAAGCCTCATCACGCGCACGACAAACGACATCACGCAGATCCAGATGATCGTGGCCATGGGCCTGCAGATGATGCTCAAGGCCCCGATCATGGCTATCTGGGCCATCATCAAGATCCTCGGCAAGAGCTGGGAGCTCTCGGCGGTGACGGCGGCATTCGTCGTGGTCATCTGCGGCTCGGTCATCGCGATCATGGCCAGTTGTCTGCCGCGCTTCCGCCGCGTGCAAAAGACGACCGACCAGATCAACCGCGTGGCGCGGGAAAATCTGACGGGCATCAACGTGGTGCACGCCTTCAATGCGGAGGACTATCAGAATCAGAAATTCGACGGCCCCAGCAAAAAGATGCTGGGATTACAGCTGAAAAACCAGCGGCTTTTCTCCCTGCTGCTGCCGCTGCTGACGCTGGGCATGAACGGACTGGCGCTGGCCATCTACTGGGTCGGTGCGGCGCTGGTCGAGGCGATCTCCATAGGCGATATGGCGGCGCGGCTGACGATGTTTACCAACGTCATCGTGTTCAGCACCTATGCCACCTATGTTGTAATGTCATTCATGATGCTTGTGATGATCTTCATGCTCTATCCGCAGGCGCAGGTTTCGGCGGAACGTATCAATGAGGTGCTGGAGACGAAGCCGCACGTTACCGAGGGGGCAAGGACGACCGCTTCGGAACAGGGAACGCTGGAGTTCCGCGACGTCTCCTTCCGCTATCCGAACGCAAAGGAAGACGAGCTGGAGCACATCAGCTTCCAGGTTGGGCGCGGACAGACTCTTGCCATCATCGGCGCGACCGGCTCCGGCAAGACCACACTCGTCAGCCTCATCCCGCGCTTTTACGACGCGACGGCGGGTGAAGTGCTCGTCGACGGCGTGAACGTGAAGGACTACACGTTTGACGCTCTCTACGACCGGCTCGGGTATGTGACGCAGAAGGCGGTGCTCTTCGCCGGGTCGGTGGAGGAAAACATCTTCTTCGGTGAGAGCGCCGCAGCAAAAGACGACGCGGCGCTGCAGGATGCGCTGTCGCTCTCGCAGGCGGCCGAGTTTGTCGGAAAATACCCCGAGGGCGCGGCGCACCCGATCGCGCAGCTGGGCCGGAACATCTCCGGCGGGCAGAAACAGCGGCTCTCCATTGCCCGCGCCCTGGCACGGAAACCGGAGATTCTGGTGTTTGACGACTCGTTCTCCGCGCTCGATTACCGCACGGATGCCACGCTCCGCGAAGCGCTGGCCCGGGAACTGCCGGAAACCACGAAGGTCATCGTGGCCCAGCGCATCAGCACCATCCGCCATGCCGATCAGATCCTTGTGCTCGACCGTGGCTCGGCAGTCGGACTCGGCACACACGACGAGCTGATGCAAACTTGTGAAGTATACCGCGAGATCGCCATGTCTCAGCTGAGCGCGGAGGAGCTCGCCAAAGGAGGGATCGCGAAATGAGACCGAATATGCAGCCTGCACAGGACGCGGACATGGGCAAGGCCCTCTCGCGTCTGAGCAAATACATGCGCAAGACGCTGGGCGTGATGATCTTCGCGCTTGTGCTCGCGGCGCTCAGCGCCGTAATGACCATCATCGGCCCGAATCAGGTCGGCAAGATCGCGACGCTCATGTCCGACGGGCTTACGACCGGCATCGACCTCGGGGCGGTCGCAAAAGTAGGTGTTTTCCTGGCCGTGATCTATGGCCTCAGCACTCTGTTTGGCTTTTTGCAGCACTATATCATGGCAACTGTGACACTCGACATGTCCTACCGAATGCGGGCGGAGCTGTCGGCCAAGATCAACCGCGTGCCGCAGAAGTATTTCAACTTTCACGCGCAGGGTGACATTTTAAGCCGGATCACAAACGATGTCTCCACGCTGCAGCAGGGCCTGACCAATGCGCTGCCGACGATCATCAGCGCGGCGACGCAGTTTGTCGGCTGCCTCATTATGATGTTCCTCACAGAATGGCATCTGGCGCTGGCGGCGCTCGGCGTGACGCTGATCGGGCTGGTGCTCGTTGTGCTCATCATGTCGCGGTCGCAGAAGTATTTCACGGCCCGGCAAGAGAGCCTCGGCACGCTGAACGGCTATGTCGAAGAGATGTATTCCGGCCACGAAGTTGTGCGTATCTCGCGCGCGGGCAAGGATGTGACCGAGCATTTTGACAAGCTGAATGAGGCCGTCTATGATGCGAACTGGCGCTCGCAGTTTCTCTCCGGCGTGATGCAGCCGCTGATGAATGTCATCGGTAACCTTGCCTATGTCGCCGTGTGCGTGATCGGCTCGGTGCTGGCGATGAACGGCACGATCGAGTTCGGCGTCATCATCTCCTTCATCCTCTATGTCCGCCTGTTTACCTCTCCCCTGACGCAGATCGCGCAGGGCATGACCAACATGCAGACGGCCTCCGCCTCGGCGCACCGCATCTTTGACTTCCTTGAGAGCGAGGAGCTCTCCGATGAGAGCGGCAAGACCGAGAAAATCGAGCAGGTGCACGGCGCGGTGGAATTTGACCACGTTCGCTTCAGCTATCCGGACTCGCCGGATAAGATCATCATTCAGGACTTCTCTGCCAAGGTACAGCCGGGCCAGAAGGTCGCCATCGTCGGGCCGACCGGCGCGGGCAAGACCACGATGGTCAATCTGCTGATGCGCTTTTTCGAGGTCAACAGCGGCAGCATCCGCATCGACGGCATCCCGACGAGCGAGCTGCGGCGCGAGGATGTGCACCGGCTCTTCGGCATGGTGCTGCAGGACACCTGGCTCTTCGAAGGCACCGTCCGCGAAAACCTCGTCTACAATATGGAGGGCATCACCGAGGAACAGCTGGAATCGGTCTGCCGCGCCTGCGGTCTCGACAAGTTTATCCATTCGCTGCCGAACGGATTTGACACCGTGCTCTCCGAAAGCTCCAGCATCTCCGCCGGGCAGAAGCAGCTGCTCACCATCGCACGCGCAATGCTGCAAAATGCGCCGATGCTGATTCTGGACGAGGCGACAAGCTCCGTCGACACGCGCACCGAACTGCTCATCCAGCGGGCGATGGACCGCCTGACGGAGGGACGCACGAGCTTTGTCATCGCGCACCGCCTGTCCACAATCAAAAATGCCGACCTCATCCTTGTCATGCAGGGCGGCGACGTCATCGAAAGCGGCACACACGACGCACTCATGGCCAAGGGCGGCTTCTATGCCGACCTCTACAACAGCCAGTTCGAGCAGGCGTCCTGAGGAAAAAACTCCCTCGTGCAGGTTTATACCACCTGCACGGGGGAGTTTGGCATTTCGCCCCTCGTCGGCCGTCCCGGCAAGTGGCCTCCATAAAAATTTCCCCGCCCAAGCGATAGGCGGGAAAATCACGATCCGGCAATTTGAATGCGCCAAAACAATGGAGCGCAGCCCGGCGGGGCTGGGCAGCGGTGATGACGGTCTGTGCGATTGCAGCATTGCAGCGCGGGACGTGCAATTCGTCCTCGACCACGCGGTTTTGCGCGAGGAATTTTAAGGCTGCAGCGACGGCACCACAACAGGCTATCTCAAGCTGCGGACGGCGGATGTGAAGGAGCGTCTGCTTCCCTATCTGGGCCATCCGGCCGTGAGTTTGGACATTGAAAGACGCCCCGCAAACAGCACAGGCCGCCAAACGGGTCCGTTTGGCGGCCTGCGGTGGTTATTTGCGGCTGCTTGCGCAGCTGGGGGGGAGGCTTACTCGCTGAGGTTTTCGGTGACAAACAGGTCGATGACCGCGTCGATCGTCTCGGGGCTGGCGTCGGCGTCAATGCCGGCAGAGAGCCAGTAGGCATAGGGGCCCTCCATGTACTTCAGCAGCTGGTCGAGGTTACTGCCGTAGCGGAATTCGATGTGCCAGGTGGTCTGCATCGTGTCGTCGCGGAACAGGAAGTAGGTAAACTCGCCCGCGTCGTCGGCAGTCTTGTAGACGTCGACCGGGAAGGAGGCATCAAACGTCTCGCCGCCGTAGGTCATCATCTCGCCTTCGCCGAGCTGATAGCTGCCGAGATATTCGTAGGTATGGGTCTGCTCGCTGCCGTCGGTCAGCTTCGTGGTGACCGTGTCGCCGTCGAACGTGAAGGTGTCCACGTCCGCGAGATACCAGCAGTCAAACTGGAAATAGCCCGCATCCTTGTAGGCCTCGACGGCCTCCTCGCCGTAGATGTCGGCGCTGATGAAGCCCTTGAGATAGTCGACGTTCTCCTGCGCGGCGTCCTCGCCGACGATGGCCGCGGCCTTGCTCAGCCACAGTTCATCATACTGGCTGTCGAGGATGACGGTGAAGAGGTTGGTATAGGTCGTGCCGTTTTCTCCGGCAATGTCGGTCAGGATGCCGAAATTGGCGGGCGCTTCCGTCTCTTCCCCGGCCTCCGGCTCAGCGGGCTGCTCGGGTTCGGCGGGCTGTTCGGTCTCTTCCGTGGTCTCCGGCGCAGTGGTCTCAGCGTCAGAGGCCGCGGTGGGCGTCTCGGCATCCGCGGGCGCGGACGACGTGCAGGCGGTCAGGCCCAGCAGCAGGCACAGGCCCAGCAGCAGGGCGATCAGGCGTTTCGTGTTCTTCAAAGCGATGGTCTCCTTTTTCATTTGCATTTTCAGTTTAAGCACTCTAACCATTGTCGAAAGTAAAAGTTAGAGTTCTCTAATCGTCGCCCATCATAGCACATCAGATCGATCCTGTCAAGTCCCATTTTCGTCCCAGCAGCCAACGTCTAAAATAGTCTCCGTAGGGGCGGGCGACTCTGTCCGCCCCGTCCCCGCCGCAGCGGCAAAGCCTCCCCTGTGTAAGGTAGCGAAGCGGCGGCGCGGTGTTGAATGACAGCCCGGTGGGCTGTCAGACCCGCGCCGTGACCGAGCCGCAGCGAGACGGTGGCATTTGCGAAGCAAATGACGGAGAGGTTTTCAAAAACGTTACGTTCAAACCTCTCAGTCGGGCGCGTAAGGAACGCGCGCCCGGCATACCCCGCGGTATGATGCGGGGCAAGTCGCCTTCGCGCCAAATGCCTGCGCCCCCGCTTCGCGGCCCCTTTCATAAGGGGAACCTTTGGGCTGGAATAGTCGCCCGAAATAAAAAATCGCCCCTACACTTGTAGGGGCGACTTGTATCGCGGTACCACCCTAATTTACGCCATTGGCGTATCTCGGTTTCGCGTTATCGGGCGAAGCCCGCCGCGCTCGTCGCGCAGATGCTCCAAACTGGCTGAAGCTCTTTGCCGCCGAAGGGCTTCCACCGTCCCCTTCTCTCTTTGGGCGCGCCGAACTTCTCGGTTCTTCGTCGCAAATCCATATTGCGTATGTATTTTACCACAAAAGTTCGGAATGTCAACCGACTTAGTACAATTATTTTCCGGATAATTCTACCGCGTGCCGCACAAAGCTGAGCGCCGGCACCGCCTTCGGCAATTTCACGCGAAAGCGCGTCTGCGGCGTGCGCACCTCACGGAGCGGCACCCCGTCCAGATCCTCCATGGCCTCCGGCGTCCACGCAAACGGACGGCAGTCCGGCCCGACGACCTCCAGCATATCGCCCACAGAAAACTTATTCCGCAGGCTCAGCACGGCGTTCCCTTCCGCGTCGCACGATTCCACGACCGCGCAGATCTGCCACTGCCGGATATAGCGCGAATTTTCGGTGTATTGCCCCGGCTGGCCGAAGAAAAAGCCCGTGGAATAGTGCCGGTGGCTCACATGCTCCACCTCGTCGCGCCAGACCGGGTCGATGCCCCGTCCTTCATAGACGCTGCGCAGCACATGACTGTATGCGCCGGTCACGATCGCGGCATAGTAGGCCGACTTCGCGCGCCCTTCAATCTTGAGGCAATCGACCCCTGCGTCGATGAGCTCCCCGAGATGGTCGATCATGCACATGTCGCGCGAGTTCATGATGTAGGTGCCCTTTTCGTCCTCAAACACCGGGAAATACTCTCCCGGCCGCTTTTCCTCCATCAGCGCGTACTGATAGCGGCAGGGCTGGGCGCACTCGCCCCGGTTAGAGTCGCGCCCCGTCATATAGTTGGAGAGCAGGCAGCGCCCGGAGTAACTGACGCACATCGCCCCGTGGCAGAATGTCTCCAGCTCCAGTTCCGGCGAGACCTGTTCCCGAATGCCGAGAATCTCCGGCAGGCTCAGCTCTCGCGCCAGCACCACGCGCTTTGCGCCCAAATCAAACCAGCTCTGCGCACAGGCGTAGTTTGCAATCGACTGCTGCGTCGAGATGTGCCGTTCGCAGCGGGGCGCATATTTGCCCGCCAGCGTGAAAGCTCCGAGGTCGGCCAGGATCAGTGCATCCACGCCCGCATCCTGCAGCTGCTCGAGATAGGCCGGCAGCTGCGCGACCTCGTCGTTGCGTGGCATCGTATTCACCGTCGCATGGACGCGGACGCCGCGCCCATGTGCATAGGCCACCGCACGCGGCAGCTCCTCCGGCGTGAAATTTCCTGCAAACGAGCGCATGCCGAAGCTTGTGCCCGCCAGATAGACTGCGTCGGCTCCATAGGCCACGGACATCTGCAGTTTTTCCATGTCCCCCGCCGGAGCCAGAAGCTCAGGGCGTGGGCGTCGTAGTATCATCGGTCTGCGCAGCCTCCTCGTTGTTTTGATCCGCGGCGTCATCCGCTGTGTCGTCGGCCTCTGTGCTTCCATCGCCCTTCAGACTCTCCAGGAAGTCCTGGTGCTCATAATAGGTCTTCGAGAAGTGGTGGACGCCATCGCTGCCCAGTGCATAGAAATAATCATCCGTCTCCGCCGGATAGAGCGCCGCACGGATGGACGCAATACCGGGGTTGGAGATCGGCCCGGCGGGCAGGCCCGCATTTTTATAGGTGTTGTAGGGGCTGATGATCCCCTTGTCCGCGTTGGAGAGAACCTCCTTGCGCTCGTCAAGCGCGTACTGAATGGTCGCGTCGATCTCAAGGCAGGGATAGAGCTTGCTGCAAAGCCGGTTGTAGATGACCGACGCGATGCTCGGGCTCTCCGAGGCCTTGGCCGTCTCCTTCTCAATGAGCGAGGCAACGATGATGACGTCGTGCATGTCGAGCTTTGCCGCGGCAATTTCCGGATCCGTAAAGCCGTTTTTCTCCATCTGCGCGGCCAGCTTCGCATTCAGCTCGTCCACGGCGGCATACATCTCCTCCGTCACCTTGCTGTCAAAGCGCCGCAGGAACTTATCCAGCACGTTCACCGGATCGTCATCAACATAGAATTCATAGGTGTCCGGGAAGAGATAGCCCTCCAGCCGGTTCTTCTGCCCATAGGGCAGATCGGCGAGGAACGCATAGTCATATTCGTGATTTGCCGCCGCGTCCTCCAGCTGCTCCACCGTGCAGACGCCGTTTTCCGCCAGCAATGCGAAGATATCCTCGCACTCATAGCCCTCCGGGATCATCACGGTCGCCGTTGCGCGGTCGCCCGACGTGCGCACCATACCGTTCACAAGCGCATGATAGTCGTATACGCCCCGCAGCTCATAGGTGCCTGGGGCGATCTTCCGCTCCGCCTTGGAAAACCAGCAATAAAAGCGGAACAGCCATTCATATTCGATGAGGCCCTTTTCCTTCAGCTCCGCGCCGATCTGCGCAATCGTTGCGTTTTCCGGCACCGTCACGTTCACCGAAATGTCCTCCCGCGTCAGCGCCAGCATATCGTCCGCGCAGCGCCAGACCCCGATGGCCAGCAGCACGCTCGCCGCCAGCACGCAGCAGACATATACAAACACGCGCACGCCTGTCGGCAGCCGGAGCCGTTCGCGCGGCGGCGCTTCCTCGTCCGGCTGCTCCTCGTCGACGGTCAGATCGGCGTACTCGTCGGGCAGCTGCGGCTCGAAGGGGGCGGACTTCAACGCAGCTTCCGGCAGCTCCGGCGCCGCCTCCGCCGCGTCTTCCGCATCCTCCGTCTCCGGAGCCTGCGCCTTAGTGCCCATCATCGCGTCCACGCGGGCAATTTCTTCCCGCGCGCCGCGCAGCAGCTCGTCCAGCGAAAGATTGTCCAAATTTTCTTCCGGGTGTTCCATTTTCTCAGGTTCGGCCATAGTTCCCTCCGCTATCGTGATCTCAGCCGCACATAACCATGCCTTCTGCGACCTCCGCCGCCGTTTTTTCGCCGCGAAGTGCGCTCAGGAGCCGGAAACCGAAGGCAAACGACGCCCCCGGCGCCTGGCCGGTGATGAGCTTCCCGTCTTGCTGTGCGGGCACGGGGGTATAGTTCGTTCCCGGCATCTGCGCCTCGCAGCCGGGATAGCAGGTCGCCCGATGCCCCGCCGTGATGCCGAGCTTTGCCAGCACCGTCGGCCCGGCGCAGATCGCGGCGACATATTTGCCGCCGTCCCACGCGCGCTTTACCACGTCCAGCGCCGTCCGGCAGCCGAGAATGCTCTCCACGCCGCCGAGTCCGCCCGGTAAGACGACCATTTCCAGCTTCTCTTCGTCGATCTCCTCCACGGTGCAGTCCGCCTCCACGGCAATGCCGTGGCCGCCGGTGATCGTCTTTCCGCCGATTCCCGCGAAGCGAACCTCCACACCGCCCCGGCGCAGAATGTCACACGGTACCACAGCCTCGACCGGCTCAAAGCCCTTGCCCAGAATGATGTATACCATAATTTAATCCTCCAAACACGATTTTACAATTGCATAAACTTCTTCGTGAATTTCTTCCACACTGCGGATGGCTCCGTCCTTCGCACAGGAGACCGTCCGCCAGCCGTAATACGCAGCCGCGTGCAGCGCCGCCTCGTGGCATTTTTTCAGATACGCCTCGTCGCGCTCATGGATGTCGGCATGCGTGCCGGTGCTCTGCTCGCGCTTTCGCATCAGCTGTTCGCTCAGCTCCACCGGCATGTCCAGCAGCACCACCAGATCCGGCCGCGGCAGGCCCATCCGGTCATATTCCAAATCATAGAGCCAGCGGAAGAATTCCGCCCGCTCCCCTTCCGGAACCTTGCTGCCCTGGTGCACGGCGTTCGACGTCGTATACCGGTCCGACACGACGAGCCCACCGCCCTGATAATAGTCCTTCCACACACACTGATAGGACGCATAGCGGTCGACTGCGTAAAACGTCGACGCGGCGTAGGCATTCACCGCCTCCGGATCCTCACCGAACGCGCCGCCGAGGTACATCCGGATCAGCGCAGAGGACGGCTCTGAATACTGTGGGAAGCGGAGCCGGTGAAACGCCTCCCCTTCCGCCTCAAGCCGTTTGGCCAGCAGTTCGAACTGTGTGGACTTGCCGCTTCCGTCCGTTCCTTCAAATACGATCAGTTTTCCCATTTGCTTCATCCTTTAGTCCGCACCGTCACCGCCGCCCAGAGATACTTCGGCAGGCGCAGCATGCGCCCGAAGCGCTTCGGCTCTTTAATCAGACGATAGAGCCATTCGAGGTTGCAGCGGATCATCCACTTCGGTGCGCGTTTCACCGTGCCCGCGAAGGCATCCAGCGAACCGCCGAGGCCCGCCATCAGCCGCACGTTCAGCTCGGCCTTATGCGCCTGCATGAAAAGCTCCTGCTTCGGCGCGCCGACACAGACGAACAGCACATCGGGCTTCGCCGCGTTGATCTTCTCCACGACCGGCCCCTCGTCTTTGAAATAGCCGTCCGCCGTCCCGCAGATTGTGAGGCCCGGGTGCCGTTCCACCAACTTCCCGGCAGCCAGCTCCGCGACGCCCGGCTTGCCGCCAAGCAGATACAGCGTCTTTCCCGTCTCGACCAGCACGCCGAGCAGCCGGTCCGCAAAGTCCACGCCCGCGACCTTCTGCTTCAGCGGCGTATGCCGCAGCTTCGCCGCGAGGACGACACCTGCGCCATCCGGCAGCATCAGATCCGCGCCATTGAGCAGCGCGCGAAACGCTTCGTCGTGCAGCGCCTCATAGCCGATTTCAGCGTTCGGCGTGACGACGACCGACGCACCGGGCGACTCCAGCAGCGCCGCAGCCCGCGCCACCGCCTCATCCATCGTCACATTGTCAAATTGCAGCCCCAGCACGTCCTGTTTCATCTGCGCATACCCCGCCAGTTTAGATTGATGGTTTCATCATAGCACAAAGCCTCCAATTTGTCCATGATTTCCCGGAAAAAGCCGCCCTCCCCCGCCCCGGTTTCACATTTTCTCCCTCCGGCATAAACTGTTATGAAAGCCTCAGCATCCCAGGGTGTATCTAAAAACTCCCGCCGCACCCGGAAAGCGGGCCTTTTCACGCTGCGCCGCGTCATTTTTCCTTGAAATACGTCAGGATTCCTGCGAAAAAATGTCTTGCTCAGCGCAAACATTCCTCGCTGCCGGTCACATTGGGAGTTGGAAGAATACACCCTACGAATGTTGACTTTATCATCATGTTAGGAGGTTATCAGAATGTCCGATACCACTCAGGCCGGAACGGCCTGTGATCTGCGCGGCATCCGCGAGGCCGTCTGCGTCCATACCGACAAGATCAGCGACAGCTGTCTGGCGAAAGACTGCATCGAAGATCTTCAGGTGTACTTAACCGTCCCCTCGCAGCAGTCGCTCGACTGCGCCGTCAGCGCCAAGGCCCGCTATGTCGAGCTGCTCCACGTCGACGTCCATGTCGAGACCGTCCCCTACTCCACTGGCTATTATACAGTCGACCTCACATTCTATTACCGTGTCATCGCCGACGCCTCCGCCTCCGGCGGCCGTCCGTCAACCGTTACAGGCCTTTCCATCTTCTCCAAGCGGCTTGTGATGTTTGGCGGTGAGACGAGTGCGCGGAGCTTTTCCAGCCGCAGCGGCGTCAGCTGCCTCTGCAAGCAGGCCATCCAGGCCGGCAACGTCCCCGAGGCCATCGTCGAAGTTGTCGACCCGATGATCCTTGGCTCGCGCGTGCAGGAAGTTTGCTCCTGCAATTGCTGCCCCTCTGTACCGAATATCCCGGAGGCGATCCTGGGCTGCTTCGAAGACCAGCTCGTGCTCGACGGCGAATGCAAGCGCCTGCTTGTCACCATCGGCCAGTTTTCCATCGCCCGGCTCGAGCGCAGCACGCAGCTGCTCATCCCGACGTTCGATTACTGCATCCCGACAAAAACCTGCAAAAATGTTGGCAGCTCCAGCTCCGAATCGCCCTGCGAGGTCTTCGGCCAGATCGAATTCCCGATGGACGCCTTCTTCCCCAGCAAGGCCGATTCCTGCATCCCAGCCAAGGACAGCTGCACCGGCTGCGCCAAGACTGCCACATAAGCAAAAGAGCCGCTGCCAAAAGCAGCGGCGAAAAAGCCCCTCTGCGAAGAGAGGGGATGATCGCCGAAGGCGATCAGGGGAAGACGTTTTTTCAAACTCGCCCAGCCGGGCGCGTAAGGAACGCGCGCCCGGCATACCCTGCGGTATGATGCAGGGCAAGGCCTCGCTTTGCTCGGCCAGCCCCCTCTTGGTAGAGGGGGCCTTTTATTTCTGTTTTTCCCGCTCAGAAAATCCCCTGCTCCGTGAGCACAGCGCACAGTTCTTCCACGCGCGCGTCCCATGAGCTTTTGCGGCCCTCTTCGATGCGGAGTGCCGTGCGCTCCGGCTGTGTGTCACAAAGCGCCGCCTCGCAGGCTGCTTCAAAGCCCGCCGCGTCGTCCGCGATGTGGATGAGCGGCGCATACTGCAAAATCTGATCCGGCTGCCGCGTGGAGACGATGGGCCGCCCCGTCGCGAGATATTCATAGAATTTCAGCGGACTGACATCCTTGCTCAAATCGCTCTTCGCAAACAGGTTCAAACAGGCATCAAAGTGTGCCAAATACTGCGGCAGCTGCTCGTTCGGCTTCATGCCAAGGAAGTGGTTATTCGGCATGGCGCGCAGCGCAGAAAGGTCGACGCCCGGCTTCTCTTTCCCGATCCAGACGAAGTGCCAGTCCGGCCGGTCTTTTGCCGCCTGTTCCACGAAATCATATTCGATGCAGCTTTGCAGCGCGCCGACGAAGCCGAACAGCGGATGCGGAATGTCCCACAAATCCTCCGGCACGGGCTGCATCTTCGCCGCCTCGGCGAAGCGCTCAAAGTTCGCACCGTTCGGGATGAAGCGCGTCTTCGGCTGCGCCGCGCGCAGCCGCTCTGCCAGCGCCTGGGCGGTTGCAAACGTCATATCCGTCTTCCCTGCCAGCTCCAGCTCCATCGCGTCCACCAACGCCGGATCCATCAGCCCACCGTAGGCAGAGTGCCGGTCGACACAGTCGTAGACGAGGGCGCTGTGCGGCACAAGGTCGACCAGGTCGACCGTCACCGGCGAATACACCCAGAGCACCGGGTTTTCAAACCCGTGCTCGGCCATTTTTTCGCGGATAAATTTCGCGATCTTTTTCTGATTGATGCGATTGATCGCCCGCTTCTTGTAAAAGAACGGCAGCACCGGCGGCAGCGAATAGACCGTGATGTTCTCCTGTGGATGCACCGGTGCCTCTTTATATTTCGTCATCAGCGGCTTCGCGTGCTTGTCGCGCAGCGGCGCGATGACGGTCGCGGATGGGTCGAAATACAGAATTTCCGCGTCCGGGATGCGGCTCATGACCTGCTGCTTGCGAGTCGGGATCGGGTACCACGGCGACGTGGCCAGGCAAACAATCTGTCTCATGTTGTTCCCTCCAAAAGGCGGCGCGCAATGTGCTCGTTTTCCTCCGCCAGCGCGCGCAGATGGCCGACGTCATAACGTTCGGGCACAGTGAGGGCCGCGTCGATCTGCGCCTTCAGGCCCTCCGCCGTCAGCGTGTCAAATTCCACACAGTGCCGCTGCCCGATGTAGCGCATGAAGCCTGTCACCTTCGGGTCATACGACACTGCAACGAGCGGTGCGCCCACGCTGGATGCGAAAATCAGCGTGTGCAGCCGCATGGAGACAACAAGGCGCATTTTTTTCATCATACCGATGATCAGCGTCTCATCCTCCGGGGTCGGCAGCAAAACGGCCGGCTCGGGAAGCGCCGCGAGCACCTCCCGCGTCACACCGAGGTCGCGCCCCGGCTCCAGCGCAAAGAACACCGGCGTCAGGCCATACCGTTCCCGGACATAGGACGCAGCCTCGACAAAGCTCTGCCGCTTCTGCGCAAACTCATGCCAGGGCCGCAGCACGAACAGGGCGTAGGCTCCCGATGGCTCCAGCCCCTGACTGAGCAAAAAGCTCTCCACTGCGCCGTCTGTCCCCGGCCGGAGGAGCAGCGCCGGATCTGCCGTGACGTGGATCTCGGGCTTCGTCACGCCCATGCTCCGCAGCTCTTCGGCCGAAAGATCCTCGCGCAGCGTGATGGCGTCGACACAGCGGTTGATGACCTTGGCCGCGTGACGACGATTGGACGCGGAATGCACCGGCCCGATGCCGCAGCCGTACATGAGGACTTTGTTGCCGCAGTGCTTGGCCAGGCGGATGCTCATAAGATAATAGTGCAGGCTCCGCGTGCTTGTCTCGTCCTGAATGAGGCTCCCGCCGCCGGAGAGAAACAGCTTCGTCCGGCGCAGGATGGGCAGGAAGGCGAACGGATTGAAGGCGTGGACAGAGCCGACATGATATCGCAGCCGCGTCTGCTTCGGGTTGTGCGAGAGGACATGGATGGGCATGTCCGAATCAATATGGCGCAGCTGGGCCAGAATGGCCTTCAAAATGGCGTCGTCCCCTGCGTTGCCCTTGCCATAGGCCCCGCAGATCATCACGCCGCGCCGCTTTGCCTTTGCCCGCGCCGTGCGGCGCAGGATTGTCTGGTAGATCTCGATCTGTTTGCCGACCGTGGCCTCCACGGAAAACTCGCGTGACGCCTTTTCGTAGAGATTTTCCCGCAGCCGCTCCCGCATCTCCCGGCTTGCGGCCAGCCTCGCAATCTCTTCGCCGAGCGCCGCGTCGTCCTGAGGCTGGAAGAGCAGCCCCGTGACGCCGTGCTCGATAATATAGGGAATTCCGCCGACATCGGAGGCAATTGTCGCGCAGTGCATCCGCGCGCCCTCGGTGATCGCGTATGGGAACGTCTCGGAGATGGATGTCAGCGTATTGACGTCCAGCGCGTTGTAAAAGCTGTCCATATCGGTTACCCAGCCGGCAAACACATAGCTCCCCTTCGGGCATCGCTCGGCTGCGAGCGCCTCCAGCATGGCCCGTTCCTCGCCGTCTCCCGCGATCACAAGGCGGATATTGGGGTTTTTCTCTGCGGCGTGGGCAAAGCCGCGGATCAGCGTCGCCACATCCTTCACAGGATTCAGCCGCGCCGCAATCCCGAATACGACTGTCTCCTCCCCAACCGCCAGCCCGAGGCTGCGCAGATATTCCTCCCGCCCCATCGCGGGTGTCCGCGGCGTAAAGTCAACGCCGTTGTAGATGGAAAACATCGTCTGCGGATCAAAGCCACGGGCAATCAGCATCTGACTCACCGCGTCCGACACACCGATGTGATAGTCAAAGCAGCGCAGCGCCAGCGTGTTGATCGTGCCGAACGTCAGCCGGTGCAGCGGGCGGCCCAGATAGTCGAGCCGGTAGTCGCTGTGGACGGTCGTCACAATCGGCACATGGATCGTCCGCCGCAAAATTGCGCCCGTCAGATTGGCCCGTGCACCGTGGCAGTGGACAATCTCAAACTGCTCTTCCTCGATCATCCGCGCCAGCGCCCGGACGCTCGCGGCCACGCCGCGCTCCATCACCAGCGTATCGATCCCGAGCCCGCGTGCCTCCTCGGCAAACGGGCCTTCCATAAAGCAGACCAGCCGCACCGTCTGCGTCTTTCCCAAGCCCTGCAGCAGCGAGAGTACATGCGTTTTCGCACCGCCGACGTCGCCGCCGGATATCAAATGTATGATCTTCATAATCGATCTCCCAGGGAATCTCCGAATTCGCTTACCGCCCAGCCCGGCGCGGCGCGAAAAGGCCCGCCGTCCGGGTGCGTTGATCGTTTCCAGTTACACCCTAAAATAATTTTTTCTTGTAACCTGACACAGAATACGCTATATTATACTCGATTTGGTTTGTCAAATCAATGTTGCAATGCAAAATTGGAGGTAGTGACTACATGAAGATCGTCGACGAAAAGGGTCGTCTGTTTGGAAAGATCAATCTGATCGATTTGCTTGTCATCGTGCTGCTGATTGCGGCCGTCGCGGCCGTTGCCTGGAAACTGGTCGGCAAACAGGCCGCCGAGACTGTTGCCGACACCGGGCGCACCATCACCTATACCGTCACCGTCGAGGACGTAAACCGCGAAGCGGCGGAGTTCGCCGCGACGCAGATCGGTAAGTCCCTCGTCAACAATTCCAAGGTTGTCGACGCAGCCATCACCGATGCCGCCGTCACCGAGCGGGAAGATGGCACCCATGTCGACCTCGCCGTGACCATCGAAGGCCGCGGCCAGTTCACCGGCAATGTCTACAAGGTCGGCGCGCAGGAAGTGCGCGTTGGGTACGAATACATCGTCAAGACCAGCGAATTCGAGCTGACGGGCATCATCACCGCGATGACCGTTGCGGAGTGACGCCATGGTCGCTTCCAGTTTCACCTGCCGCGCGCTGCGCGCCGTCTGGCTGTGGCTCACGGCCCTCGGGCAGAGCAGCCACGTCTTCGCGGCCATCGGACGCTGCTATCGCGCTTCCGGCACACACCGGACGCTTGCCCGCTGGCTCGGCGCAGAGCCGTGCGCGCTGCAAAGCTCCCGCTATACGCGCGCATTCACAAAAGAGAATGCGCACCTTGCCCGCAAAATAAAGCTCCGTGCTGCCATTGAGTCCTCCCTGCTCTACCACATCTACCGCGCGGTGCTTCGCTGCGGGCAGGATAGCCGCATTCTCTCGTGGCTCTTTTCCGGCGGCGTGACCGGGATGATCCTGATCTGCATCGGCCTCTATGCGGGTGTGGACCATGTCCTGCGCGACGTGCTGGCCATCCCGGTGATCAGCTCTTTGTGGGACGAGGCGCTGCTGCTCTTTGCCGCGCTCTGGATCTTCGGGCAGCGTGTCGAGGCAAAATCGCCCCTTGCCGCCCGCACCACGCCGATGGACTGCGGGATTTTGCTGTTTCTGACCGCCGGCTTCGTGCTCATGAACATCAATGCGCCGTTCTTCTCCATCCAGGTTTCCGGTTTCCGCGCTTCGTGCCAGTATCTGCTTTGGTTCTTTATCGTCACGCGCATCCTCCGGGATGACCGCGACGCCATGCGCCTCTACGGCGCGCTTGTCGGCCTCGGCATAATTCTGGCCCTGCACGGCATCTACCAGTATATCGTCGCCGTGCCCATCCCGTCCAGCTGGATGACCCATACCGAAACCGCCGTCCGTACCCGTGTCTATTCCATCTTCGGCAGCCCCAACATCATGGGGGACTTTATGGTCATGGTTGTGCCGATGTGTGCGGGCCTTGCTTACTACGTCAAGGCCACGAAATGGAAGATCGCGGCATGGATCGGCACGATCCTGATGTGCTTTGCGTGCCTGTTTACGATGTCGCGCGCCTCCTGGGTCGCGATGGCGATTGCCGTTGTCATTTTCGTCCTGCTCGTCGACCGGCGGCTGCTGGCCCTGCTCGTGGTGGCGGGTGTGGGAGCCTGCTTCGTGCCGTTCGTGCGGACGCGCATCGGCTTCCTCTTTACTGACGATTTCACCGCCGCCAACACCAGCGGCGGCCGCGCGGGGCGCAAGCTCAATGCGCTGAACCTGTTTTATTCCGGAAATCCGTGGGTCGGCGTGGGCGAAGGGATGTTCGGCGGTGCCGTCGCCATGCAGAATCAGGTACTCGACCATACCGACTATTTCTACGTCGACAACTATTTCCTCAAAACCATGGTCGAGATGGGCTACTGCGGCCTCGCCGCGTTCTGCCTGATGCTGCTCGGCTTCCTCGGCGCAGCCTGCCGGGCGCTTTCCCGCAAGGCGCAGGACTTCAAGGCTGGGCTTGACCGGCTCTTCCCGCTCTGCGCCGGCATGTTCGCGGGCCTCTGCGGCGTGATTGTCCACTGCTTCTTTGAGAACATCTTTGAAGAGCCCTATATGATGGCCTGGTTTTGGTCCATCGCGGGCCTGATTGCTTACTTCGGCTTTTTGAGGAAGGAGGCCCGCACATGACGCCCACGCTCCTGACCTGGCGCCTGCCCGCCAAAAAGGCGGCAAAGGCGCGGATGCTCGCGATGAAATCCGGCATCCGTGTCATTCCCATCGAAACCTGGCAATATCTCCAGCCTCTCGGCAGCTTCACCGGCGAGTGCGGCAGCATGGAGTCTCTCTACGACGGCGCAGGCTTTTCCGAGGAAATGATCCTCTTCGCCCACTTCCCGGAGACGCTGCTCTCCCGCTTTTTGCAGAGCTGGAAATCCGCCGGCCTCCCGCCCGTGACGCTTAAGGCCGTCTTAACCGACACGAACCGCGACTGGAACTCGCTCGAGCTCCGCGAGCAGCTTACCCAGGAACGCGATGCCATCCGCCGCGGTCTCCGGCCCGGCGGGCATGAGGCCTGATGTATTTTCAGAAAAACTCACAATTATTCTGCTTGACTTTTGTCGAAAACATGGGTATACTAACGCTAAATCAATAAAGTACCCCTTGGATGGTTCTCAGAACGCAGCGCGGACTGGGGATCGGAGGAGTCTCTGGAGAACTCATTGAATTGAGTGCCGAAGGTGCAAGGCGAAAGCCGAATCTCTCAGGCAAACGGACAGAGTACGAAGCGCAGCCTATTCGCGTGGAATACCAATGAGCAAACCGGAGACGGTTTGCTCATTTTTTCATGCAGAAAGGAACACACGTCATGTCGAACATTCTGGAAAATTCAATGGACTATCTTGTACAGTTTGACCCGGAGATTGCCTCGCAGATGCAAGCGGAATACCACCGCCAGCAGCGAAACATCGAGTTGATCGCATCGGAGAACATCGCCTCCCCGGCGGTCATCGCGGCGATGGGGAGCGTGCTGACCAACAAATACGCCGAAGGCTATCCCGGCAAGCGGTATTACGGCGGCTGCGAAGATGTCGACGTGATCGAGCAGATCGCCATTGACCGTGCCAAGCAGCTTTTCGGCGCAGAATACGCCAACGTGCAGCCGCACTCTGGCGCACAGGCCAACCTCGCGGCCTATATGGCCGTGCTCCAGCCGGGCGATACGATCGTCGGCATGGATCTTGCCAACGGCGGCCACCTGACGCACGGCGCCAAGGTCAACCTGTCCGGCAAGATCTACAACAGCTTCTCCTACGGCGTCAACGCCGAGACGGGCCGCATCGACTTCAATGAGGTCGAGGACGTGATCCGCACGCACCAGCCGAAGCTCGTCGTCGCGGGCGCGTCGGCCTATCCGCGCGCCATCGATTTCAAGACCTTTGCCGAGATCGCGCACCGCTATGGCGCACTTTTGATGGTCGACATGGCGCACATCGCCGGTCTCGTCGCGGGCGGCGAGCACATGAGTCCCGTTCCCTACGCCGACATCGTCACCACCACCACGCATAAGACGCTCCGCGGCCCGCGCGGCGGCATGATCCTCGCGCGCGAGGAGTTCGCCAAGAAGATCAACAGCGCCGTCTTCCCCGGCATGCAGGGCGGCCCGCTCATGCACGTCATCGCCGCCAAGGCGATCTGCCTCAAGGAGGCCATGGCTCCCGAGTTTCGGACCTACGCGCAGAACGTTCGCAAAAACGCCGCCGCACTGGCCGAGGCGCTTGTTGCAAACGGCTTCGACCTCGTCTCCGGCGGCACGGACAACCATCTCATGCTCGTCGACCTGCGCAGCCGCGGCGTCACGGGCAAAGAGCTGCAGGACAAGCTCGACGAGGTTCACATCACAATCAACAAAAACGCCATCCCGAACGACCCGCAGAAGCCCAGCCTGACCAGCGGTGTCCGCATCGGCACGCCCGCCGCCACGACCCGCGGCTTCACCGTAGAGGATATGCCCATCATCGCCGAGTGCATCCGCCTGATTGCCGACGATTTCGAAGCAAACCGCCTGAAAGTCGAAGAGACTGTCGCGGCCTTGACAGCCAAGCATCCGATGTACTAAAATAAGCGTGGCGCGTCACCGCTGGTGGCGCGCCGTTTTCAGCGGCCCTGCGGGCGGGCAATGCCCGCCCGCCAAAGCCTCCCCTTTCATAAGGGGAGGCAAGCCGCTGCGGCGGGGATTCTCCCCCCGTCATGCTTCGCATGCCAGCCCCCTCTTCGTAGAGGGGGCCTTTCGTGCGGGCAATGCCCGCCCCTACATACTTTTGCCCATCCCCACAAATTTCCCACGGAGGGCTTCCCATGAACAGTCCCAAAACCGCAAAGCTCGCCTTTTTATCGGCAATCCTGATCTACGGCACGCTCGGCGTGTTCGTCCGCTATGCCGCGCAGCCCTCGGCGCTCGTGGCCCTCGCTCGAAGCAGCATCGGTACGCTCTTTCTGCTCCTTCTGCTCACCGTCAAGCGGCAAAAGATCGACTTTTCCGCCATCCGGCGCAACTGGAAGCCACTGCTCATCGCAGGCGTGCTGCTGGGGCTCAACTGGGTGACGCTCTTCGAAGCTTACCGGTATACCAGCGTCGCCGTTGCGACGCTCTGCACCTACCTCAACCCGATTATCATCGTCTTCGGTGCGGCGATTTTGATGCACGAACGGCTCACCGCGCGCAAGCTTTGCTGCATCGGCGTGGCGCTCGTCGGCATGGTCTTCGTCTCCGGCGTGGCAGGCAGTGGTCTTCCCGACGCCGGCGAGGCAAAGGGCATCCTGTTTGGCCTGCTGACGGCCGTGCTCTACGGCTGCATCGTCCTCAGCAACAAACAGCTTCGCGACATCCTCCGCCTACGACCGCACGCTTGTGCAGCTGTTCATCACGACGCTCGTCCTCCTCCCGTACTGCATCCTGCACGGAGATTTTGTCGGTCTACATATCACGGGCGGACAGCTCGGGCTGCTGCTGATTCTCGGCGTCGTGCATACCGGTGTCGCCTATAGCCTCTATTTTGGCTCGATGGCCTATCTCCCGGCGCAGACGCTTGCGATCCTGAGCTATCTCGACCCCGTCACTGCCGTTCTGCTCTCTGCGCTCGTGCTCCACGAGCGGCTTGACGGCTTTGAAATCCTCGGTGCGGTCTGCATTCTCGGTGCGGCGGTAGTCAGCGAACTCCCGGGCCGCATGAAAAAGATGTAAACTTTTTAAGAACCCGTTTTTCCCTCTTCCCTTTCCTGAAAAACTCTGTATAATATTAAAAAGATTTTAAGAATTAGGCGGTGCCGCACGCCGCGGCACCGCCCCGGAAAGCTGGGTCGGATTTGTTCTATGTGCTGCTTGCTGTGAGCCTCTTGGGGGCCACGGGAATTCAATATGCAATCAACGGATTTTCGGCGCTGGCCTGCCTGTGGCAGTTTCCGCTGCTGACGGCCGGGCTGCTGCTCGGGTTGGTTTTGCTGTTTCTGCTGATACTCGTTGTGTCGACGCTGTTTGTCGACCCGAAGAAGTTGGTAGAAAAGCCAAGCGCATACTTTCGCTTCATGCTCAACCAGTTCTGCCGTCTGGCGCTGTTCCTCGGCGGCGTGCATGTCCACGTCACGGGACTGGAAAAGGTTCCCCGGAAGAGCCGCTTCATGCTGATCTCCAACCACGCCTTTGCCTTTGACCCGCTCATCTATTACTATGCCATGCCGTGGGCAGATCTGGCGTTTCTCGCGAAAAAAGAGAGCTTTTCCATCTTCGTTGTCGCGCAGATCATGCGCGAGGTGCTCTGCCTCCCGCTCGACCGGGAAAACGACCGCGAAGCGCTCAAGGCCATTCTCAAGGCCATCCAGTTTATCAAAGAGGATAAATGCTCCATTGCCGTCTTCCCCGAGGGCGGCACAAACCGCACCGAGGAGGATCTGCTCCCCTTCCGCAACGGCGCGTTTAAGGTCGCACAGAAGGCGCAGGTGCCGATTGTGATCTGTGCGCTGGTCAACTCCAAGGCCATCCTGAAAAACATGTTCCGCCGGCATACCGACGTCTATCTCGACGTTCTGGATGTCATCCCGCCGGAGCAATTTGCGGAGCAGCGAACCGTCGAGGTTGGCGACCGGGCGCACCGTATCCTGCTCGAAGGTCTGCGCAAACGCAAAGCCACATTGGCTGCACAATGAATCCTCCGCAAACAGCTCCCCTTGTCTGCGCCCAGGGGCCGCGCAGCGGCCTGCGGGGAGAGAGGTCTTTCCTCGTCGCATAAAAAATTCGGAAACCCTCAGGTTTCCGAATTTTTATTGTTCGCGCCGGGCTCTGCAAGCAGCCCCCAAACCGTGCGGAAAAACTTGCCGTTGAAATAACAGAGCCAGATCCCGAGCCACGCAGCACCGAGCGTAATGGCCGTCGCGGCAGTCACATCGGTGAGAAAGTGTGCGCCCATCATCAGCCGGGAGAAGGCAACCGCCGCCGTCCAGACCGCACCGGCGATCAGGCAGACCCGCTCCTTCCCGCGCAGGCACTTGCAGACTGTGGGCAGCAAAATGGCCAGCATGCCGCAGGCCGCGCAGCCCGTATGCCCCGAGGGAAACGAACGGAACTCATCCGGCGCAACGCCCTCGGCAATGAGCTTGGCCTTCAATCCGCTGCCAAGCTTCCACCAGGGCTGGAAGTAACTCTCATTTCCCGTTGAGAGGATCAGCCGCATCCGCGGCCGCCCCCATGGAATCTTAATCATGTTGATGAGGAACATCGTCCCAATCGAGACGAAGGCCAGCGCGAAGATAAAGCGAAGCAGCGTCTTCGTCTGGCAACCCTTGGTTGCAAGCAGAAGCAGCCCCCCGACCAGTGCCGCAGCAAACACCGTCACCAGCGCCGCCACCCAAACAGGCATCGCCGGAACGTTATCCCGCGCCTCATGGATGGAAAGAACCACGCCGCCCAGCACCAACACGGCAGATGCCGCGATAAACAGCACATTCCAGCTTCTGCGCAGCCGCTTGCGATGGACAAAGAGCAAAATCCCCGCGCTTGTCATCGCAAGAAACGCCGGGAGCTCGCCAAACGCGGCGAAAAATTGCCCAAAGCTGCTCTCGCGCCCCGGATAGAGAAATTTTGAAATCGGCAGATCCCAGATGGACCCCACAATCATCAGCATCAACAGCACCGCACCCTGAATACGCGCGCTATGAAGATAGGTTTGTTTTAGTTTTTTCATGGAAAGCTCCTATATTCGACTTTTTTTGCGTGCTTGGACAGTATAGCACACGGCGGCCGGAAAGGCAATTTGGCAATTTACATAAAACCTTATATTTTTATCAAACTGAAACGGAGGAATTACCATGAAGCAGGTCTCACTGGACTATACCGCGCAGTTTTCGTGTCTGGCCGGAGCCTGCCCGGACACCTGCTGCAAGGATTGGGAGATCATTCTGGACGAGGCCGACGTCGCCCGTTACCGCGCGCTTCCCGGCCCGCTCGGTGAGCAGGTGCGCGCTGCCATCACCGTCACCCCCGAGGGAGAGGCCGTGTGGCGGCTGGTAGACGGACACTGCGCGCTGCTGCGCCCGGATGGGCTCTGCCCCATCCAGTGCGCCTGCGGCGAAGAAGCCCTCTGCCGCACCTGCCGGACGCACCCCCGCTTTTGGGAGGAATACGGTGCGACGCGGGAGCTGACGCTCGCGCTCTCCTGTCCCGGCGCGGCCCGTCTGCTTTTGTCCCACACGTCGCCGCTGCACCTGACGGAAACCGAGCTGGACGCACCCGTCACACCGAACGACCTCGATCCCGCGCTCTATCTCGCCCTCCGGCGGGTGCGCACGGCCATGATCCGTTTGGCGCAAACCCGGTCGCTTGCCTTGCCGGACCGTCTTGGCCTCATCCTCCGCCTCGCAGAGCGCGTACAGCCCCTGCTGGACGCCGCGCACTACGGCCCCATCCCCGCGCTCTGCCGTGAATTTGAAGCACTTTCACCGCGCCAGCTGGCCCTCGTGCGGCGGCGGATGCGCCCCCGGGCACCGTTTTTCCCCTGCTGGATGGTGCTGCGCAACATGGAACATCTGACGACCCGCTTCCCTTGGCTTCTCGACCGTGCCAACCACGCCGAGCCGCCGGACAGCTTCGACACCCGCTTCCCTCTGCAGGCAGAAAACCTTCTGGTCTATTTCCTCTTCCGCTATGTGCTCAAGGCCGTAAACGACGGGCAGCTGCTGCCCCGGGCCGAGAGCTGCATCTTTCATCTCCTCTCGCTCCGCTATCTCTGCGGCGCGGCGGGCGCACTGACACCGGATGAGCTGCAGCCCGTGGTCAGTCTCTATTGCAAAGAGGTGGAGCACTCCGAGGAAAACCTTCGCCTGCTGCAGCGTATTTTCTCCCGCAACACCATCTCTCCCCGCGCACTCTATCGGATGCTGCTTCCGTAATCGTGATTTTACACAAAATATGTTGATATTTCTTGTGCAAAAACTTCATGCTTCCCCCTTGCATTTTCCGGGGAATCTGCTAAAATGTAGCGTGCGACCTAAAATACGTCGCACGCTACTTTTTTGTTTGAGGTATCCGCAATGGAAGAAAATCTGTTTCTATTCCGGCGCTTCCGCCTGCTCGATCAGGCGGGCAAACAGCGCGTCGACCAGAAATTCACCGCCATGGATCTCACGGCCATGCAGTCCTATGTCCTGCGCTATCTGGAGGAGCATCGCGGCGAGGTCGTCTATCCAAAGGATCTTGAGCAGCGCTTCCACCTGACGCACCCGACGGTGTCCGGTCTGCTGGCCCGGCTGGAGGCAAAGGGCTTTATCGTCTGCTCACCGGATCCGGACGACCGGCGCTGCAAGCGCATCGAGCCCACCGTGCGCGCCGAACAGTGCCACAAAGAGATCCATCAGGTCTTTCACGACTTGGAGCAGCAGACCCTGCAGGGCTTTTCCCCCGACGAGGTGCAATCTCTGCTCACCCTGCTCGACCGGGCCATTGTCAATCTCTCGGAAGGTAAGGAGGTAGAAATCCCATGATCAAACGTCTGGCCGCCTGCATCCGGGAATACCGGCGCGACACGATCCTGACGCCGCTTTTGATGATCGGCGAAGTGGTATGCGAGTGCATCATCCCGCTCTACACCGCGCAGCTTGTCAACCAAATCCAGGCCGGATGCAGCCGCGACGTCATTTTTCACTACGGCATCCGCCTGCTGGTGCTGGCCTTTTTGTCCCTCGGCTTCGGCATGGCTTCCGGCTGGTTCTGCGCCGCCGCATCGACGGGCTTTGCAAAAAATCTCCGGCATGATCTGTTTTACCGCGTACAGAGCTTTTCCTTCGCCAACATCGACCAATTTTCGACGTCCTCTCTCGTCACTCGCCTGACGACCGACGTCTCCAACGTGCAGCAAGCATTTATGATGATCATTCGCACGGCCGTCCGTGCGCCGCTGATGCTCATCTTTTCGGTCATCATGTCCATCAAGGTCGGCAAGCAGCTTGCCTTCATCTTTGCCGCAGCCATCCCGATCCTCGGCTTCGGTCTGATTCTCATGATGAAGTTTGCCATGCCGCTGTTCAAGGCCGTTTTTAAAAAGTACGACCGGCTGAATAACTCCGTGCAGGAAAACGTCCAGGCTATGCGCGTGGTAAAGAGCTTCGTACGCGAAGACTATGAGACAGAAAAATTCACCGCCGCCTCCGACGATGTCCGCAAGGATTTCCTGAAGGCCGAAAAAATTCTCGCCACGAATACACCGCTCATGCAGTTCTGCGTCTACATGTCGCGCATCCTGATCTGCTATTTTGCTGCCAAGCTCATTGTCCAGTCCGGCGGCACCTATCTCAACGTCGGCACGCTGACCAGTATGATCACCTACTCCATGTCCATCCTGATGAGCCTGATGATGCTCTCGATGATCTTTGTCATGGTGACAATGGCCTCGGCCTCGGCCAAGCGTATCGCCGAAGTGCTGGACACAGAATCCGACCTTCAAAATCCCGCCGCTCCGCTTCTGGAGGTTGCAAACGGCGCAGTCGATTTTGAGCACGTCAGCTTCAGATACTCCGCCAAAGCCGAGCGTATGGCGTTGGAAGACATCGACCTGCATATCCCCTCCGGCGCAACCGTCGGTATCCTTGGCGGCACCGGCTCTTCCAAGACGAGCCTCATCCAGCTCATCTCCCGCCTCTACGATGCAACCGAAGGCTCGGTCCGCGTCGGCGGGCATGACGTGCGCGAGTACGACATTGAGGCGCTTCGCAATCAGGTAGCCGTGGTACTGCAAAAGAATGTGCTCTTCTCCGGCACGATCAAAGAGAACCTCCGCTGGGGCGACCCGGACGCGACCGATGACGACCTTGTCCGCGCCTGCCGCCTCGCGCAGGCGGACGACTTTGTCCGTTCCTTCCCCGATGGCTACGACACCTACATCGAACAGGGCGGCACGAACGTCTCCGGCGGACAGAAGCAGCGGCTGTGCATCGCGCGGGCGCTGCTGAAAAAGCCGAAGGTGCTGATCCTGGACGATTCGACATCCGCCGTCGACACGAAGACGGACGCCCTCATCCGACAGGCGTTTGCCACCGAGATCCCCGAGACGACGAAGATCATCATCGCGCAGCGCATCGCGTCCGTGCAGGACGCAGACCTGATCGTCGTGATGGAAAACGGCCGCATCGACGGCCTTGGCACGCACGAGGCGCTGCTGCAAACGAACCAGATCTACCGCGAGGTCTATGAATCCCAGACGAGAGGAGGCGCGGACGATGGCGAATAACAGAATGCCCCGCAAGGGCGGCCCGCGCGGCTTCGCAGGCGGGCAGAAGGTCGACGGGAAGGCCTTCCGCCGCCTGATGGGCATGCTCTTCCACGACTATCCCGGCAAGCTGACGGCCGTTGTGGTCTGCATCGCGCTCAACGCCGTCATCGGCATCACGCCGACGATCTTCGTCAAGACCATCACAAGCTACATCGAGACCGGCCTCACCACCGGCTGGGACGCGATCCTGCCGAACATGATTCAGGCCGTCCTCCTGATGGTTCTGCTCTACTCTGTCAGCGTCGTCTGCGCGGGCGTCTATACGCAGCTGATGGCGGACGTCACGCAGGGCTTCCTGCACAACACCCGTACCCGCATGTTCTCGAAGATGCAGACGCTCCCCATCCGCTATTTCGACCAGAACTCGCGCGGCGACATCATGAGCTACTACACCAACGATACCGACACGCTCCGCCAGCTCATCTCGCAGAGCCTGCCGCAGCTGTTCTCCTCGGGGCTCATGTGCATCGGCCTGATCTTCATCATGCTCTACTATTCCGTCCCGCTGATGCTGATCGTGCTGCTCGGCATTTTCGCAATGACGCGCGTGACGAAGTCCATCGGCGGCAAATCCGCCTCCTTCTTCGTCCGGCAGCAAAAGTCGCTTGCCAAAGCCGAAGGATATATTGAAGAGATGATGAACGGCCAGAAGGTCGTGCAGGTCTTCTGCCACGAACAGGCCGCAGAGGCCGATTTTGACCGCCTCAATGACCAGCTCTTCCAGGATTCCCGCAATGCCAACCGCTTTGCGAACATCTTCATGCCCATCATGAACAACATCGGCAACATCCTCTATACGCTCACGGCCTTTGTCGGCGGCCTGCTGGTCTGCTCGGGCGGCTCCGTGCCGAATCTTTCCTTTGAAACCCTCTTCCACACCGGCACGCTCGTCGGCGTGCTCTCCATCCCGGTCATTGCGTCGTTCCTCGGCATGACGAAGCAGTTCACGGGCAATATCTCCCGCGTCTCCGACCAGATCAACGCGGTTGTCATGGCCATCGCCGGCGCAGGGCGGATCTTCGAGCTGCTCGACGAACAGCCCGAAACCGACGACGGCGACGTCACGCTCGTCCGCTGCCGCAAAAACGCGGACGGCAGCCTGACCGAGTGTGCCGAGCGTACCGGGACGTGGGCCTGGAAATATCCGCCCCGCGATGGGCAAATCACCCTCATGGAGCTGCGCGGCGACGTCCGCTTCTTCGGGGTTGATTTTGGCTATGAGCCGGATAAAACCGTCCTGCATGATATCTCGCTTTACGCCGAACCCGGCCAGAAGCTGGCCTTCGTCGGCGCGACCGGCGCGGGCAAGACGACCATCACAAACCTCATCAACCGCTTCTACGACATCGCCGACGGCAAGATCAAATATGACGGCGTCAACATCAACCGCATCAAAAAGGCCGATCTGCGCCACTCGCTCGGCATCGTCCTGCAGGACGTCAACCTCTTCACCGGCACGGTCATGGACAACATTCGCTACGGCAAGCTCGACGCCAGCGATGAAGACTGCATCAACGCCGCCAAGCTCGCCAACGCGCACGATTTCATCACGCGCCTGCCCGAGGGCTACAATACAATGCTGACGTCCAACGGCGCGAACCTCTCGCAGGGTCAGCGGCAGCTGCTCTCCATCGCGCGCGCGGCCGTTGCCGATCCCCCGGTCATGATTCTCGACGAGGCAACCAGTTCCATCGACACGCGCACCGAATCGCTCGTCCAGCGCGGCATGGATGCGCTGATGAAGGGCCGGACGGTCTTTGTCATCGCGCACCGCCTGTCCACGGTCCGCAACAGCGACGCAATCATGGTCCTCGACCACGGACGCATCATCGAGCGCGGCACGCACGACGACCTCATCGCCCAGCACGGCACCTATTACCAACTCTATACCGGCGCCTTCGAGCTCGAATAACCCCATAGAAAGGCCCCCTCTACCAAGAGGGGGCTGTCTGCGCTCCGCGCAGACAGGGGGAGAACCCCGCCGCAGCGGACAAAGGCTCCCCTCGATTGCATCAAGGGGCCGCGAAGCGGGGGCGCGGGAGTGAATGACATGCCGGTGGCATGTCAGAGCCGCGCCCCGGAATGCCCGCAGGCATTTGGCGCGGCTTGCCGCGACTGAGGGGATTAAGGCCCTCGGTCTTCCGCGGCACTTCGCCCGCCTCCCCCGCTCCCTTTCCCCCGCATTTTTTGCGTAGAAAAGCAAAAAATCTATTGATAGCAACATCCAGATATGGTAAAATACAGGTGGTAATAAAGAGGGCCATGGCCCTCTTTCCATGCACGTGCATGGAGCAAATTCATACATCATGGAGGAAACAGTCATGAAAAAACGACTTTTGGCGTGTCTTCTGACATTGGTGATGCTGCTGGCGCTGCTGCCCGCCACGGCCCTGGCGGCTGACCCGGTCACTGGCTCCTGCGGCGACGCCCTCACATGGACGCTGACACAGCACGAAGATGGCGCGACCTACACCCTGACCATCTCCGGTTCTGGCGATATGGCGGATTATGCTGTCGGCAAAGCGCCTTGGCATACGGCGCTTGGAACAAACAAAGCTGATCGCGAGAAGATCAATACGATCGTCCTTCCGAATGGCCTGACGCATATTGGCAATAATGCATTTTTACAGGCAAGTGTTACTGAAGTGAAAATCCCCGCTACGGTCATTTCCATTGGCACGAATGCGTTCTGGAACTGTAATACCATCGAGACCACGCTTCCGGCCAGTGTGCGGGAGCTTGGTGCGACTGCCTTTTATGGTACATTTGTTGTCAATGTTGACGCAAACAGCCCGTATCTTTGCAGCGAGGGAGGCGGCAAAGTCCTTTACAGCAAGAACAAGACCACACTCTATCAGGTGTCGCAGGACTGCGCTGGTGATTTTACCATTCCGAGCACGGTCACGACTATCAATGACTTTGCGATGAATGGCTGTGCTAAAGTCACCGGCGAATTAGTGATTCCGGATAGTGTGCAGACCATTGGGCGGTCTGCATTTGAGGGAACCGGTTTCACTTCGCTGAACCTTGGAAACAGTGTAAAAGAGATTGGTGTATCTGCTTTTTATAAATGCGCTACAATGACGGGCGATCTTGTTATTCCTGCGTCTGTAACGACGATTGGCGAGAACGCCTTTGCAAGCACGGGCTTTAATGGGAAACTGGACTTCCAAGCGCAGATCGAGGAGTTCCCGGCTGCTATATTCAAGGGACTGAAATTTACTTCTGTTTCTTTTTCGGACAGCGTGAAGACAATCGGCGACCGCGCATTTGAGAATTGCAAGCAGTTGGCAACCGTGACTTTTGGACAAGGTTTGGAAACAATCGGTAGTTCCGCTTTTAAAGGGTCAGGCATCAGCGGTGAGTTGACATTCCCGGATTCTCTGAAAAAAATCGATACTTATGCATTTGCAGAATGCCCGCATATCTCAGAAATCACACTTCATGAAGGAAGTATGACCATTGGTTATGCTGCGTTTTATCAGGATACTGGTGTTCAGACGATTCGGATTCCCCTCTCTGAAATTCAATTTGAGAAGTCAGAGGATGCGAGTGGATATCACATCTTTACATTTAATAACACGGATACGACGCACACATTGGAAACGATCGTAGTAGGTACTGCCCCGGCTGAAAACAGCATGAGCTTGTTTTCGAATTCCTTAGGCGGCCTGAAAACAATCGTGATCGGTACGGGCGTTTCCGAAATCAATAACTACGCATTTGGAAGTGCCAAATTGCTTGAACGCGCACTGTATCCGAAGGAACTTAAAATTGATAATGCATATCAGGGCAATCAAAATCTCATAAATGCGGGTACAAAATATACAGTGGCGGCGAATGGGAACATGGGACAGAATACTGAACAAGCCATGCTGACATTCGAAACGCCGGAAGGCAAGACCTGCCCGACTGTCACCTATCTCAGCACCAATGAGAGCGCCGTTACGGTCGACGAGAGCGGCAAGATCAAAGCAATCGGCTCGGTCGGACAGAAGGCCACAATCAAGGCCCAGTATGACGGCACAACATTTGCAAAAGTCGATGTGACGATCAGCGTGATGATCGACGGGGCTTTCTATTCGATCAACCCTGTCATCGCGGACCAGACCTACACGGGTCTGCCGCTGACGCCTGCTGTTGAGGTCACGGCAAACGGACAGACCATCACTGAGGGCTTCACGGTCGAATATGTGAACAACATCAACGTCGGCACAGCGACAGCCACTGTCAAGGTCGGCGACGCAGTCGTCGGCACGGCTACGTTCCAAATCGTCGCGCCGCCTCCCGCGCCCGTCATCCCCGTTACCCCCTCGGCCCCGGCACAGCTTCCGTTCAATCCCGACGCGGGTAAGACCAAGTTTACGGACGTTGCGGGCAACGCCTGGTACGCTTCCGCGGTCAACTACGCGGTCGACAAGGGCCTGATGAATGGCACCGGCGAGGGCGAATTCTCCCCCGAAGCGGCCACGACGCGCGGCATGATCGTCACGATTCTCGCCCGCCTCGACGGCAAGAACACGTCCGGCACGCCGTGGTATCAGGCCGGGCAGCGCTGGGCGATGGAGTACGAAATCTCCGACGGCACGAATATGACCGGCGCGATCACGCGCGAGCAGCTTGTGACGATGCTCTTCCGCTATGCCGTGAAAAACGGCCTCGAAGCAGTCACGCTCTCTGAGAATCTGACGCAGTTTACGGACGCTTCCGACATCAGTGCGTGGGCCGTCTCCGCGATGCAGTGGGCCGTCGGCCAGGGCCTGATTCAGGGCTCGAACGGCCAGCTCCGCCCGCAGGCGAACGCCTCCCGCGCCGAGGTCGCCACGATCCTCATGCGCTTCTGCGAGCTCCTGAACAAATAAAAAACATAAAAACACAACCACCGGCAGGCCGGTGGCTGTGTTTTTATTCAATTTTCCGCGTCCGATGCGCCTTATGCGCCGGTGACGAGCAGCCGGTAGAGCATCATCGCCGCCTGCGCGGTGGCGCTGCTGGTGCAGGGGGCCTCGCCGCTGGATCTGCCCCGGGTGCTTGTGCTGGGCTTCCACCTGCCCGAGGGTACGCTGGCCGCCAGCCTGATCCACGGCGGCGGCATTTCCAGCATGGCCACCAAGGAAGAGGACTTTGTGGAGGAGCTGTTCATCGGTTCCACCCACGACCATATGCTGTTTGTCACCAACACGGGCCGGGTGTTCCGCCTGAAGGGCTACCAGATCTACGAGGGCAGCCGCACCAGCAAGGGCACCAACATTGTGAACCTGCTGCAGCTGCAGGAGGGTGAGAAGATCACCACCATGCTGCGTCAGCCGGACGGCAGCCAGGACGGCTACCTGACCATGATCACCAAAAACGGCCTTATCAAGCGCACCGCCCTGGCCGAATATGCCAACATCCGCCGCGGCGGCCTGAATGCGGTGAGCCTGTACGAGGGCGACGCCCTGGCCTGGACCCACATCACCAGCGGCGAGGACGAACTGGTGCTGGCCACCCACGACGGCCAGGCCATCCGCTTTGCCGAGAGCGATGCCCGCAGCGTGGGCCGCACCAGCCATGGCGTGCGCGCCATCAACCTGGCCGAGGGCGACTATGTGGTGGGCGCCGGCGTGGCCCGCGAGGGCGCCACAGTGTTCACCGTGACCGAGGGCGGCAAGGGCCGCCGCAGCCAGCTGAGTGACTACCGCCTGCAAAGCCGCGGCGGCAAGGGCATCCGCAACTACGCCCAGGGCAGCGTGGCCGGCGTGAAGATCCTGGACGACGACGACGATGTGATCCTCATCAGCCAGGAGGGCATCCTGATCCGGATGCACGCGGCGGACATCAACGTGCAGAGCCGTTACGGCAGCGGCGTGCGGGTCATGCGCCTGGCCGAGAGCGACCGGGTGGTTACCGTGGCCCGCAGCGAGCGGGACGAGGAGAACGCCCAGGCCCCCATCGAGCAGCCGGATGCGGCGGAGCCTGTGACCGAATCGGACGAGGAGTAATCGACTTTCCCCTTGCGCGGCAGAGCGTTTCGTACTATACTCGGAACGGGCCGCCTGTGGGAAAGCGGCCCGAACCGGAACGCAATTCATGCGGCAGCCCAGCGGCCGCCGCCAACCAAGACCGCTTTGCGGCAGAAAAGGAAAACGCTATGCTGAATGTGGGCATTAAGGGCCAGGCCGAGTGCCTGGTAACAGAAAAGAACACCGCCGCCACCATGGGCAGCGGCGCGCTGCAGGTGTACGCCACCCCCGCCATGATCGCGCTGGTGGAGAAGGCTGCTTGGGAGAGCGTGCAGCCCTATCTGGAAGAGGGCTGCG